>JBBTED010000001.1:0-40934 GCA_038042445.1 Candidatus Firestoneibacteriota bacterium
TATAAATACACTGCCTAACACCAAACACAACTTTACCATAATTGTCACCCTCCTTATTTATTCCCAATATTTTCCCTCTTTTAACCATGCTAAAATTTTCTGAGCATGTTTTTTTCTACCTGTTTTATTTAAACGGTTGGCATATTTTTGAGCATCATACCTTGTGCAAAAAGGGCCTCCTTCTTTTAAAACTGTATCCATTGGATCTATTTTTGTATCAGAAGAATCTACCATATCTTTATGCCATTGTTCAAGTAATTTCAAATATTTATTTACTAACTGGGGGTTTTTGCTTGCAAGATTATTTATTTCATGTGGGTCTTCTTTTATATTAAAAAGCATAATTTCTGGTAAATCTCTTAAAGCTTCATGGTATGTCTTTATCATTATCCAATCTTTAGATATAACTGAACGTTGACAAGTCCATGCACAATTGCTTACTACTAAAAATTCTCGTCCTTCTGACTTATTCTTTAACAAAGATTTTGAAAAACTTTTCCCATCCCACCGATTAGGAATTTTTATACCCGCTAATTCAAGAATAGTCGCTGCCACATCAAATTGATAATGAAGAGAAATATCTGTTTTATTGCTTCTTAAACCTGGCCATTTTAAAATAAAAGGAACTCTGTTAGTAATATAATCAGCAGCTGCGTGATCATACATATTCAATTCTCCAATATTTTCCCCATGGTCAGAAGTTATAATTATTGCAGTATCTTCTAATACTTTATTTTCCTCAAGAATTTTTAGGATTTTCCCCAAATAAGTATCCGCATATCGTATTCCCTGATCATACAACTCTATCCATTTGTAGAAATCATCTAATGAATCAATAGAAAGAGGAATTTCAGGATAACTTTCTTTATACCATTTATCCTGCTCTTTATCACCAACTCCCATTGTTTCTCTTGCACTATGCGGTCCAAAACTTTCTCTGTGTTTTTTTAATAATTCTTTTGTCAACCATTTTGTCTGCTGTGGTATCTCACCTAAATCAACTCTTTCATCTTTAGTTGTTCTATAAGGTCCATGTGGATCCCAAACATTTATATGAAGAAACCAATTGTCTTTTTTTGCATTTTGTTCAAGCCAGGGCATTGCATCCGCACATATTTCTTTTGCTGATTCTGTCTGTCCACGTTTTCCTGAATTGAACATTTGTCTAAATCCTGCATAAAACCACCAGGCTGCATGCCTTTCTGCAAAAGGACTAACAGAAACTGTATAAAAATTTGCTTTTTCTTTTAATGCTTCTACAAACGTCAAATGTTCTCTGTTATTATTATCTCCCCATCCCCAAACTTTATTAAATGCCCTTTTGGGTCCAATAATATATGGGTCAGCAGCTGTGCCACCATGATTTACAACTCCAGTATGAATTCCGAATTTTCCCGTAAACATTGCAGATCTTGAAGGAAGACAAGGTGAATCAGAAACATAACAATTTTCAAACTTAACTCCTTCTTTTGCAATCCTGTCTATATTAGGTGAAGTATTTCTGCCATAACCATAACATCCAAGATGATCAGGCCTCAGTGTATCTATATCAAAATATATAATTCGCATTTTTTGTATCCTCCTTTTGTTATTTTTCTTTACAAAAAATATATTTGTTTGTGGCTATTACTAAATTCTCTGAATTTACAAGTTTAAGCGATATTTGAAATCTATCTTTTATTTCTTCAGGTATAACCCAACATAAATTAAAAACTTGTTTGGCACTATCTTCCTCTATTTTTTCTATTTTAATATGCTTTTCTTCCACAACTCTACCTTCACCATCAATAATTCTAATTTCTAATAAACAATTTTTAAATGTATCACAATAATCATTTACAATCCATGCTTCTGCTTCAAATTTTTCAGATTTTTCCCATTTCTTTTTTGTATATTTAAGACATACTAAAAGAGGTGAATACGCATTTTTAACTGCATAATATGCTTTTTTGGGCTTTAAATACCAATCTACTATACTCCAGATTATTGAAGGCCATGGTTCATTAAAACACCAGAACATACACCCACTATTTTTATATTTTCTTCTCCTGTAATGCTCAATTGCAAATTTATATCCTTCTGCCTGTGAAAGCTGGCTATACTCTACAAATTCTTCTAAATCCTTAAATGCCTCTTGTAATTTAATTTCTTTGTCATAAATTCCGGTTTTGATGTAATATGCATAATATACAAGTTTTGAAATATCGGCAAGATGATATTCCCAGGTATAACCTGCAGGCCAAAGTTCTTCTTTTGGAATAAATTTCTTAATGTTTTCCACATCAGGAATTCCCTGAAAAGCAAATTCACTTACAAATAAAGATTCATCTTTTGTATATGCCTCAATAGGCGGAAAACCACCCCCTATCCAACCACCCAAATTACTATGCGAATCACCTTTATATTCAAATTTTGCACTATCACGAAGTTTATTTCCCCAAATATTCCAAGAATTGTCATAACAACCATCAATATCAGAAGGTGGAAGAAAATATCTGCTTGAGTCATATTTATGACAAATTCTTTCAAGTGTATCTACTAATTTTTTATTGGGTCCATATATATATTCATTCCCTGCACACCAAACCACTAAAGAAGGGTGGTTTTTAATGGTTTTAATTACTTGGCTACATTCCTCTTCAACTTCTTTAAGATATATTTTATCTTGGGGATAGTTTAAATTGCAAAAACTAAATTCCTGCCAAATTAAAATACCCAGTTCATCACAAAGATTATAAAATTCTTTTTTCTCAATAATATGCCAACCATGAACCCTTAGCATATTCATATTTGCTTCTTTAGCCATATTTAACAGCTTTTTGTATTTATCCTCTTTTAAATCCCCGGGTAGTAGGTTTATATTCGTCCAGTTTGCTCCCTTTATATATTCTTTTTTGCCATTAATAGTAAAAACAAAAGGATAGCTATCTTTAGGAGAATCTGGATTTTTTATCATTCTAATTTCTCTTATGCCAAATATTCTTTCTACAGAATCCTGCTCTTCTTCTCCTTCAAAAATCTTTGCCTGCACTTGATACAAATTTTGCTCACCTTTATCCCATGGCCACCATAATTTGGGATTTTGAATTTCTACCTCTGTTTTTATAATATTCTTTCCTGATTTTACTCTGTTTTTAAATTTCTTTTTGTAGGATTGACAAGAAAAATTCTTTCCACTTATATCTATTTCAAAATCTACTGTTTTATCATTTTTACAGGTATTTATAATTTCCATTTCTAACTTAATTAGTGCTTTTTCTTTCTTTATTTCTGACTCAATAAAAATATCCTCAAAGTAATTTTCTCCTGTGCAAACCAATTTAACATCTTTCCAGATACCCATAGTAAGCAATACTGGAGCATAATCTATTCCATAAGCCAAATTGCACTTTCTTCCTCCGATTTCTATTCTATTCTTTGGGGGTGGAGAAATACAAACAGATAAATTCATTTCAGATAAATTCATTTCAGTGGAATTTTTAACGATTTTAGTTATATCAAAAATTATAGGAGTATACATATTTGTATGCTTACCTAAATATTCACCCATTACCCAAAATTCTGCATCGTAATCTACACCTTCAAAAATCAATCGTATAACTTTTCCTTCTTTTTCCCAGTCTTCTGGTATAGAAAAAACTTTTTTGTACCACCACTCACAATCTGATACCCACTTGCTCTTTTCATTATTTATCCCAAAATATGGGTCAGGAATGATTTTTTTCTTTATCAAATCAAAATGAACATCTCCAGGAACATTAGCTTTTAGCCAACCATAACTCATTGACCCAGTATTACATTTATCCATACCTACTTTTCCTTTTTTATCTTCTCCTGCTTTTTTGCCTTCTCCCGGCATAAAATAAGACAATGCCCAATCATTTCCACTTAATAGTATTTCTTCTTTCATTCACAATCCCCCTTTTTCTTTAACTGCAAAGATAAATCCTCACTAAACACCGTTAAACAAAACTTGTCCATAGAAAGGATATTTAACAATTATAGTAACAGATTAGAGGTTGTCGGACAGCCTCTAACCTATTACCTTATTTTAGTCTTTTTTAAACCATTTCTGCGACGCTTGCCAACTATTAAATATGAACTGTCTGTCATGCTGAGACTGTCGTGCGGAAATTGCAATCTGATGTGGATCAAACTGCGACAATAATTCTTTCTTCATCGCATGCATAATAGATTTATTTCGTCCCTGGCATGATAACAAGTGTAATTCCTGAGGATCATCAGCCACGTTGTAAAGTCGCTCTTCGTAACCATCCACATAAATGTATTTATAATCTCCATGGCGAACCATAAAACAGGGAGCGTGAACACCTTCGCCATGATATTCGCAAAATATCATCCGGTCCCCCATTGAATACACTGATGTCATTAGCGGAACAAGACTATTTCCCCTAACATCGTAACACGAAGTCTTAACCAATTCTGCAAACGTAGGAGTAATATCAAGTAGACTAACAAGTTCATCAGAACGTACACCTCTTCGCAACTGATGAGGTAAAACAAATATCAGCGGGACACGTACTGAACGTTCGTAAAAATATCGTTTCTGTACCATACCACGATGACATAACATATCGCCATGGTCACTGGCAAATACAATTACGGTATTGTCACGTAAACCTTGCCTGTCAATGGCAGCTACCAGTTCTCCGATTAGACAATCTAAGTAATTCACCATTCCATAATACGTTTCGTATAACCATCTGATACTCTCCTTTTGCATAAGCTGATCGCGACAATCAATAACATGATGGAATTCGTTAAGCCAATCATCCATAATGCCATGAGTAGAAATAGCATTCTCAGGGAATGGCAATTGTTTACCTCGAAAAGAAGACTTGTACTTTTCTGGAATCCAAAATGGATTATGCGGCGTATGGTAAGAAACACAGCAAAAAAATGGATCACTATTAGCATCCTTTTCAGAAAGGTATTCTAATGCCTTCTGGTGAATAGTCTGATCACGGTCATAGTGGCCGTTGACGGGATGATTATCCCACCTCGGAAGAGCCACATAGCTACCAGCCATGTAAATAGGACCATCTGGGTTTCTACCATTTCTCTCCCAATCGTATGCAAATCTAAAAGCATTCGGATCATAACTCTGTGAATAATCCGTCTCAAGAGCCAATCTCTGATTGAATCCATGATACTGGTCATAACCGATAAAATGCATCTTTCCACAAATCACAGTCTCATAGTTAGCAAGTTGCAATACATTACCTATCGTTGGAATATCTCCGCGAAACTCATTGGCATTATCAAAAACATTGAGTTCAGAACAGTATCGCCCTGTAACCATAGAGGCTCTACTGGGAGCAGAAAGTGGCGAATTGCAATATGCACGATTAAATAGCACACCGGATTTTGCCAACTTATCAATGTTAGGTGTTAAAGCACAAGAGTTTCCATAACATCCAAGATCATGAGGCGATAGCGAATCTGCCATTACGAACAAAATGTTCATTGAATCACTTTTTTTTTTGGAAATTTGTTTAGTCTTTAAAGCTTGCTTTTTAAAAATTTTTTGCATATTTTTCTCCACTTCTTACATATATCTTAAGTGTTTTTAATCTCTATTTAAATCTGTTATCAAATAAACCGAGTTTTCTATATTATAATATTTTCTAATTAACTCTTCTAATTTCAATGATAGCTTTTTCTGTGCATTATCAATATCCCCTGGCTTTTCTTTTAAAGCAACTTCATATACTTGCCGCACTTCAGTGCTTACATTAACCTTTGCAATACCATTTTTTATTCCTTCTAAGACATAATTCCTATCTACACCGGACCCACCGTGAAGAACAATAGGAATATTAGTAACTTTTTTTATTTTTTTGAGATGTTCAATATTTAATCTCGCTTTTACTTTTGTCTGATGCTTCGCTATACCGGTAATGGCACCATGTATATTACCTATGGCTACTGATAACCAATCAACTTTTGTTTGCGAAACAAATTGTTCTGCTTCTTCTATAGAAGTAAAACCTTTTCCTGTTGAAAAAAGCTCTTCATAAGGTAAAATAGTCACAGTTTCATGTCCCAGCACTGCTCCTAATTCTGCTTCAACAGGTATGTTTTTTTCACTCGCCATATTAACAACTTCTTTTGTCACATTTATATTTTCTTCAAAAGAAAGCCGCGAACCATCAATCATTACTGAATCATAGCCAAGTTCTATTCCATTTTTTATCAATTCTCTCCATAAAACTTTCTTACCATCTTCATCTATAACAGGTATATGGTCAAGATGCAATCTGACAAAATTCTTATCAGCATATTTCTTATAATATTCTACAACATCTGCAAAACTTTTAGCTTCAAACTTCATAACCTCTGGTCTTGACACTTCAATGAGACCGAATGTCTTTAAATTCTTAAGTGTAGAAGCTATTGGCTCAACCATAGGAAGATATGAAATATTAAATGCAGGAATAACTATACCTTTATTATAAGCATTTTTCATAATACTCTTAATATTTAACATATTTCTCCTTTCTTTTTCAAAAAACAATTTATTTCATAATTCGTTTGCAAACCGACGCATAACCACTTCATCGATAACTACGCGAGTAGGCTGTGTTACTAAAAATATTACTGTATCTGCCACATCCTCTGGTTGCATTAAATCAGAAAAAGGTATATCTGGTCTCATTTTTCTTATGAATTCTGTATTTACACCACCAGGACAAATAACATTCACCCTAATACCAAAAGGTCTGGATTCAATAGCTAAAACTTTTGAAAAACCTATAATCCCGGATTTTGAGGCACAATATGCTGCTTGATTAATATAACCTTTCTTTCCAGCCATAGAAGAAATATTAATGATTGTTCCTTTTATCTTTTGTTTGACCATAATTGACATCACATCTTTTGAACAAAGAAATATTCCTCTGAGATTTATTCCCATTACCCTATCCCAATCTTCCACCTTAGTCTCCATAATAGGACTTGACAATGACACTCCAGCATTGTTCACCAAGATATCTATCTTACCAAATTCTCTTATAACTGTTCTAACCATATCTTTTGCTTGCTCCTCAATAGAAACATCTGCTATTATTACTTTAGACCGACCACCTAAATCAGAGATTTCCTTTACTACCTGATTCACATCTTTTTCCGTTCGGGACACTACTGCTACCTGGCTTCCTTCTTTAGCCAAAGCAAGAGCAATAGACCTTCCTATCCCTTTTCCTGCACCGGTAACTATAGATACTTTATCTTTTAATCTCATTTTTCTTTCTTAACGTGTGCCAAGTCATCTAACTGGCAGAAAACCTCACGCATCTCTTTTAACAATTTCTTGTAAATTACATAATATTTCTGATAACGTTTAGAAAAATTAAGCCGAGGCTTAATTTTTCTATTTATACGAACCATACTCTTAACCGCTCTATTTACATCAGGAAAAAGTTTTATCCCGACAGCAGATAATATCGCATTTCCCAAAAGACTTCCTTCTATTATTTCCGGAACCAAAATAACTAATCCAGTAATATCTGCATTTATCTGAAGCCATACAGGATTATTCGCCACACCACCTGTAATTCGTATCTCAGAAATCCCTACACCAAAATCCCTGATAGCATCAATATTCTCAAGCATACTGTATCCACAACCTTCCATTACCGCTTTTATCAATCTTTCTTTTGTGCTGGCAATTGAAATACCTGCTATTACTCCTTTAGCATACTGGTCATAAATAGGATGCACCTGCCCACCAATATATGGCAAAAAAATCATTCCAGATGGTTCTTCATCTACTGATGGAATTTCTCCATTACATAACAAAGAATAACTTGCCCATTTCATAACATAGCCCGTATCTACTATCTGGGCATTTAATAAAAAAAAACCTGGTATCACATGAGGAAATACTAAAAAATTACTATGGCAAAGATTGTCTCTTATGCATACTCCAACATTACTACCTGTTCCCATTTCAGCATAAACCTGTCCCGGACTAACCACACCAGCACCTAAAGCTCCAGAACTAGTATCCTCTCCTCCTCCCACTACAGGTGTTTTAACTGCCAACCCAGTCTCTAAACTTGCTTTATCACTAATTGTCCCAATTATCTGATGAGACTCAACAATATCTGGATATAATTTCCTAGAGATATTTAAAGATGCACATATATCCTCTGACCAGTTTCGTCTCACTGGATCATATGCAAGGTAAAGTCCACCATCCGAATAATTAACAGTAAGATTGTTAGTCAATTTAAAATTTACATATCCTGTAGGGCTAATAAACTTATACGTTTTATTGTATATTTCTTTTTCGTGCTTACGAATCCATAAAATTTTAGGTTCCAGCCGTAAAGGTATGATTTGATATTTGTTAATTCTATTTATAGCTTCACCAGCATATTTACTGATTTCTCTACATTCTTCCTGAGCACGTTTATCCATCCAGATAATTGCTGGTCTTAAATATTTCCCTTTCTCATCAATCGGCAATGCCGCAGACCCGTGGCCACCTACTCCTACCGCTTTAATGCACTCTGGAGATACCCCACTTTTTGCAATCAATTCTCTTATTACCTTTTTAACTGTATTCCACCATTCATTTGGATTTTGCTCTACCCATCCATCCCGAAGATAAGAGGTAGAATACTCCTGACGTGACTGGGCAACAGGCTGCCCTTGCACATCTACAAGAAGCCCCTTAACACTGGTTGTCCCAATATCTATCCCTAATAGAAGCTCCCTAATCATATTATTCCCCTATCGCTACTAAGTTTTTCGGTATTTCTTTTTTATACCACCTTCTGATATCTTCCAACAGGATTTTTATTGAGTTGTAATATGTATCCTGTGTTCCCCCGGCCAAATGTGAGGTAAGTGTTACATTATCCAGTTCTAAAAATGGATTGTCATAAGTCAATGGTTCCTGAACAAAAACATCTAGTCCTGCACCGGCTATCATCTTTTTCTTCAAAGCTTGATACAAAGCATTTTGATCAACAATTTCTGCCCTAGCAGTATTGATAAAATAACAGCTCCGTTTCATTATACTAAATTCTTTATGACTGAGTAAATTTTTGGTCTTTTCTGAAAGATTAACATGAACTGAGATAAAATCTGAATTAGCCAGAAGATAGTCCATTTCTACACGTTTAACTCCAAATTCTTGAAAAACATCTTCTGATACAAAAAGGTCAGTAGCTATAATTTTTACATCAAATCCTTTAAGCTTTTTTGCTACCATCTGCCCAACATAGCCAAAACCGATAAGTCCTATTACCTTATCAGATAGATTGAAACAATATTTTCTATTTGAAAAATCTTTTTGCCAGACACCTTTTTTAATCGAAGCATATGCTCTGGCAATATTTCTACACTCAGCCAACATTAAACCTATAGTAAATTCTGCCACTGCATCTGCTGTTCTCCCTTTGGTATGTATTACAGTGATTTTTTTCTTTTTTGCTACTGATAAATCAATGTTAGATGTGTTTGTTCTAAGACAACCGATCACTTTCAACTGATGAGCCATATTCAAAAGTGATGCTGGTACTGGACAAAAATCTACTATCAGAATTTCTGCATCACTTATCTCAAATAATATATCTTTAGAAAATTCTTCCGCTTCTGGACCATTTTGCTCAATGTTTCTACCTCTTCGGTCAAGATCTTCCTGGTCAAGAGTTTTCCAATCAAAACATATAATTTGATAACCGTAATCTTCAAATTCTTTGAAACCTTCTATTATCAATCTCGCTGGAATAGAAAGATCTCCTACCACAAGAATCTTTTTCATTTTTATTATGGGTTGCATATGATTTTTATTCTAACTCTTTCAAAGCTTGAATACTCTGTTCTGAAGTAGGTGCTAATCCATGAAAATCTGGATTATTTTCCATATAGGAAACGCCTTTTCCTTTAGTAGTATGAGCAATAATCACTGTAGGCATTCCCTTTTTACTATTAGCTTTCTGTAAACAGGATAATATTTCTCTAAAATCATGTCCATTTATCTCTATAACATTCCAACCAAATGCTTCCCATTTATCTTTAAGCGGCTCAAGTCTCATCACTTGTTCTGTATGCCCGTCATTTTGATATCTGTTTCGATCAACTATAGCAGTCAAATTATCTAATTTATAATGAGCAGATGACATAGCACATTCCCACACCTGACCTTCATCTAATTCTCCATCTCCCAAAACAGCATAAGTCCGGAATTTTCTTTTTAATAATTTAGCCCCTAATGCCACACCACAAGCAAAAGAAAAACCCTGACCTAAACTTCCAGTAGATGCATCAATACCAGGTGTAAGCTTTCTATCCGGATGTCCCTGAAGAATGCTACCCACTTTTCTAAAAGTTTGAAGTTCTTTTTTTTGAAAATAACCTGCTTCGGCCAACATTACATACAAAGCTGGTGCACCATGTCCCTTAGATAAAATGAATCTATCTCTCTCTGCCCATGATGGGTTTTTAGGATCATGATGAATATGAGCAAAATACAAGGATACTAATATTTCAACTATGGAAAGAGAACCACCAGGATGACCACTACCCCTATTACCGATCATTCTAATAATATTATATCGTATATTTTTGGCTTTCTTTTCTAACAATTCTATATCGGTTTTTTTAATTTTCATATTATCTCCTTATTTCATCTCGTAAATCTCCCTGCAAACTTACTTTGTTTTTTGTTTTTCAATGTTTTCTTAACCGCCGCACAAATGCCTCTTGCATTCAATCCAAAATGATCTAAAAGTTCTCTCCAATCTCCGGTTTGACCAAATTCATCCTGCATGCCAACCTGATGCATAAAAACTGGACAGTGATTTACCAATACTTCCGCTACAGCTCCTCCCAAACCTCCTAAACAACTATGATCCTCTGCTGTAACTATCGCACCTGTTTCTTTTGCGGCTTTTTTTATTGTCTTTATATCAAGTGGTTTTATAGTAGACATATTGATAACCCGAACTTCAATGTTTTCTTCAGAAAGCAGTTCTGCTGCTTTTAAACTTTCATCAACCATAATTCCGCAGGCAATTATAGTAGCATCCATTCCACTTCTCAAAACATTTGCTTTACCTATAATGAATTCTTCTTGCGTAGTAACTGTTTTACTTGCTACTCTAACAATTCTTAAATATACAGGGCCTTTCATTTGGATTGCGGCACGTAATGCCTGCCGTGTTTCTCTTGCATCTGCTGGTACTAATACAGTCATGTTCGGAATAGAACGCATTAACGCTATATCTTCTATCGCCTGGTGAGTTACTCCATCCTCTCCACAAATGATTCCTGTATGTCCACCTACAATTTTTACATTTGCAAGAGGATAAGCAATTGAATTTCGAATTTGCTCAAAAGCCCTTCCAGCAGCAAACATAGCAAAAGTACATACTACAGGAATCAAACCTAAACTCGACAATCCAGATGCCATACCCATCATATTTTGCTCTGCTATCCCTACGTTAAAAGATCTCTGAGGAAACTTCTCTGCAAATAAATAGCTCCTGGTTGCCTTTGACAAATCTGCATTAAGAACTACTATTTTGGAATTCTCCTTGCCTACTTCAACTAATGCATCTCCGAATGCATCACGACCTGAAATCTCTTTGTCCATTTTACAACCTCCTCTAATAAATATATGTATCTATACAACCAAAGGTTTAATATGAAAAAGTCTACATACTTCAAGAAGCTCTTCTTTTCTGTTTCCATAAACCCAATGATAATGATTACTTCTGCAATTTTGAATCATCTCCTTTGGATCACCGTCAATTTTATAGAACATCTGCGGCCAAATTTTACGTGTACTTATCATCTTTTTTTTTGAACGATAAGTAGCCTCACCTGTTACAATCTGCATCACATATTCTCCTTTGACTCTCGCCAAACGAGACATAGTAATTTTTCCAGGCTTACAGACGAATACTGTAGTAACACCTCTTCCTTTTCCTAAATACTCGTATTGCATATCCCAATCTACATCTTTATCATTTATTGCAAAATTGGTTGGTAACATACCACAGTTAGCGACTACACCAGTCTTATCTCTCTCATCAATATGATAGCAGTCAGCAAAACCTACTGTATCATTAGTAATAAGAGATAGAATTTTCATAGTAATAGCACCATTGGTATCTGCCTCGCAAGCAGTTACCATTTTTTCATTATTGAGAAACGAAACTGCTAAACAACCACTGGAATATATCTCTGGTAATTCTGGTAAACATTTTATACCACAAAAATCCCAGCCTCTTTCTAAATAGAGTTCTTTTAAAGCAAAGTAAAGACGTATTGAACGATCCAATACATGAGAATCTAAGTCTGTAAATCCATATCTTTTTTTAAATTCCGCTAAAAATAATTTTACTTTATTTGAATTTACTATTTTTGCTTTTTCTACCAAAACAATTTGGTCTACATGGTCTGTCTCAACCCCAAAAATAGTTTTTATCTGAATAAGATCTGGCATAGCTGGATACATGAACATACAACGGCCACCGATAAGACCATACATCATTCCATCCATTCTGTTTAAAACTTTAGCTGCACGCGCTGAAATCAATATTTTATTAATTATGTTTTTGTCCTCTGGCAAACCATAAATTTTGCTATATCCTTCTACACCAATTTCGTCTAATCCTCCCTGAATAACACTTGCCGGTACAAGCCCTGCAGCCTCCATATCTGGAAATGCCCACAGAGCAAATGGTTTCTTAAATTTACGAGCAGGTGTAGCTACAACATTAACATACATCCATGATCCAACAAGGATAAGAATATAATCTACCCCATCATCTATCAGTTGTTTCATAGCAGCGACAGATTCTTTCTCAGATTGGACCTGTTTTTCAATATGTATCACCTGTACACCATTTTTTTCCAGAGCAACTTTAGCCCGACAAGCCAATTCTTTAGCTTTAGCATAGACTGAAATAGGATTTGTAGATTGTTCCGCTGGTAAAGTTATCGTTATTATTCCAATTCTAAGATTCTCTTTTATAACCTTTTTAAATTTTTCCATATCAAATCTCCTTTATTTTTAATACTTTTTTCATAAAAATCTACATTCAGTAAATTGTTATTCACACGAAATTATAGCATATTCTTATCTTTTATTTTTAAATAAACTCAGAACAAGCTTTCTAATGTTTTTTATACACTATAAATAAATATGTCAAAGAAGTGTATAAATGTCAATATGCAAACTAACGATTTTTTATACTTTTTTACATTCAATTAAATATAGATTATTTAATGTTTCGATATTGTCCAGGATATATACCTTCTATCTTTTTGAATACTTTACTAAAATAATATTCGTTTCTATATCCTGTTCTACTAGCAATTTGTTTAATACGAAATTTAGGGTTTAACAATAATTTTTTGGCATTGTTAATTCGAACAACATTAATAAAGCGTTTAACAGATATACCTTCGCCTTTTTTAAATAACCATGAAAAATAGTTAGGTGAAAGAAAAACTTTGTCCGCCAAATCCTTAACAGAAATATTTTGCCTATATTTATCCTTTATATAGACCTTGATTCCATCAAGAAGTTTTGTTTGCCATGGTGTATATTCTCCAGAATAAAATTTATCAGCTTTTTGAATTAATAACACAACTAATTCAGTAAGCAATTGCTTCAAAACAAGAATATCTTTATTTTTATCCCAAGAAATAATGTTTTGCGTCAAAAATATAAGTCTCTCATCATTAGGAATTGTAATAATAAAAGGGACAATAAATCCTTTTGTAGGATTATAAAATGTAACCTGAATGCCACAAAATTCTTTTTGCAAATTGAACCACAATATTTTGTATGCTTTTTTTCTTTTAAAATATGTTTCAATCTGTCTGATTACAGCAGTATGAATAAAAACATCGCCAACATTTGCTATATAATTTTTATCTTCAAAACCCAATACACATTGTCCACCAAGTGAAAAACCTATTGTAGGAAAAACTCCTTCAGGATAAGCATTTTTAAACCACTGCGCAATATATACTTTTTTTGATAATAACCTTCGTTTATGAAAAACATTAGTTACTATTTTTTCTTCTGAAAGATTAGCAATCATCTGCAGAATATCAGTTAGAAGAATTTGCTTAATTATACCACAGGCCTCTTTTTCTGAAAAATTCTTAACGAAATTAACAGTTCTTTTTAAATAATAGTCTTTTACTGTCATACTTAAATATATTTTAAAAATCTATAAACGCATAGAATTATTGCAATGAGACAAGCCCCAACCAACCCAAGTTTAATGTAATGGGTTAGAGGCTGTCCGACAACTAAGTTTCACCATCTATTTTGTTCTCTAACATTTCTAATTTTTGTTATATCAGTTAAAGAAATTTATGACTCAACTTTACTTTGGAATATTAAAGATTGTGAATTCTTGGGATACAACACTTAATTAATTAAGTGTTGTATCCCTTTATTTATTCTTTTTAGCTCCTACACTAATTTGGCAGCACCAATCACGCCTGAATATAGTCCTAATTTTGCTTTTACTATTTTTATCTTACGGTTTTCTTTTGGAAATGCCATTTTTTTTATTATATCTTGTATGGGTTTTATGATAAAATCTCCTGCTTCTGCTAAACCACCACCTAAAATTACAATTTCAGGAGAAATTATAGTTATTGCATTGAGAATTGCTATTCCTAAATAATATCCGGTTTCTGCGAAAATATTTATTGCGTCTTTATCTTTTTTTTTAGCGGCAATATAAACTAAATGAGGTGTAATATTCTGTATATCATAATTGCAAAGTTTAGATAAAATTTTTAATTTGCCTTTAGAAATATTTTCAATAGCCTTTTTAACAATTGCACCTGCTGATGATATTGTTTCTAAACAACCATAACTACCACAAATACATTTCAAGCCATTTTTTGTCATAACTATTGTATGTCCTATTGGCCCGGCTATTCCTTTTGAGCCTAAAAGTAGTTTTCCATCAATTATTACACCACCTCCTATACCAGTTCCACAAAATACAGCTAAAATATTATTATATCCCTTACCTGCTCCAGATTTAAACTCTCCATATGCTGCTGCCTGAGTATCTACTGCAAAGCAATATTTAGCTGGATACAATTTATTGATTTCTTTGTGCAAATTAAAACGCTGTATAGATTTTGAAAATGTTGTAGTTTCACTTATAATTCCATCTGAAGTTATAGGTGATGCTACTGCAATTCCTATTCCTGATATTTGTTTGTCTGCTAATTTATTGTTATTTATCAGCCTTTTAATTTCTCGGTATATCATTTTGGGCAATTCAGTTAAACCCTTGTAATATTTCCAATCTTCAACAAGTTTAGTAACAGTAATATCCTTCGTTTTACCATCAGAATAAACTAAACCACTTTTAATATTCGTTCCACCAACATCAATACCTATATATAATTTTTTCATATTAAATTTTTAATTTATTGTGGTCTTAATATTGTAAAGCCTGCAGAGTTCAATTAATTCATCTTTATAGTCACCATACACCCAATGCAAATGATTTGACCTGCAGTTTTTAAGAAATTCAGAATAATCCGCTTCTAATTTTATAAATATCTGTGGCCATCTGTCTCTAACACCATTCATTGCTTTTCGAGAACGATTCAAAGCTTCACCAGTAGCTATTTGCATTATATACTCGCCATTTATTCTTGCTAATCTTGCTAAAGTAATTTTACCTGGCTTGCATACAAATGATGCAGTAGCACCCCCTTCTTTTTTACCGTGCACAATACTATCATACTGTTCCATCCATATTATTTCATTGTCATTTTTTGCAAAATCTGTTGGCAAACTGCCACAATTAATAAGGCGAAGTATCATAGTATTCCTATCTAATTCTTTAACATCTGCAGAACCTGCAGATTTACCACTCATCAAATTTAAAATTTTCATAGTTATAGCCGCATTAGTATCTGCTTCACAAGAAACAATAAAACCATTATCATTATTAAGTGAAACTGACAAACAATGCGAGCAATATTCTCCTACACATTCTGGTATGCATTTCACACCTGCAAAATCAATTTTTTCACTTTCTGATGACATTTTAAGAGCAAAATATAATCGTATTGATTTTTCAAGTACTTCATCTGATACTTTTATATTTTTAAACCGGGCTTTAAAATTTTTTAAATATTTTTGGACGCTTTCTTTGTTTTCATTTTTAGCCATTTCTATAAGTATATGTTCTGAAATATGGACTGTTTCTATTCCAAATAATTTTCGTATCTGGATTAAATCCGGCATACCAGTATACATATACATACATCTTCCACCATATAAACCATAGCGGGTATTATTAAGCCGTTTTTTAACCATTGAAGCAATAGCATAAGTTTTTATTTCTTTTAAAACTTCTTTATCATCAGGATATCCGTAAATAAATTTGTGTTCTACTCCCAATTCATCAAGTGAACCATGCAAAATACAGGTAGTTGACAATGCAGAAACATCATTGTGCCTTGGTGCAAAAAGAATCAAAGGAAATTTTGCTTCTAATGCCGCAGCACTTATAATAGATGAATACAGCCATGAACCTGTCATATACAACAAACAATCAACATCTTGAGATAATAATCTTTTAGTTGACTCTATAGCCAATATTTCATCCTGAACTGCTTTTTTTTCTCTTACACAAATAAATCCTGCATTGTTAAGAGATTTCTCCAAACAATCCCCCATCAAACCAGAAGCTTTAACTGCCTGAGGCACTACAGTAGATTTCTCTGGCGGAAGAGAAAGCACCATCATTCCTATTTTTATTTTATTCACCTATGAATCCTCCTCTTATTGTATAAATTTAATTTTGCTTTAAAAATTATTTTTGCGGCATTCCTTTATAACTACCAGCACCTTGTGTAGCTACATATAAAATTTTTTTTCATAAGTATCTACTGATATATCCCCATAAACAGGATAATCTAATCCATAAGTAGAAATTTTTATCCATTTTGCACCTTTATCATCTGGATAAATTTCCTTTTTTACAGGGTAATAATTTAAAAGAAGTTTGCACATCTGCTTTTCCATGTTGTAACTGAAACACGTCATTTAGTAATTATGGCATGATTCATTTGGGTCGTGATATTTTTTTGCCCCTGTAATTTTCCACACTTCTCAACTTGTCAAGCATAATTTCATCCCCTTTTTTATTGTAACAATTGTTCAATTGCATTGACTATACGTTTTTTGTTTGGCAGTACAAACTTTTCACAAACTGGGGCAAATGGAATTGGAGTATCCATTATGTTTATTCTTTTAACTGGTGCATCAAGATAATCAAATGCTTCATCTACTATAATTGCCACTAATTCAGAAGCAAAATTACACCGTGGATATTCTTCTGTAACAATTAAAACTCTCCCTGTTTTCTTTACTGAATTTAAAATTGCATTTTTATCCAATGGCACTATAGTTCTGGGATCTATTATTTCTATATTTATTCCTTTTTTTTCAAATTCATTAGCAATATCCATACATCTATGAACCATTATCATAGTTGCAATAATTGTAAGATCACTGCCTTCTTTTTTTATACTTGCCTTGCCCAATGAAATTGTATAATCCTCATCAGTAGCTGATTCCATAACTGATGACTGCTCACTTTTCTTTTGAATTCCTACATCACCTGGTGCTTTACTTCCATAAAGTAATTTATGCTCAAAAAACATTACAGGATTGTTATCTCTTATTGCAGATTTTAATAACCCTTTTGCATCATAAGGATTAGATGGTACAACCACTTTTAAACCCGGGATATGTGCAAACCAGCTTTCTAAACTTTGAGAATGCTGTGCTGCCCTGCTACCAGAAACACCTAGTGGAGCTCGTATAACCATAGGGACATTCATCTGTCCACCAAACATAAGATGAGTTTTTGCTGCCTGGTTAACAATTTGATCCATACAGCAGGTTAAAAAATCACAATATTGAATTTCAACAACTGGTCTTAGCCCACTTATAGCAGAACCTAATGCAGCTCCAATTATGGCAATTTCTGATATAGGTGTATCCAAAACTCTGTTTTCTCCAAACTCATCTAATAATCCTTTAGTAATTGAGTATGCACCGCCAAATTTTCCAATATCTTCTCCTAAAAGAATCACCCGTTCATCACGTTTCATTTCTTCGCGAAGTGCCTGTCTTAAAGCTTCAGCCATTGTATTATAAGTATTAGTTTGCATAAGCGTATTTTAAAGATTCTTCTGCAACTGGACCTGGACTATTTTTTGCATATTCAATAGCCGATTTTATTTCTGCATTAATATTTTCTTCTAAAACTTTTATATCTTCTTCCTTCTGATGATAATTCTCTTTTAATATATTCTTAAAACACTTTACAGGGTCTTTCTTTTTCCATTCTTCTACTTCCTCAATTGTCCTATAATTAGCCGGTTCAAATCTGGAATGCCCCTTATGTCTATATGTTTTACATTCAATTAAAACCGGACCTTTACCTGACCTAACAAAATCAATATATTTTTTTACAGTATCATAAACTGCTACTACATCATTACCATCTACAACTATTTCATCCATCCCATAAGATTTAGCCCTTTGGGCAACATCTTTTATATTCATAACCTTGGAAACAGGTGTAGAAAAACCATATAAATTATTTTCGCATATAAAAATAACTGGAAGTTTCCATATAGAAGCCATATTCAAACTTTCATGAAATGCACCTTCATTAGAAGCTCCTTCACCAAAAAAACAAACAGCCACCTGACTGGTTTTCCTTGTTTTAATAGACAAACCAAGTCCTACTGTTATAGGTAATCCTGCACCCACTATAGCGGTTGTCCCCATAATACCAACAGAAATATCAGCAATATGCATAGAACCACCCATACCTTTACAGCAACCAGTAGATTTTCCAAATAATTCTGCAGCTAATTTATTTAATGAAATACCTTTTGCTATACAATGCCCGTGCCCTCGATGAGTGCTGATAATATAATCTTCTTTTTTTAAATTTGCACATACTCCAGATGCAATTGCTTCCTGACCATCACATTGATGAATAGTTCCAAACATCTGGCCAGTTAAAAACAATGAATACAACTCCTCTTCAAATTTTCTTATTTTGAACATAACAGCATATAGTTGTTTCAAAAGTTCAATATTAACAGTTTCCATATCTCTCCTTTATCTAATCTTCTTCAATACCTATTACTCGTACTGGTGAAGCTTCCAAACCTGCAATATTTAACGGCAAAATATATACCATTATTCTGCTATGGGTTATTTTATCCAGATTATTCAAATATTCAATAAGTGGAATGTTATTTTTAAAAAGAATCAGGTGGTTTTCCTGAAAATCAGCACCTTTCTTTTCAATACCAGAACAATCAACTCCAAGACAGGAAATTTTTTTATTCACTATCCATTCAATTGCTGTTTTATTTAAATAGGGACGATTATGTTGAAATGGCGTTCTATAGTTTTTACTCATTCCCGTTTTTATAAACAGAAAATCATTTTCTTTTATTATTTTTTCATACTGTGCAAAATCTTTTTCCGTAATCTCTTCACCATTGTTTTTATGCATCATATCTACAATAATAGCTTCACCAATTAATTTTTCAAATCCCAAACTGCTTACATCTTTACCCTCTTTTAAATAATGATATGGCGCTTCTATATGCGTCCCAACATGTGAATTTAAACATATTTCACTGATAATATACCAATCTTCTGGTCTTCTTTTATACTGAGGAAACATTTCTTCTACAAAACAAGTTTTTAACTCTAATTTGTATTCCTCTTTTTTAGGAAAAAGTTTATGTGATAAATCTATTATCTGTCTCATACTATTATTAGTTTTACGCCTAATCTACTTAAGACGTTTTTATAATCCTCCGAAATTTCATTTGTGATTATGATATCTATATTTGTAAGTGGAGCTACATTAATAAAACCAATTTTACCAAATTTTGAACTATCAGCTAATACCACTACTGTCTGAGCTTTTTCTACCATCTTTTTTTTAATTTCCGCTTCATAAATATTTGCTACAGTAACTCCATTTTGCAAATCTATACCACTTACTCCTAAGAAAAATGTATGCACATAAAATTCATCCAGCATTTTCATAGCAGATGGCCCTGATGTAGCATAGCTATTTTTCCTAAAAATTCCGCCAATCAAAATAAGCTCTTTATCTGTCCCACAACTGATTTCCTGAACAATTCTAACAGAATTGGTTATCATTTTTAATTCTCGCTTGCTATGGAGAAGTTTAGCTAATTGATAAACTGTACTGCTTGTATCAAGAAAAATATTTTGCTTATCCTCTATAAGTTCAAGTGCAGCTTTTGCAATTTTTATTTTTTCTTCAATACAAATATTTTCTTTTTCTATTACAGGTATTTCTTCTTCTACTATACTGGTCAATTTTTTTGTAATTGCTCCACCATGTGTACGGTTAATTTTGCCAATATTTGTAAGGTAGTTTAAATCAGAGCGAATTGTAGCAGTAGAAACGTTAAATTCACTCGCTATCTCTAAAACATCAACTCTGCCACTGTTGTTAATACTATTTAGTATTTGATTTCTTCTTTCTTCCATAAACATTTTCTTATTCATAATTTTCTAACTATGGTTTGTCTTTTTCCACCAAACCATAATTTACCCTCTAATCATATTATAACACAATAACTTTCATTTGTCAAGTATTTTTTTCATTTAATTTCATATATTTTTATTTATTTTGCTGTTTTGTAAGAAACATTTAAATATATTTTTGAATTAAATCTTTGACATAATAAGCAATTGCTATTGAAGAAGTTAAACCAGGTGATTCAATTCCAACTAAATTTATAAATCCTGGCAAACCTTTATCTTCTTCATCTCTTATTACAAAATCTTTGCCTGTTTCGTATTCTGCCTGAATTTTAGGTCTTATACCTGACATTGCAGGTGATAAATCACTATAATTAATAAATGGTAGTATATTTTTAATTCCATTATAAAATTCATGTTTATGGCTTTCATCAACATCATAATTAATTTCATTCACATAAAAAGCATTTGGTCCTAATTTAAGTTCACCTTGTAAATCAAGCACAGTATGCATTCCTATACTAATAGGTGTTGGCCTGGGATAAACAAGATGTTTTATAAATTTCCCTTTTCCTCCACTTACAGAAAAATACTCACCTTTACAATAATGAATTTTATACCCATTTTTTACAATATCAATACCCACCATTTCTGCAATTTTGTCTGAATAAAGACCAGAAGCATTTATTACAAGTTTTGTTAGAAATTTTATTTCATTTTTATCAACATCTTTAATTCCAACAGAAAATCCGTTTTTATCTTGTTCAATATTCACCACTTCACAACGATATGCAAAAATAGCACCTTTATTTTTAGCTGAACCCTCAAAATACCTCATTAAGTTATGTGTATCGAGAATTCCGGAATTAGGAGAATACAATGCAGCATAAGCATTAATGTTTGGTTCAATTTTTTTTATTTCACCTTTATCCAAAATTTTTAAGCCTTGCACACCATTTTTACATCCTATTTCATACAACTCATTTAACTCAGCAACACCTTCAGAATCTTCAACTACAATTAATTTGCCTGTGCGAAGACAATTGATGTTTTTTTTCGCACATATATCATATATAAGTTCATTTCCTTCTACGCACAATTTTGCCTTGAGTGAACCTGGAGCATAATAAATTCCTGCATGGATAACTTCACTATTTCTGCTACTGGTTTCATTACCAAAGCTATCATAGCGTTCCACCACTATAATATTTTTTTTATCATCACTTAATTCACTGGCAATTGCCAATCCAACTATTCCAGCACCAACTATAACTATATCAACTTCTTCCATAGGTTTTACATTATAGCAAAAAACAATAGGATATGGTATATTAAAATATTTAATAATGTTTTAAAGTATTTTGAACCAACCCATAAATTTTATGAAAATACTATTGATTCATCCCAGTATAAGTGGAATCGGGTTTAATAGCTTTGGTATTGACCAGGAAGGCACATGGATTCACCATGGCTTATGTTTAATAAGCGCTTACGCTAAAGAAAAAGGATATTCAATAGATTTAATTGATTTGCGAAATTTAAAAGGATGGAAAAATTTCAGACAAGAAATAATCACAAAAAAACCGGATGTTGTTGGCATAACAATGATGAGTCCAGACTACGACTACGCAATTAAATGTATAGACATAGTAAAAGGTGTGAATAAACATATAAAAACAGTAGTTGGTGGACCACATCCAAGCATAATGACTGAAGAAGTAAATACTAACCAAAATATTGACTATGTTATAACCGGAGAAGGTGAAATAAGTTTTAGTGGATTATTACATAATATTGAGAACAATATTCCCTCACCAAAAATTATATATGGAATAACACCTGATTTAGAAAAAATTCCGTATGCAGACAGAGAACTTTATGGACACCTTGAAACTCCCATAGTAGATATCTTACCTGCACCTTTTGTAACTATAATTGCAGGAAGAGGATGCATTTATAATTGCAAATTCTGTCAACCAGCAGAAAGAAAAATATTTGGAAAAAAAGTAAGGCGAAGATCAGTTGATAATGTCATAAAGGAATTAACCATCTTAAAAGAAACATATTCCTTCAAAAGTATGCTAATACATGACGACTGTTTGACAGAAGATAAAAATTGGGTATTGGAATTTTGTGAAAAATACAAGCTTGAGGGTTTTAAAGAACCATTTGTATGTCAGGCAAGAGTAAATCATATTGTTAAAAATAGAGACGTAATAGCAAAATTAAAAGATACTGGATTAAAAATGCTAATTATTGGTTTTGAAAGTGGTTCGCAGAAAATTTTAAATTTTTTGAATAAAGGTTCAACAGTTGAGCAAAATTATGAAGCTGCTAAAATTTGCAAGGAGTTAAATATATTAGTCTGGGCAAATTATATGCTTGGAATCCCCACAGAAACAAAAGAAGAAATTATGCAAACAGTAAAAATGATTAGGGAAATCAAACCCTACCACTCAAGCCCTGCATTTTTTACACCTCACCCAGGCAGTGATTTGTTTGATTATTGTGTAAAAAACGATTTGTCTCTTATAAAAAACCATAGTGATTACAGACGTTCACCTGGAAAAGCTAAAATAAAAGGAGTAGATTATAATTTTTTAAACAAAGCATTGGCATTATCTCTTTATGAAAAAACTGACTTCTTAAGTATTTTTATAAAAAAAATCATTTACACTACTTATTTGCAGACTATAAAGAATAAAATCAAAAAATATAAAGCAGGCAAAAAAATAATAAGTTTATTCAAGCAGATATTAAAAGATAAAGAATAATTCCTGGCGGAAGAAAATAAATCAAAGGTTTTAAAAGACACTTCAATGAAGCAACTACATACCATCTAATCTCTTTAAATAAAATGTAACAAGTTATTCTACCTGCAATATACGAAATTGTTGTAGCAATACTTGCCCCAATAATACCGTATTTAGGAATAAGAATTAAATTTAATACAACATTAAATAAAGCATCTGAACTCGCAGAAATAAGTATAAATTTCTGATTACCTGTTGCAAGTAAAACTTGTGCAAATAGTACTCCTGTAAAATACCATAAAGATGACCACATCAATATAAATAAAGCATTTTGACTTGCAAGAAATTGTTTGCCATATAATAAAAAAATTATATATTTTGAAAAAATGGCTATTAAAATAACTATAGGAACCATTATAAATGATATATACTTCAGACTTTTCTCATAAGTATCTCTCAATAGTGCTTTCTCACCTAAATAATGTTTTGTCAAAAGAGGAAAAACTGATAAGCCAAATGCAACTGGAATTATATTAAATGACTCAACTATTCTCACAATTGCAGAATACAAACCAACACTTTCAAACCCTTTAGCCTGATATAGTATCATCTGATCTATTCGCATAATAATTATGGTAAAAAATGAACTCAATGCAAGTGGCCAGGAATTTTTTAGAAGTGAAAGCCAAATTTTTAAATCAATATTGAACTTTGGTTTAATAAAATATTTTGCAAAAAATTTATTTCCAAACAAAATAACTATTGCAATAAATACATCTAATATAAAAAAATATAATAGTTTAGCTTTAAGTAATATTAAAAAAATCACTACTAATACTGCTATGGTTTTACTTATTACTTCAACTATCACCTGATATTTCTGTTGAAGATGCGCCTGAAATACTGATGTATATACAGCGCTTGCAGAAATAAAAAACAATCCTAATGAAGCTATATATATGAAATTTTTTATTTCTGCTGGATAATTTAAAAAGTTAACTATAATCAACGAAAGTATTATTGAAATTGAAGATAAAACCGCACATAAAATCAAAGATGTTCCTATTAATTCAGAAGCTTTTTCGCTATCCTGCACTATTTCTTTTACTATTATTTTATCTATCCCAAATATTGATATAAGTGTAAAAAAAGACAGATATGCATAAACTAAACTATACTTCCCAAACTCCACACTACCTAAATATCTGGTCAAACAAACAGTTATAAATATATAGATTAATATTGTTACAAATCTACCTGATATGAGTATTCCTGTATTTTTAACTACTTTTTTAAAATCCATATTTAGCTTTGCCAATCACAATAAAAAGGTCTTTTAAAAATCCAAAATAATCTTTCCCTAAATAATGATCCCCAAGAAAATCTGTATAATTTTCGGAGAAGTCAAAATTAAAATCATCTGAAACTACAATTTTATCTATATGTATAACTCTGTTTTTATAATATTCAGCAACTGTAATTATATTTTTTCGTTTCTGCATAATTAAATATGCATCAACATAATCAAGCAAAAATGAATTTTTAGTCTCAAATATTTTATACTCCATTTTAATTTTTTTTGCAAAACGAATTTTTCTGTCTTTATTTATTGAAATATACCAATTGCCAGTTTTGGTTCCAAATATTTTTTTTCCCTCATTGAGCTTCGCAATACCTAAAGTTTTAAATTCAAAAGTCCAGTCTGTAATTATTTTATCTGGATTAAACTCAGGATTATTATATATACCTTTATTAATATCATAGATGTAATTAGCGGTATATATATTTTTTGTTAGAATTTTCTGTCTGTAAAAATATGTATCTAATGCAATATCAGAACCCCAGAAAAACTCATTAGTTCCTGTTGGAAAATTTACAAATATTTTAAATCCCCCCTCCCCCCCTTTAACAAAATGGGGTATAGAGTGTTTCGTACTTTTTGAAATAAATTTTTCTATAGTATCTATGTATTGTTTCGTTGGAGATAATTGCTGCAAAATTATCTTATTGTAATTATGTATTTTATTGGTATTTAAAATACATAATCCGGAAAATACAGTAATTGTAAGCATTTTTTGGAATTTATTCATTGAAAAAGAGTTTTTCAAGAACAGAACTACAGCTAAAGCAAACATAATATTGGGGAAATATGCATATCTTGGTTGTTCATATGTATAGGCAAAATTATTTGTAAATGTCCGTCCAAATGCAATAATAAAAATATAAGAAAAAGCTATTCCAGTAAACAATAGAATAAAATATTTGCTCTTTTTATCTTTATAACAAAAGCTTAATAGTACAATCAATGTCCAAATCATTGTTAATAAAAAAAATATAAGGGTTGGAGGTGACTCTCCTAAATATACAACATCCTTTGTTATTGTATCTAATGGGAAACCCAAATTATTGTAAAAAAAAGTTTCAAATACGCAAAAATTTACTGTTCTCAATGCAATTACAAAGCGTTTTAATAAAGAAAAATATATTGAAAGATTGCCTTCTCCACCTTTAAGATACATAAACATACATCCAAAAAATATATAACTTATAGAAGTTAAAAATATTAGTAACTTCAGATGTTTTTTAGATAAATCACTATTTTGTTGTTGCAACAGTAAAATGAAAAAAATAATTAAAGCAATAGGTACAAATACACCAGCTTCATAAATAAATAGAGCAAAAAAAGAACATATTGCAGATAAATATATATATATTTTGTCGCTTTTTTCAAAATATTTTAGTATAAAAATAAAAGCTAAAAGAAAAAATGTTGTCTGAATAAGAATATACAGATGAAATGTCCAACCTATAATATCGAAATGGCTATAAAAAGTAAGAAAAAACAATGTTCCCAAAACTGCATATAGTTTTTCAACTCCTATTTTTTTTATTATATAAAATAGAAGAATTCCATTTGTTATGTGAATCAGATATTGTATTAAGTGATGCAAAAATATATGGACACCAAATAATTTATACTGCAGAAATAGTATGATATATGCTAACGGCTGACATCTTCCATGTTTAAATGAATCAAATAAACCCGCTTCTATAATACCTTTTATATTAAAATTGGTATAATTATTGAACCAGTTAAAAAGTATCCAGTGATCACTTCTAAAAACATGAAAAAACGTACCAGCATAAGCATACAAGGTTAAAGGAATAGCTATAGCCAATAGTGTAAAAATATCCGAATAAGCACTAAATTTTTTTCGGGTCATTTTTCAGACGCACATCAATGAATAATTTCAAAGTTGTCTTTAATACACTTATTACATTCTTAAATGCAAAAGCTTTGGATTTCCCATACTCCCTTTTTTTTAAATACATTCCTACTTGGGCAAAAGTACAACCTTTTCTAAGAAGCATTACCAAAATCTCCGCGTGGTATGCAAATCCATAAGTTGTCATCTCTATGGAATTCAGTAAATTTCTTTTATGTATTGATATTCCATTGTAATATTTTAAATTAAGGTTAAACAAAAAATTCATTAACCCTGTAAATATCTTTGATGTAATTTGTCTTGAAATTGGTCTTATATTAGAATTCACTGAATAAGTAGTAATAATATCAACCTTTCCTATATATTCAAGCATAGCTTTTATTGAATTAGGTTCAATTTCGTTATCTCCTGGAACCATAATAATATATTCATTTTTTGCAATTTTGACACCTTTGCTATAATTATATCCAAGCCCCATTGTATTTTCATTATGAACAACTTTTATTCTATTATTTTGTCCTGCTAATTCATTAGCTTTTACCAAAGTATTATCTTTACTTGCATCATCAAAAATAATAACTTCGTATTCGTTAAATTTATCTTTAAGTATAGATAAAACAGAATTAACAGTTGGGATTATGTTATTTTCTTCATTTAATGCAGGAATGATAACAGAAATAGATGATTCCATTTATTCCTTGTCGTATAGATCTTTTTTTTCTATCAACATAACTGGCTGTTTTGAAAATCTTGCTTTCTGGTAATATTTCATAATTTCCTGAGAAGTTTTAAGTTCATACACAGGAAAAGAAAGAAACTCTTTAAAAAATTTAGTAAAATCTTGAATATGTTGCGGACCTGGATGAAGAGGTTTTTTTGCTCCAACTATTGCCCTAATTATAACAGGTATTTTAAATTGTCCGTTTGACATTTTTTCAATCTTATCTAAATGATTAACTATCGCATCTAAGGAATTTAGCATAAAATCGTGCCTTTCAAAAATCAAAACTGGTTTGTAGCCTTCAATAGCCATTCCCATACTCAAACCTGCCATCAGATTTTCAGCTACTGGAGTTTCAAGACATTTTGATTTTGGTATATCCACCAATGTACCATACATCCTTGAACCATAATTAACATTATACCCTATAAAAACAGCATTCTTATCCTTTGCCAACATTTCCATAGATTTTTTTATTGCTTCTTTATATTTCATTTTAAAAACTTACTCCTCCTGCTTTTATTCCAGAAAAATCAATCCATTTCCCAGTTCCAACATGTGGATATGTTCTTTTGTAATGATATTTTTTTACACATTTAGGCCACTTATGATTAGATTTTCCATATCTCATTTTTTTAGGTGTCTCTACAGACAAATTATTATCTTCTATAATAAATGTACAAGGTAAATTCCAACCATCAACATATCTGACTGCTTCATAAAAATGTCCTTCATCCTCTGCTCCATCTCCTACAAAAACATAAACTTGTTTTTTGCTTTTTTTCTTTTTCAACGCCCATGCAACCCCAGTAGCAATAGCACAACACCCTGACACAATAGAAGAACTAAAAAAATTTAACTTCTTATCAAAAATATGCATGCTTTTACCTTCTACAATCTTTTTTTTAAGAGATTCTGTAGAACCACCTGCTAACAAATAATGATAATGTGAACGATGAGTTGAAAAAATATAGTCACCCTTTTTAATCTTTTTAAAAATCCTTATCAATTGGTTCTCATTACCCCCACAAAAATGAACAGGATATGGTATTTTCCCAGCTTCAAATAATTTTGCTATTTCTTTTTCAAAATTGACTAATTTTTCTTTTGTCATTTTAATTATATAAATTTATCATGAAAATGTGGTTTTTCTAACCTATACAAATATCTATTTATTACATCAAGCCTACATCCTTTTCTGCATTCGCAAATCCCTTTTTCTTTTATTTTTTTTAAAACTTCTTTTCTTCTGTTACTTTTCCAGATTTTGTTAAAACTGTTTTTGTATATGTTACCGTAAAAGAAATCCTCATTGTTATAGAATAAATTGCACGGCAATACATTTCCATTAGAATCTATCAAGGCAAAAAATGGGAGACCATAACACTTCGGATAATCCTGCTTTTGCTCTAATCTGTCTATTGTTTTATCTCTGTAAATCACTGCAAATTTTTCATCATTAAACACTTCAAGTTTTTGTTTTAAATTTTTTAAATCTGTGTATTTAATACTAAAATCATTCTTGCTTTTGGGATGATGAGAATAAGGCTTGAGCTGCAAGTTATTTACACCAATTTCTTTAGCCATTTTTGCAAGAGATTCTATTTCACTAAAATTCTGTGGAATTAAAAGACATTGCAAACCTACCACAACCTGATAATTCATTTTATTTTTTATCTCAATAGTTCTTTTTATATTTGAAATAACTTTAGAAAATTCTTCTTTTTTTGCTCCGTGTATTTTTGCATAGGTTTCGGAAGTTCCAGCGTCTATACTGAACCTAATCCATGATAAATAAGGCAGACAAGCATTTGCTATCTTTTCATCAAAAAATACGCCATTTGTAGTAACAGCTATATCAAGTCCTTTCTCTTTTGAGCGTTTAACAAATAATGAAAAATCTTTATGTAAAAGGGGTTCTCCTTCTCCAGCAAACATTATTGATTTAACACCTGAATCTACCATATTTCCCAGAGCAGACAACATTATTTCTTTTTTAATATCAGTTTTTTTAGTTTTAAACCAATCCAATGCACAAAAAATACATCTGTGATTGCATCTATTTGTAAGACCTACTTCTACATAAATAGGAAAACAATCTTTTTTTTGCATCCATTCACAAATTCTCTCAGGATGATAAATCAATTTATGGTTATCTATCTCATAATCATCAATCATAATAATTTTTCTATTTCCCTTTGGACACATTCAGGTTTTATGTATTCCATACAATTTATTTTCTGGTGGCAAGTTTGTTTAAGACAAGGAATACATTTATAGTTCACTACAGGCAAAAGAATTTTTCCTTTTTTGTATAAATACACTTCTTTAGAAGAACTTGGACCAAACAAAACAATAACTTTTTTCTTTAATGCAATAGCAAGATGCATTCCAAGACTATCATTTGTAACTATAAGTTTACAGGAATTTATCCAATCAATGTATTGATATAAATTTTCGAGTCCTTCCTGCCAGGAAATAGAAATTTTTTTTTCAAGTAATTTCTCTAGTTCAGACCAATACTCTTTTGGCCATGCTTTATTAGGCCATTTTCCACCAACAACCCAATTAAAACCGATATCATATTTTTCTTTGTGCACTGACTTATAACCAAGAATATATTCTTCCCCTTTCCATTCTTTACCAATCATACGTGCCAATGCTTCCTGCCAGTATTTTTCACTTTGTCTTTTTTCATCAAGATTAAAACATAAACTTAATACTTTTTCTGCATTATCATACGCTTGTGCAATCCCTTTAACTTCATCAAATCTAAATCCAAATCTCCTCCATGCACTTATTGAATCCGAAAGTGCGCATATTCCCGGAACTTTTTCCAGATTAACAACCGTATCAAACTTTTCTTTTTGTAATTGTAAAACAGTTTCAAGATTATATATTAAAATTCTATGTATAAATTTATTGCCTTTCAATAATGGATATGCTTTTTCATCTACCAGCCATGTTACATTATCCTGTTTAAAATAATTCAAAATAACTGTAGTTCTTAAAACATCTCCTAAACTTGTAGTAGTACTTATTTCCTTATCTAAAGTTTCTGAATATCCAAGTTTAATAATCAATACTTTTCTCATAATAATTTATCACCTTCTTTTGTATGTTTAAATTTATCAACAGATATACTCTTTTTGAACAATTCAAAAAAATCTGCAAATTTTAATTTAAATGGATATATTTTTGTTTTAACAAGATAAATTTTTGCAAATAAATATGCCGTAAAAAAAACAAAATTGTTTGGAAAATTTATCAAATATTTCATTATTATGTTTCTGGCACAAGGAAACCATAATGCCACTAATCCAAGTTGTGAAATATTTTGCTGAATATTTTTTTCTTTGTCAGAGAAACAGGAAAGCGGAGACCTATGCTGATATGACATATGCAAAGAATCATAATCTTTATTGAAAATACCTTTTTCTTCGCAATATTTACCCAATTCAGTGCCTGGATATGGATGGCATATCGGAAATTCCGCAAAAGTAATTTTGCATTTTATATTCATATCAACTGTAGAAATATCATCTTCAATTTTACTATATGGCAAGCCTAATATATTATTAGAAAATGTCTTAATATTATACTTATAAAACACAGAAAAAGCATTCTCAATTTCTTCATTTGAAATATTTCTTTTTAATACCTGATTCCTAAAATGAGGGTTTGCGGCTTCTATTGACATATTAATCGATACACAGCCTGTAGATTTTAGTAGTTTTACAAGCTCCTCATCAACAAGGTTTGGCCTTGTAGCGCAATGAAATGGAATATTGACTTTTTGTTTGTATAGTCTACAAAACTCTTCAAACCATTCATCCTTACTATATGCCAATATATCATCATAAAATTTAATGAATTGTATTTCGTATTTTTCTTGGACACTTAATATTTCTTCTATAACACTTTTTACACTTTTTCGTCTTACTGGCTTTCCTTTTCCTTTATACAATTCTCTGAATGCATGATTAAAACAATATGTACAAGAATATGGACATCCACGAGATGCCATAAAACTTTTAATAGGGAATTTTCCCATTTCAGTAGTTTTATAAAACAAATCCCTGTCTGGAAATGGCAACTCATCTAAATTAGAATAAAGTGACCTCACAGGATTTTTTTTGTCTTTTGTATGAATATTTTCTATATTAGAAATATCCTTTCCTTTTTCAATAGCACTTAAAACATCTATAAAAGCTTCATCTCCCTCTCCAATACATATCGCATCAAGACTACTTTTATCTATACATTCAGGATAAAATGTAGGATGAGGACCTCCCATAATTGTAAAAATTTCAGGAAATTTTTCTTTGATAATTTTATTTAGTTTTAAATAATATTTATGTTCTCCAGTTCCTGCGCTATAAGCAATAACTTCAGGTCTTATATCAACAATTTTTTGCAATATATCTTCTCTTGATAAAATTCCAAGAAATGTATTATGCCCTTTTTCTTTTGCAAGAGCAGAAAGCAGCATAATTCCCTGCGGATCTATAAAATCAATTGTTTTAACAATAAATAATATTTTCATAGGTTATTTATCTGAAGCTACAACGATAAATATATGACATTATTATATATAAGTCAATATATCCCAACCTTTTACTTTTCTACATTAAAACCTTTACGCCAGAAATTTATTGATTTCGTAAGTAAATATTTTAGCCATCCAAAGATAAAAAATGAGGTTATTATTTTATAGGATAATTCACCTGTAATTATTGCTCTTATCCCTGCATGTATAAAACCTGCATAACCACTTTTTTCTTCAAATATTCCTGCCTGCAAAAATAATTTACTGCTTAATGGAAGTATTTTAAGTCTTCTATTAGAATCAAACAACAACATGCCTATACGATTATCAAATTCAAAATGTTTAAGTTTATTATGATAATGTTTTTCAAATGCTTTTTTTGAAATTCCGTGATGTATAATCGTATTTGCAGCATAATATGCACCCATTAATGCAGCAAAGTATCCATCTTTTAATATTCTACCATAACCTGTAAGGTCTCCAATAATAACCCAGCCATCACCATAAAAATTTTTAGCAGCAGCAGTAAATACTTTTGCTTCGCAAATAATTCCACAACGTAGATTTTTATTAACTGATGGCAAATCAATGTATTTTTTAACTGACGGATGTTTAAAAAGATGTTCTAAATCCTCTAAAGTAAGCACTTTATTAAGTGCTGTAACTGTTATCCAGCCCTTTCTTTTGGAAACGATACCTACTACACAATCCTTTATAACCCCATCAATAATAACAGTTTTGTGTTCAAGGTTATCATAAATCGCCTTGCTTGTGTCTATCTCAGTAACACAGGAATCCATCATAGTTGGTGGAATACACCCTCTATCTTTAGAAAATTTTTGCATCATTGTGTTTTCTAAACTACGCAATCCAGTAGCAATAACAACCACATCTGCATCAATCTCTTTATCTGCTTTTTTTATTGTATAATAGACTTTATTTCTCTTTGAACCTAATGGTTCTATTTTAGTTACTGTGGCAGGGTCAATTATAGATAAATATTTATGTGCTTCTTTATCTAAACCCTCCAAAATTTTCTTTCTCAATGAATCATCAAACCCCTGTTCACCAAATTTGCTTGTACGCAACATTGAAATTAAAGGAGCATTTAATGCTACTTCAAAACCACCATAAGAATTTATAAATATACATCTATTAATTTTAGATAATTCCACATCTATAGGAATATCTAAATTTAGCAAATTCTTTAATGTTGTTGAAGCAAGATTAGTCATTAATCCCCCACAATAATTACAACTTGAATGACCAATCTGGATTATTTTAACATTCATATTTTCTTTACTTGCCAATGTAAGTATATGACGTGTAAATACTGAAGCAGCAATTCCTGTTCCAATTACTACAATTTTAATATCATCTTGTGCCAATTTTAAATCCCCCGACCCATCTTTCAGATGGATGCCCCGCCCTTGATAAGGGGGGGTTAAGGGAGGTTTTCTTGAAAATTTTTCTTCAATTATTTTAATTATATGTGACTGCAACATAATATATTTTATCCCTTATTGTTTTTTCCAATTAGCAAGGAATGTTTCTGCAATTAATAAACTAACAAGAAGAAATGCTAAAGTTCCGCTGATATTTTTGCCTCTTGTAAGATATAAAATATCTCTTTCTAAATTTTTTGCATCCTTAATTTCAGTTATTGATATTTTAGGTAATATTTTTTCCAATTCTTTAATTTTTGCCTTTTTTAAATCTGATTCATTCGTATCAAAATTCAGATTTGCAGAATAAATTTTAGTCTCAAGTTTACCTTTTGAAAAATATTTTAATTGGTAAAACCCTGGCTCATCTATATTTTTAAATTCAAGCCCACAAAAATCTTTCGTTCTCGCAGAAGCAAGATTTAGTTTTTTGCCAACAGGAGTTATAATTTCAAAATATTCCGGTAAATCCTCAAACTTAAAAGGAATTTTAATGATGCCTCCTACCTTAACACTACAATCAAATGCTCCAGAAAAATCCGAACACACATACTGAACCATTTTGTTAATCAATGGCAAATACATTGGTTTAACTGGCAAATTTGTCCAATCCCTGTCAACAGTAGATGCAAAAAGCATAACTTTTTCACTACCTATTAAGCAAACATCTTGTGTGTCGAAATTTAAAAATATTTTACTGTCTGATTTTGGCAAAATTTTAAAATATTTATAAACTTCTACTGTAGTTAAATCTATGTCTTTTTCTGTTAATAATAAATTGCCTGTTTCTCCTAAAATAATTTTGTATTTCCCATCTTCTTTAGGCGAAATTATTGTCCCAGGCAGTATATCTGTAAAACCAGACACATCTTCTGGTTTGATTTTATCGCCCAGGAAAAATACCACTCCACCACCATTTTTAACATAATTTTTTATTGTAGTTTGAGAAGAAGGCAAAGCATTACAAAAAAATATTGCATTATAATTACTCAAACTAATTTTATCTAATTCAGTTTTGTTGCACACATCAACGTCAAAATCAGAATATTGAGCTTTGGGCTTTAATGCAAATTTAAGATAAAATGTTTCACTAAAATATAAAGATGCTTTTGGATCACCATCTACACATAATATTTTTAGCTTTTTAACTGGAGTTACAACAAAATAATAATGATTATCCACTTCTAAAGAATCTGAACCTATCTCTATTTTGGATAAATGTGGGACTGGATTTTGCAACACATTTGAAAATGTTTTAACATAAAACTCATTTGATTTAATTTCTAAATAACCGTGATTAACTTTTTTATCATCAATATAAAATGAAATAGGCAAATTATTGATTTTTGAAGACGAAAAATTATTTACAGTAATATTAAAATTGCAAGGTTGATTTAATACAGGCGGATTAAATAAAGTATTTGTAACCGCAACATTTGAAGGTTCATCCCCAAGATTTATAACTATAAACCGTACATCTTTAACCAAAAATTGAACATTTTGAGCTTGATAACCATGCTCAGCCATATCAGTAATTAAAATAATCTGTTTGTTAGATGCTGGTTCTGCCTCTAAAACTTTCAAAGACGCACTGATTCCAGTTGAAATATTTGTGTTTTTAAAACTGATATTTAATTTCTTAATTTTTTCTCTTATTCCATCATTTACAGATGACACATAAGAAATTATTGGTTCTACATCTGAATTCACAGTTAAAACAGCAATTCTATCTGATTTAGACATTGAATTTACAAAACGTATTGTAGTATTTTTTGCTTCTTCAAACACTGTTTTACCGTTTTTCAATTTCTGAGCCATAGAATAAGAATTATCTACAAGTAAAACCGTAGATATTGAAGATTTATCATTTTTTGAAAAATATCCTGTATAAAGTATAGGCCTTGCAAACAAAAGAACTAAAACTAATATAACAAGACATCTAAGTATAAGCAAAATAATTTCCAAAATTTTATGTCTTTTTATAACATTTGTAAGTGCCATTTTTATAAAACGTGTTTCACTGAAATAAAATGGTGTTTTCTTTTTTTTAGATAAAAAATGCAGAAATATCGGTATACCAAGCAAAGGCAACCCAAAAAGAAATGCAGGATTTAAGAATGTGAAGTTCATAGTTTTTCTCTTGAATAAAGATAGCTTCCTAAAGCTTTATCAAGAGGTGTACTGGTATTTATTAAAGTATAATCTATGTTGTTTTTTCTGAAATTCAATCTGTAGTTTTCAATAAAACTGTTTATTGTTTTTTTGTACTCTTCTTTTATTGCATTTGGATTAGCTAAAACTTGTTCTTTAGACTCCATACCTTCAAATAATATGGTATTTTTAAATGGCAAATCTAATTCTGCAGGATCAAGTAAATGAAAAATTATAACTTCATTTTTTCTAAACCTGAATGCCTTAAGAGTATGAAGTATTTTTTCTTCATCGTCAAAAAGATCAGAAATAAAAATAATAAGACTTCTTTTTTTTATGAGAACACTTAATTCTTTGAAAATTTTTTGTATATCAACTTTTCCTGAACACTCTGAAGTTTCAAGTGCGCCTGTAATAGCCTTTATATGCTCAAGACCACCTCTTGCAGGAATTAATTTCAAAATTTCATTACTAAACGTTGCAACTCCAACTTCATCCTGTTGAATTAACATCAGATATGCCAGTGAAGATGCAAGATAACAAGCATATTGAAATTTGGAAATACCTGTTGAACCATACTTCATTGAAGCAGACGAATCCACAAGTATATATCCTTTCAAACTCGTCTCTTCCTGATATTGTTTTATATAAAATCTGTCAAATTTGCCATATACTTTCCAATCTATATTTTTTATCTCATCTCCAAATACATATTCTCTATGTTCTGCAAAATCCACACTTGAGCCCTTAAATTTACTCTGATGCAAACCTGAAATAAATCCTTCTACAACAAACCGTGCTCTAAGTCTCATATCCGATAACTTAGCAAGAGTTAATGGATCCAAAAAATTTTCTTTATGGTCTTTCAATTTTTTTTAATTTCTCCTTTATAAAAGGTGAATGAATTGCGTCCAATTTATATGTTCCTGTTAAAGCATACATTATTATATTAACCGTCAATTTCATTGCCTGCAACCTCTGATTTTCTCCATTTGGCACACACTGAAACAACCAGTTACCTAATTTATCTCTTTCCCATATTCCAAATAAATCATTATATGAATACAAAACACTTACCTGATTATTTGCTTTTATACCTTCTAAATACTTTTTTGCAATACGGCATCCTGACACCTCCGGTAAAAAATAAAATGAAAAAAATAACGCATTATCCTTCTCTATTTTTTCCAATTTTTTATCAGGAAATATTCTGGCAAGTTCTTTCTTCATACTCTTAGTAAATCCCATATTTTCAATTCCAACACAATCATCTACAAATAAAATACCTCCACCTTCTAAAAACTTCTGCAAATTACTTATCTCAAGTGATGTAAATGGCAAAAATTCAGTTGTTCCTGTAATATAAATAATTGGATAATTGGCTATGGACTCGTCAATAGAAGTTATTTCTTTTCTGTCGAAACTGGCATTAATACTGGTAGTTGTTGTTATGAAATGATAAATTTCACTCCATGCATTGGGATGAGTATCCCAATTACCACCGTTATAATGAAGTTGGACAAAAGTAAATTGGTTTGTTACAGCAATTGAATTTTGCGATACAAGTATAAAACATATTATAACGCTTACCCTGCACCACTTCGGTACAAAGCTTACAATGGCATATCTCATTTATCATTTTAACCCAATTAATTAGTATTTTTCTCCAAGAACATATCGGGTAAAACGTCTGACTATTATATTCTCACCCAATTTCACAATTTTTTGAGTAATAATATCGCTAACTTTTTTATCGGGGTCTTTTATAAATGCCTGTTCCAGCAAACATACTTCTGAAAAAAATTTTCCGAGTTTGCCTTCGGCTATTTTATCTAAAATTTTATCCGGTTTGCCTGCATTTTTAGCTTCAGCTTTATATATTTCTTTTTCTTTATCAATTATATTTGCCGGCACATCCTCGCGCTTTATATACAAAGGATTCGAAGCTGCTACCTGCATTGCAATATCTTTAGCCAATTCTTTAAAATCATCAGTGCGCGCTACAAAATCAGTTTCACAATTTATTTCAAGAAGTACACCTATTTTACCACCCATATGAATATATGAAGTAACAATACCTTCGCTTGCTTCACGACCAACTTTTTTCAAAGCTTTTGAAATACCTTTTTTTCTCAAATATTCAAATGCTTTTTCTAAATCATCATTTGAAGAATTAAGAGCTTCTTTACATTCAACTATACCTGCGCCTGTTTTTTCTCTTAAATCTTTAATCTTGGATATATCCATTTCAACCTACTCCTCTCTCTTTGACACAATATTACCCACTTTTTTCTTTGGTTTCTTTTTGGCTTTTTCAGCTTCATCTTTATCTACAATTTTTGGCTGTATTAAATCTTCTATTGCTACAGCCTTCTCTATTTTTTCTGCTTCTTCAACTGATGAAGCTATTTCTTCCTCTAAAACTTTTGAAACAACAGGTCTTACTTCAAGTATAGTATCTGCAATAAAAGCGCATATTAACTTTATTGACTTTATGGCATCATCATTTGCAGGAATTACATACGCTACATTACTTGGATCACAATTAGTATCTACTACAGCTATAACTGGAATATTTAATTTTTTAGCCTCTAACACTGCAGTTTCTTCTTTTTTAGAATCCACAATAAATATAACTCCTGGAAGTTTAGACATATCTTTAACTCCACCTAAAGTTTTTTCAAGTTTTGTTTTTTCCTTTTCTAATCTTGCAATCTCTTTTTTTGTAAGTTTTGAAAAAATTTCAACTTGCATACGTTCTAATTCTTTTAATCTGGTAATACTCTTTTTTATAGTCTGAAAATTTGTAAGCATTCCGCCAAGCCATCTATGTGTCACAAAACTCATTTCACATCGTTTTGCTTCTTCAGTAACTACATCCTGTGCCTGTTTTTTAGTACCAACAAATAATACTGTTTCACCCTTCAATAATATTGATTGCAAAAACTCACAAGCTTCTTTAAGTTTATCTACTGTCTTTTGCAAATCAATAATATGTATACCATTTTTTTCACCATAAATATATTTCCCCATTTTTGGATTCCATCGTTTCGTTTGATGTCCAAAATGAACTCCTGCTTCCAAGAACTGCTTTATTACTATCTTTGGCATTCTATTTCCTCCCTCTATTGATTATGTAATATTAGGTAAATCTTTTAATGCTTCTTTTATTTTTTCTTCTGGATAAGCGAAATCTTCCAACTTGTTATTCAAATATGCATCATACGCTGCTAAATCAAAATGTCCATGACCACTAAATCCTATAACTATACATTTTTCTTCTTTTGTTTCCTTGCATTTCAATGCTTCATCAATAGCACATTTAATTGCATGCGCAGTTTCAGGCGCAGGCAAAATACCTTCTGTGCGCGCAAATAATACTGCTGCCTCAAATACAGGAATTTGCGGATACGCTACTGATTCAATTATTCCTTTATTCGCCAGCAAGCACAATAACGGAGCATCTCCGTGATACCGTAAACCACCGGCATGAATACCTGATGGAACAAAACTATGCCCCAAAGTATACATCTTAACAAGCGGTGTCATTTTTGCAGCATCACCATAGTCATATCTATATGGCCCTTTAGTAAGTGTAGGACAAGCAGTAGGCTCCACTGCAATAAACCGTATATTTTTTCCTTTCAATTTATCTGAAACAAATGGGAAAGTAATGCCTGAAAAATTACTTCCTCCACCAACACACCCAATAATAATATCAGGTTTCTCTTGTGCTATTTCTAATTGTTTTTTTAACTCAAGACCAATTACTGTCTGATGTAAAAGCACATGATTCAACACACTACCAAGTGAATATTTTGCATCATTATGAGTAGCAGCATCTTCCACTGCTTCAGATATGGCCATACCAAGTGAACCCATTGAACTTGGATCTTTTTTTAACATTTCTCTCCCCGCATTGGTTAAATTAGTTGGGGATGGATAAACTTTTGCCCCCCAAGTCTGCATTAAAATTTTTCTGTATGGTTTTTGCTCAAAAGAAATTTTCACCATATAAACTGTACATTCCAAACCAAATAAATTACAGGCAAAAGCTATTGCGCTACCCCATTGACCAGCCCCTGTTTCTGTAGTCAATCTTTTCACACCTTCTTTTTTATTATAGTAAGCCTGTGCCACAGCAGTATTCGGCTTATGACTTCCAGCAGGTGAAACACTTTCATTTTTGTAATAAATTCGCGCAGGAGTTTTTAATTCCTTTTCTAAGTTAAATGCACGATATAATGGAGTTGGCCTCCATAGTTTATAGATTCTTAATATATCGTCTGGTATATCTATCCAACGCTCACGACTCACTTCCTGTTTTATAAGTTCCATCGGAAATATTGGCGCTAAATCCTGCGGACCAATTGGAGTCCCATCAGGCTTAAGAGTCGGAGGCAATGGTTCAGGCAAATCAGCCTGAATATTATACCACTGCTGTGGAATTTCTTTTTCACTCAACACAATTTTTGTATCATTCATTTTTCTTCACCTCTCTCAATTCAAAATATTCAAAAAGAAACATCTTATTATCAATTATAGATTTATACAATGATAATTTATAAAAACCCTATCGTCAAGTAAAAAAGTACCAATAATTTGTGTTTTTGGGATTTTTTGTTAGACTAAGGCAGTAGATTCAAACTACCATCCATATTTATATCCGTTGATTCTAATGTTCCCCTGCATTTATAACAAAAGAATTTTTTATATTTCTTCCAACAAAACAAAATATTCTTCTCTTGTTATTCCAGCAGTTCTCAAATTATTTTTGATTATAAAAACAGGCACATCTGAACAATAATGTATTGACATATTAGCTAATTTTAAATCGTTTTTAGCTAATTAGATTCTTTAAGGATTCATATATATTATATATATAATATGCTATAACACATTTTATAACTTTAATCGTTTTTAGCTAATTTTAATCGTTTTTAGCTAATTAGATTCTTTAAGTATCCAATACCCTGCTCTTTTTGTGCCAATATGGACAACTTTCCCTGTTTTTTTCAGTTCTTGCAGTAAATTTTTTATATTCTTTTGCTCCATATCTTGTAAAACATCCTTAAAATCTTTCATAAATCCTTTCGAGTTTTTCTTTAAATGATTAAGAATCAATTCTTTACTTTGGTCCCTTGATAAACCTTTAAACCTAGTATACACACCTGTTTTATCCTTATGAGCATAATATTGATGAGAAAGAATATATTTAGCTCCACGTGTTCTGCCTATCTGTTCAATAATTCCAAGGTCAATAAATTTCTTTTTGAATTCTGTGTTTGTAACTATCCGATGCTCGCGAATTTTCTCTAATTCATATATTTCTTCAAACGAAAGCAATATTTGTTTATGACGTGTAATTTTCTCAATAAAAAGTACAAATTCTTTATCTTTAACTTGTGAAGGAATACTTAATTGCACAGAAAATACATCACTCTTTGACAAATCAGGCAATCCTTTTCCCTCTTTAATTGTATTTCCAA
>JBBTED010000002.1:0-78782 GCA_038042445.1 Candidatus Firestoneibacteriota bacterium
ACTTGTGAAGAAATACTTAATTGCACAGAAAATGCATCACTCTTTGACAAATCAGGCAATCCTTTTCCCTCTTTAATTGTATTTCCAAAAATATCATCCATCCCCTGTCCTGAACGTTCTACCAAACCTGCTTTCTCAAAGATTTCAGCAATACATCTATTTCTCCAATAAGTTTTGTGTAAAATGTTTTCCTGTGTAATACCTACAGGTAATCCACCAGGACTTTCTATAACAAAATTTTCTGAAGATGCTTTGATAAAGATGGACTGATTGTTTATTGTGTAATTTCTATGTGCAACCGCATTCAATACAGCCTCACGGATAGATTTTTCGTTAAACGCATATACCTCACGTTGAAACAATCCATCTTGAAATGGATAACGTAAATTACGAGCATCAATCGTTTCCCAAATTGAATCATAAATTTTAAAAAAAGGTTCTCGCCAATTTCTCCTGAAATCGTAGGAAACTTTTGCCGACTCTTGTCTCCATTCAAAAATTATTTCACTTCCCGGCAATATCTTATCTATTTTTTCCTTTTTGCCAAATAAAATTAAACTTGCATAATTTAACCCTTCATCTGTTAACAACCCTATAGAACGAAGCATCTTATCGTTTTCAAATGTAAGATAATCGTCTCTTCTTGTTTTCTCCGACCACTTTGTTTTAAAATTTGAAAGAGCATCTTCATCCAAATCGGACAACTTTAATCCATAAACAATTTTTGCAGAAAAATCTTGCTCAGTTTCACTAAGTATTGTTTTCATTGTTGCCAAATCCATCTCAACCAAAGATTCTCCTGCTCTCATCGGATATTTGTAAGCACCTGTAGATTTCACAATTTGGCCAAACTCTCGGCTTGGGATATGAAAAATCAGCACACGACTTTGAGAATATATGATTTCCTCAACATCAATCCTTATTTTGAGTTTAGTTAGTAATTCATGAGAAAGTTTATGGTCGCTTCCTTGAAATGCTTTTGTTCCTACGATAAACCCTTTGCTATTAACTCCAAGAATAAGTTTTCCGCCACCTTCATTAGAGATAGCAGCACAATAATCCGGCAAATCTTCTCTACTATCAAATTTATTTTTTGCCTCTTTAAATTCAAGATTTATACCCTCAGGCCTCTTTAACCAATTTTCTAATTGTTCTATCGATGTCATATTCAATTGTTTTTCCGTTCCACACAAGTTCAACTCCCCACTTTTCTGGATTCCCGCTTACTACACGCGAGAATAACAGGTAATCCCCTAAAGATTTAGCTACAGTTACATATTACCACAATACAATATCACATATTCACTAGATTTCAATACTAAAATAACGTAAGGAATCAGTATTTGGACATTTGTCATTGCGAGCGAATAAAATAAGCGAAGCAATCTCATTTATTTTTAAAGAGATTGCTTCGTCACTACTGCTCCTCGCAATAACACCCCCGCCCGTAACTAACCCATTACAAAATAATCTCTAACATTATTGCATATTTGTTATGTTTGGGTTATAATACCCAAACTATGGTCTGATGAAAAAAATATCAACCATAAGGAAAAAAACTATGTTTTTATCAATTTCACTTTATTTTATATTTTTGTTTTTAATATGGTGGGCATTTTGTGGATATTTATATGTTATTTATCTGCTATCCTTGTTTAAAGGTGAAGATAAAAATGCCTCAGCATCAATGGTTAAATCTTATCCTTTTATTTCAATACTTGTGCCTTGTTATAATGAAGAAAATTTAGTTGAACAAAAGGTTGACAATTTAAAACAGATAAATTATCCGAAAGATAAATTTGAAGTGTATTTTTTAGACGGGCTGTCTTCAGATACAACTTATGATAAATTGACAAAACTAATAAAAGATTCCTCAAATATGAAAGTTCTGCAAACAAATTGTAAAGGCAAAATAAATCAGATAAATTTTATATTGCCCACACTTAAATCTGACATTGTCTTAAATACTGATATGGATGCTATTATGGAACCTGATACAGTGCAAGAACTTATAAAAGAATTTGAAAAAGATACTGATATTTATGTGGTAGGTGCTTATGTTGCACCACAAAACTGCATAAATATGGAAAAACATTATTGGGAAACACAAAACTTGCAAAGAGTACTTGAAAGTAAAATTTATTCCGCTTCTGCTGTAATGGCTCCTTGTTATGCTTTCAAAAGAGAACTGCTTAGCAAATTTCCTGAAGATTGTGTAGCAGACGATATTTATATTTCATATTTGGCTAATTCACTTCAAAAGAAAACCAAATACTGCGATACTACAATTGTTTATGAAACCAGATGCCCAAACACTATTGAAACATTGATACAGCATAAATTCAGAAAAGCAAATGCGTATATAATGGAACTATTAAGATTTTCTTATTTATTACCCAAAATGTCCAATAAATGGAAAATTATCTATACAACAAAAATGCTGCAGATTTTATTTATTCCATGGATATTAGTATTTTTTGCATTAAGTTCTATATCCTTTTTATTAAGTAACCCGGGAACCGTAAAAATAGCTATATTTGCTTTTATGTTTTTGTTAATATCATTTGTATTAGCTCATTATTTTGTTGAAAAAGGCAGAAAACAATTAGAAAAAAGTAAATACGAAAAAAGATCGTCTATTGCTGTATTTTTACTAACAACACTTGTATTGTTTTTTGCTGGGATTACATATCCATTTTTCTCACAAACCAGTAATTACAAAAAAATATGAATAAATTATTGTCCGTCTTAATACCTGTGTATAATGAAGTCCATACTATAACTAAAATAATTGATAGAGTCCATAAAGTGCCGTTAGACAAAGAAATTATTGTTATAGATGATGGATCTACTGATGGCACCTCTGAAGCACTAAAATCAATAAAAGAAAGTAATGTTAAAATTTATTTTCATAAAAAAAATTCTGGAAAAGGTTCTGCAATAAAAACAGGACTACAACATATAAATGGAGATATTATTATAATTCAGGATGCAGATTTAGAATATCCTCCTGAACAATATCCGGAAATACTAAAACCAATATACGATGATTGTGCAGATGTAGTATACGGAACACGATTTATCGGAATACATAGAGTATTTATGTTTTGGCATTATATGGGAAATAAAATTCTTACATTATTTACTAACATACTATACGACACAATGCTAACTGATATGGAAACAGGTTATAAAGCTTGGACAAAATCAGCTTTAAATGGGATAACACTTAAATCAGATGGTTTTAATATAGAAGCTGAATTAACTGCAAAGTTTTTTAAAAAAAGAACGCTTAGAATTGTGGAAGTTCCAATAACATATTATGGCAGGTCATACAAAGAAGGCAAAAAAATCACATGGAAAGATGCCATTCCTACAATATTAACACTTATAAAATACAGATTCCTTAATTAATAATCTGGTGGAAAAAGAGAAACCATAAATAGAAAATTATGAATATTTTACTTGTATATCCAAAACCAAATCTTAAATTTTATACCACACACAGCTTTCCATTAGGAATGGGTTATATAGCTGCGGTTTTAGAGCAAGAAAACCATAATATATTTATTCTTGACCTCAATATCCACTCTGATAATTTAGAAGAAGTATTAGACAAAAACAAAATAGATATTACTGGAATTTATGCAAAAACAGTCCATATAAAATCCGTATGGAAATTATGTGAGAGGATAAAAAAACATAATCCAAAAATTAGGACAGTATTAGGCGGACCACACCCATCTGTATTACCTGAAGAATCATTAAATTTTTCTACAGTTGATATAGTAATAAGAAAAGAAGCTGAATATAGTTTTAAGGAATTATGCATCAACCTTTCTCAAAATAAAGTATTGAAAGATATAAAAGGTATTTCCTATAAATCAAATGGTAAAATTATACATAATCCTGACAGAGAATTTATAAATAATCTTGACGATTTACCTTTTCCTGCACGCCATTTGTTCAATTTTGAAGATTACACAAAATTTAATACCAGACCCACATGGAATACACAGAAAAATACAAGAATTGGAACCATAATAACAAGCAGAGGATGTCCATATCAATGTGTATTTTGTTTTCATGGTGTCCACGGATATAATTATAGATATAGAAGCCCTGAAAACGTAATTAAAGAAATTAAATTGCTTAAAGAAAAATATAATGTAAATTTTATAGAAATACTTGATGATAATTTTGCACTTATAGAAGAACGCGCAAAAAAGATTTGTGAGCTGATGATAAAAGAAAATTTGAATATAAAATGGACAGTGCCTGAAGGTTTTATAAGAGCAGACAAAGTCTCACAGGATTTACTTAGGCTTGCAAAACAAGCAGGATGTGTAGATTTCTGGTTTGCAATGGAATCAGGTTCCCAACGTGTTTTAGATAACATAATAAACAAAAAAACTTCAATAGAACAAATAAAAGAAACAGCGCAAATAGCAAAAAAAGAAGGCTTTGAAACAGGTGCTTTTATATGTATTGGCAATTTTGGTGAGACTGAAGAAGAAATACTTGCATCTATTAATTTGGCTCGTAGTTTAGATATAGATAAATGCCAGTTTACAATAGTTACACCATATCCAGGCTCTAAACTTTATGATGAATTGCACACCAAAAATAAATTACTGATAACAGACTGGGATAAATATTCTCCTTATGAAAATAAAGCGTTTTTTGAATATCCGGAAATGACCAAAGAAAAAATAGAATATATGTATCAGTTGGCATTTAAAAAGTTTTATTTCAGACCTTCATATGTTCTGAAAACCTTAAAAAGAAAATCAACTTATACAAACTTTAGTTTAATTTTAAAAGAACTTTACCACTTTTTATTTTCAAAAAATGGCTGAGAAAATATTTATAACTGGTGCATCTGGTTTTATTGGTGCAAATTTAGCAAGAAAATTAAATGAGTTAGGATACGGACTTTCTTTACTACTTCATAAAAATTCTACACACCCTTTTATTGAAAATTTACCCAATGCAAAAAAGTTTGTTGGTGATATAACAGACAAACAATCTGTAAAACTCGCAATGTCTAATTGCGATACTGTGTTTCACTGTGCAGCTAAAATTTCTTTTAGCAGATATTGTTATGATGAACTTTACAAAGTAAATGTAGAAGGCACACAAAATGTTTTAGAATCTGCATCTGAACTTGAAATAAAAAGATTTGTTCATATAAGTGCTTGTGCAGTTTTAGGGTATTCAAAAAATAAAAATACAGTTTTAGATGAAAATTCTGAGTCTGACATATCAAAAGAAAATTCTTATGCATATACAAAAAAAGCTGCGGAAGAAAAAGTAAAAAAATTTTGTGAAAAAGGGTTAAATGCTGTCCTTGCAAATCTTTCAACTGTATATGGTGAAGGTGATATACATTTAAATTCAGGCTCAATAATAAAAACAATATACAGCAAAAAACTGAAGTTTGCACCTTACGGTGGAACAAGTGTTATATCAGTAAAAGATGTTATTAATGGCCTAATTTTACTTATGGAAAAAGGCAAAAAAGGAGAAAGATATATATTTGCAAATGAAAATTTAGAATATATAGAACTTTGTAATATTATTGCCAAAACATTAGGTGTAAGTGCGATAAAGTTCAAATTACCAAATATTCTATATTATCCTTCTTTAGCTTTAATAAATATTTTGCATCCATTTTTTAAAAAAAATTTGCTATTTAGTCCACAAATACTTAAAGAAAGTTTTGGATATAAATACTTCAACAATGCAAAATCAAAAAAAGAACTTGGTTGGACTCCAGAAGTGGAATTTAAAAACGCAGTAGCAGATGCATTGGAGTTTTATGACCAAAGGGAATACTGTGACTGAAAGGAATGGTGGAACCAGAAGTGCAAAAAAACAGGGTTAATATAATGAATAAAAATGATGGATTAAATATAAAAGTAATAGAAGCAAATAAATTTTTGTATGATAATATCGTTAACGAATATGAAACAATAGATAAACGACGTTCAGATAAACTTTTCAAATGGATAGATACTAAAATGGAAATGATAAGTAAGCAAACAACAGGTGAATCAATTTTAGATTTTGGATGTGGCACAGGAGTTATAATAAAAAGTGCAAAAAAATATTTCAAGAAAGTTTATGGCGCAGATGTGTCACCTAAGATGGTAGATTATGTTAAACAATTCTGTGATAATGCATATCTAAGCGATGGACAACACCTTCCATTTGAAAATGAATCACTTGATGCAGTTGTGTGTTTTGCAGTTTTGCATCATATATATGACTATACTAATCTTTTCAATGAAATTCATAGAGTTTTAAAAAAGGGCGGAATTTTATGGACAGACCATGACATTGATATAAATTTTGTGAAAAAATTCAATGTGTTTTTAAAAATTTATTGGGGAATAACTAAACCTTATAAAAACTATCTAAATTTTTTTAAGCTGAAAGATGCAGAGGTAAAAAACATATATGAATTATCTGAAATACACTCAGATGGAATAGATTCAGGCAAAATAATAACACAATTGAACAAATTAGAATTTAGTGATATAAAAAACCGCTATCATTGGTTTGGATTAAATAAATATATCAATATACTAATTGGTAATAAAACATTTAAAAAAGGTTATGCCCCATTATTTTCAATACTCGCAAGAAAATGAAAATACTTCTTTTAAATCCTCCAAGATTTAATATGATTAAAATTTCTTCTGATTGGTTTGTTGATTTAGGAGAAATATCATCTTTCCCTCCTATTGGCTTAATGTATATTGCAGGATATTTAAGAAAACATAGTAACTACAAGATAAGTTTAGTTGATTCAATTGCTGAAGGTATGTCTTATTCAGATATAGAAATTTTATTTAAAAAAGAACAGCCTGATGTATTGGGAATAACAGCATTTACATTCACATTCTACGATGTTTTGAAAACTATAAAACTTGCAAAAATGGTAAACCCCAAAATAATAGTTGTTCTCGGCGGACCCCATATCAGTATGTTCTGGCAAGAAACTCTTTCCCATAAAGAAGTAGATTATATTATAGAAGGTGATGGCGAAATATCTTTTTTAAAACTATTAAATTCCTTAGAAAACAAGGATGCACTTTTAAAAATACCCGGACTCATTTATAAGCAAAAAAATACGATTATAAAAAATGAACCTGAAACAATTACAAATCTTGATGCTTTGCAATTTCCTGCATTTGATCTTCTTAATCTTTCAAAATATTACAGTACTCTTGGAACACAAAAGAATGTCGGAACTATTTGCACTTCACGTGGCTGTCCATTTAGATGCAGTTATTGCCAGGTGCGTGATAAAAAGTACCGCTATAGAACATCGGGAAATATCGCAGAAGAATTGCAATTATATATTAAAAAAGGTATTGACGATTTTTTCTTTTTTGATGATATGTTTAATATAACAGCAGATCGTGTCCTCTCAATATGCAATGAAATATTAAAACAAAAATTAAAAATAACATGGAGTTTTCGTGGAAGAGTAGACCAAGTAAATGAAGAAATGTTTAAATTAGCAAAAGCCGCAGGATGTCGCCTTGTCTTATTTGGCATAGAAGATTATACCAATGAAAATTTAAAAAAAATCAACAAGAACATTACAATAGAACAATCCATTACTGCAATAAAATTGGCAAAAAAATATAAGATATTAACAAGCACTAACTGGATAATTGGATTTCCTCATCATAAAAGTGAACAGGATATTTACAAATTGTTAAAAACAGCAAAAAAAATAAACTCTGATTATGCTCAGTTTTCCATTCTCCAATTGATGCCACATTCCAAAATGTACAATGATTGCATAGAAGAAAAAACACTAAATAAAAATACTTGGTCTGATTTTGCAAAAAACCCCACCCCCGATTTTTACATAGAACTATATGAGAAATATTTAACAAGAAAAAAACTCGTAGAACTTTACAAAATGTGTTATAAAAAATATTACATCAGATTTTTTTACATTGTAAAAAATATATTTAAAACTAATTCTTGGACAGAATTTATGGTAAAATCAAAAGTGTTTTTTAAGATTTTCTTTCAAAAAAGGGAAAAAGATGTCATTCCCGCGAAAGCGGGAATCCAGAAAAACAGCAAAAAACTGGATTCCTAATCAAAGCTTGCCCTCGTGAAAACTGGGATTGGGAATAACACGAATAGATTATGAAAAAGGCTTTGAATTTAAATTATTTGCTTGCTCTTTTATTGTTAGTTATTATTGTATTTTTTGCATATATGCCTGCAAGTAAACTTTTCTTCCGCAACGATGATTGGGATTTAGCAAAAGTATTAGAATCTAAATTGCATAACTTAAATGATTTTCTTCATTATTTAATTTACTATAATGGTGACTTGCAAATCAGACATTTTGTGCCTATAAGTTTGGGAACAACAGCATTAGAATATTTAGTTTTTGGAAACACCTTTCAACTTCATTATTACTTTTCGCTTTTTTTACACTTATGTAATATCTTACTTGTATATTTTGTTTGTTTTAAAATATATCCTAATCGCAAAACTGCATTAGCAAGCTCAATATTATTTGCTTCTTCTAACGTATATGCCGACACAATATTCTGGACACTACAAATCACGTATATTCATATTACTACATACACACTTATTTCCATATTTCTTCATCCAGCTTTAAACAAATCTGCAACAAGAGTATCTAATATTCTATTTTATATATTTACAGGACTCGCACCTTTTGTATATGAACTTGGATTTATCACTATACTTTTATCTATTGCTATGTTAGTTATAAACAAACCAATTAAAATCAAACAATTTATTGTGTTAGTTATAATATTAATGCTGCCTTTTCTTGTAAAAATAATGGTAAAACCCATAAATGCAGGAGTTTATTTTTCCGGTTTTTCACAACTTATTTACAATATTTTTATAGGATGTATAAAACTCCTGTTAGGTTTTTTGGGTGCTATTTTTGAAATAAAAGTGACTGATACACTATATATATTAAATCCTGCTTTTCCCACCCCACTCACAATTATTGCAATTTTATTTTTGTTAATTACTACTTTTTACACTTTTAAATTTATAAAAAATCCAAGTATTTCAAGAAATTTAAAAACTTTATGTGTGATTTTTTTTATTGTGTCATTAAGTCCGTTTTTTATAGCATCTTTTGCGTATCATCCATCTAATCCAAACCCTGATTTAAGCCACCAAATGCCACGTTATTTTTATTTTTCCGCAGCATTAATTTCTATACCATTAGCACAAATTTTTGTATCTAACATACAAAATAACAAATTTTTGATTGTTTTTTTTATTTATATTATTTTTTCAGGAATGTTTTCTGTAAATAGTTATATAAACACTCTTAAACCATATACTGATGATATGAAAAATGCTATAACTGTTTTTGAAAATACAGGTAAGTTTCCAGTGAGAGAACATTACGGCACAGGTGTTAACAGTTATAGACTTGATTGGTCATTTAATGAAGAAAGTATAAAAGCTTATTTAAAATTAAGTGGTAGCCGCAGGCTTTAGAGCCTGTGCCAAAACCCTATTTTGTCATCCTGAACGCAGTGAAGGATCTCGTTTTTAAAGGGCTTTAAAGCGAGATTCTTCGGCTACTGCCTCAGAATGACACCTTTTGGCACAAGCTCTTTAGCCTGCGATTTCAAAAACGTAAATTTCAGTATGCAAGAACGCAGGCTAAAGCCTGCGACTACAATATAGAAAAAATGAATATTCGGAGTTTTTTAAAAAAAATGCGGTTTGGATACAAATTAGCCCAAAATAAATTGAGTGGTAATTTAACTCCGTTTCTTCTACAGTTTTCTATAACAAATGCTTGTAATTTAAAATGTAAATATTGTTATGCGAAATACTATGAAAGAAAACAAAAGGATTTATCTAAAGACCAAATTTTTAAAATCATAGATGAAGTTTGGGCTTTAGGAACAATTAGAATCAATTTAGTTGGAGGCGAACCGCTTTTAAGAAAAGATATTGGAGAAATTATTAACTATATAAAACAAAAAGGTATGGAATGCGCCCTAACAAGCAATGGATTACTTGTAGAGAAGAAAATAGATGAAATTAAAAGTTTAGACAACCTATGTTTAAGTTTAGATGGTGATAGAGAAGCGAATGACTATAACAGAGGTAAAGGAACTTATGATAAAATTATCTCTGCAATAGATATTGCCAAAAAACATAATATAAAAACACAGGTTTCATCTGTTTTAACTACTCAAACTATAAAATCATTGGATTCTTTTATTGATTTAGCAAAATCTAAAGGGTTTTTAATAGGATTTACCACTCCAATCAGCCAGACATCTTCTGGAGAAACAAAACCCATTGAAAATTCTGCCAAAGATGAAGAATTAAAACAGGGAATTAGAAAACTAATACAGATAAAAGAAAAAGGCGGACCTGTATTATTCTCAAATGAATCATACATATATGCATTAAAATGGCCGTATGAATATACAAAAGATAAAATAATTGGAGAAAAACCGGGTTTTAAAATTCCAAAATGCTATGCAGGTAGATATTGGGGAATTATTGATGTAAACGGAGATATTTATCCATGCCCTGCATTAGTAGATGTTATCCAACCCGCAAATTGTTTAGAATTAGGTTTTAAAAAAGCATGGAAAATCGCATCACAACATAACTGTTATACCTGTCATTTCCCCTGTAATAATGAATTCAATTTTATGTTTGGGTTAAATTACAAGGTATTACTTAACTTATTCAAAAACTATCAACGCAGAATGCCCCGAAGTGTCATTCTGAGCGAAGTGAAGAATCTCAAATGAAAATACTTCTTATTAAACCATATTTTACAATCAACACTGAAGATGCGCAGACTTATGGATTTTTTCCACCTATGGGATTAGCGTATATTGCCTCTGTATTGGAACAAAATAATTTTACAGTTAAAATTATTGATTGTCAGTTGCCGAATAAAAAAATCCGTATAAATAAAAATGTGGGTCTTGTCAAAATAGGTATAAGTGATAACGAAATAAAAAATATAATAAAAGAATTTGCACCGGATGTAATAGGTATATCAATCAATTTCACTTCTTTTGCTAAAGATGCCCTAAACATTGCAAAACTTGCTAAAGCCACATCTCCTGAAACTATTGTAGTCATAGGTGGTGCTTATGCCACAATAGCTTATCAGGAAATTCTAAAAAATAGTTGCATAGATATAGCTGTATTAGGTGAAGGTGAAATAACATTTTTGGAATTAATAAAAAAAATACAAAATGAAGAATCGTATCTTAATATCCCCGGTATAGCACTTGCTAAAAATGAAGGCAAAATAATAACTACTCCTGCAAGAGAACCAATAAAAAATCTGGATGAACTCCCCTTCCCTTCTTACCATCTTTTAAAAATGGATAGATATATAAACCAACATGACAAAAATTTTGCATTTTACAAAGCGTATCCTGTTGGATTTATTATGTCAAGCAGAGGATGTCCATATAATTGCATATTTTGTTCTACATCAAAATTTTTCAAAAAATACAGAGAACGTTCTGCGAAAAACGTTGTAGACGAAATAGAATTTCTTGTTGAAACATACAAAGTAAAAGAAATCCATTTTTTTGATGATTGTTTTAACGCAAACAGAAAAAGAACAGAATCAATATGTCAGGAGATAATAGACAGACAATTAAATATATATTGGCAGGTTGGTCAGGGAATGGCAATAAAAAATATAGATGAACCATTACTGCATCTTATGGTAAAAAGTGGATTATATAGGATTGGATTTTCTCTTGAGTCCGGCTCATACAATACATTAAAATATATACGAAAACCAATAGACTTAGAACATTCTTTGGAAGTAATAAATCTATGCAATAAACTTGGACTTTACACACACGGTAATTTTGTTATGGGATTTCCTTCAGAAACAAAAGAAGAACTTGATAAAACTATAAATTATATAATGAAATCAAATCTGGATTTTATAAATCTTACTATATGCCAACCACTTGCAGGCTCTGATTTGTATGACTCTTATAAAGAATCAAAATTGTTAGGCGAAAACGAACAACCAAAAGAAGGAAGCCACTATCTAAACACTCTTTATGATACTTTATATCTTAAAGCCAACGAATTAAATATACTCAGGAAAAATACTGTGCGAAAATTTTTGATAAAAAAAATCTTGCAGTCAATGACTCCACAAGGATTTAAAATAGTAATTTATCCAAAAATAACTTCTATAGATAAAATTTTATTTTTCCTAAAAATAGCGTATAATACTTTGAAACTAATAATTTTAAGAAAAAATATAGCATAGATTATGTATGACAAAACTATATAAAAGATTATCTCTTGCATCAAAATATGTATTTAGAAATACTGCCTGCAACACTTTCCCATTACGATTAGGTATTGAAGTAACCAACAACTGCAATCTTGCCTGTTCAATGTGTCCAAGACAAAATATGACAAGAAAAATAGGCGATATGGATTTTGAACTTTTCAAAAACATAATTGATGAAGGAAAAAAATATTTAGAACTTGTATGTCTACAGGATGTTGGAGAACCTCTTATGAACAAAAACATATTTAGAATGATTGAATATTGCAAATTAAATGATATACGAACATTGATTTCTACTAATGCTACTTTACTTGACAATAAAACTACAATAGAACTTTTAGATTCAGGTATTGACTATATAATATTTGCTTTTGATGGAACAGAAAAGGAAACCTATGAGAATATAAGAATAGGGGCCAACTACAATAAAGTTATTGAAAATATCAAAGGTTTTCTGGCAGAAAAAACAAAAAGAAAAGCAAAAACATTCTGCACTTTACAATGTATATATATGGATAAAACAGAAAGAAAAATCAACGAATTTAGAAAAATGTGGAATATTGACGGTGTAGATGCCATACGAATAAGACAAATCACATACGGAGTTGACTTAAATAATCCAGTCCAAAAAAAATATTCAAATATTAATTATAAATTGCCCTGTTACTGGCTTTGGAGCGACCCGTATGTTAAATGGGACGGAACATTGGTTCCTTGCTGTCAGGATACGAATGCTATTTATCCACTTGGCAATACAAAGAATTCATCAATACAGGAACTATGGAATAACCAAAAAATGCAGGATTTACGAAAATTACACACAAAAGGTAAATACAATACCATAGATTTATGCAAAAATTGTAATATGTATAAACCTATAACTCCGCTAATTTTAGGAAGCGCTATTTTCAATACTTTCAAATTGCAAAAATTGATACCAAAAATTGAAAGTATATTATGCAAATTAAGATACTAAAAAAACAATCTGTCATTCCCGAATGTTTCTACCGGGAATCCAGAGTCTTTTAAATAGTAATTAAATACTAATATGAAATTTTTACTTGTTACATCACAAAATAAGAATCTTGTAAAACTTTGGGCATGCCAGGAAACATCACATATAGGAAGTTTATTACCACCTGTAGATTTATGCAGTATAGCCGCTTCTCTTCGTAAAAACGAACATATAGCAAAAATATCTGACTTAAGACTTTTCAAAAATCCATTATCCACCTATTCTGAAGAATTAAAATCATTTAAACCAGATGCAATCATTATAAATATCAGCACTACCTCTGCAAATTATGATTATGAAATAATCAAAAATACTCCAAAAACTGTAAAAAAAATAGCTTTTGGAACACATAGTATTGCTATGCCTGAAGATTGTTTTAATAATGGAATTGATTATATTTTAACAGGTGACCCTGAAGTAGACATAATTGATTTAATAAAAAACAATTTTAGTTCAAAAATGGTTTCAAATTATTTTAAAAATTTAGATGAATTGCCATTTCCCGCATTAGATTTAATTGATTTAGAAAAATATCATACATTATACATAAAATCTGAAAGATTTTCTGTTCTACTTGGTAGTAGAGGATGTCACTACTCCTGTACATATTGTCTTATGCCAGAATTATTTGGAAACAAAATCAGACTAAGAAGCATAAATAACATAGTGGATGAAATGCAATTAGACTTTGAAAAATACAAAATAACTGAATTTTTGTTTTTAGATGCAACTTTCAATATTAATGAAGAAAGAATTTATAAACTATGTGAAGAAATTTTAAATAGGAATTTAGAGTCTTTAAAATGGTCTTGCAATATGAGAGTCACCCCTGTTTCTGAAAAACTATTAAGAATGATGAAAAAAGCAGGTTGCACAAGAATATATTATGGAGTAGAAGACATTGATTTACTTGAAGAAGTCCGAAAAAAAATAACATTAGCTGAAATCAAAAATGCTTTTCATCTTACAAAAAATGCCGGAATTAAAACAGTTGCATTCATAATGCTTTTCCCAGATACAAATAACAACGAAAAATCATACGTTTCAAAAATAGTATCACTATTAAAAGAAATCAAAACAGATTCCGTTCAATGCAATGTAGCAATTCCTTTTCCGGGAACTGCTATGCATAAAAATTTTAAAACCAGCTTATCAAATGACTGGTCTACTTATGACCCAAATGGAGAAAAACTACCATATCAATCTTCAATAGATTTAATAAAAGCAAAAAAAGATATTTATATTAACTTTGCTATTTTAAATCCATATATTATAATAAAAACATTATTTGAAGTTAATTTAAAGGATTTATTTTTTATGATGAAAAAGTTTTTGATTATGCTTGTTGAAAAATTTAAGACGTCATCCTGAACTTGTTTCAGGATCTACAAAAATTATGAAAATATTACTTTTAAGCCCTCCATATTTGCCGGAATATATGCGCAATGCGCGATGTGATTTTGTATCATTATCCAAAACACAGTGGTATCCTATATGGCTTGGATATTGCGGCGCATTTTTAGAGAAAAATGGCTATGAGGTAAAATTAATTGATGCACCAGCTTATGGTTTAAACCACACGCAAACAGAAGATATTATACTAAATTATAAACCTGACTGGCTTGTTGTGTATAGCTCAACTAAAAGTGAAGATAATGATATAAATTTCACAGAAAAACTTATGGACTTATTAAACATACCATCAGTTTTTGTAGGACCGTATGTATCAATAAATCCTGTCCGAATACTTGAAAAATCCAACAAAATACAATTTGCTATTAAAGGTGAATTTGAATATCCTGTTTTAGAGCTTTTAGAAAAAAAACCTATATCCCAGATTAAAAATTTAGCATACAAACAAGATTTGCAAATTATTCAAAATGAATTAAGACCCCTACTCTCCAGAAAAGAATTAGACAAAATACCTTTTCTAACAGCTTTTTTTAAAAAACATCTGGATTTTAAATTTTACAAAACTCCATCTGAATATTATCCATTTATAGACTTAATGACAGGAAGAGGATGTATCTGGGGGCTTTGCACTTTCTGTTTATGGGTCCATTCATTCATAACAGGTAAAACATATAACACACGATCAATAGAAAATGTCCTTGAAGAATTTAACTTCGTTGTTCAAGAATTACCTGAAGTTCGTTCAATTATGATTCAAGATGACACTCTATCTGAAGAACGGGCAACAGAATTATCAGAAGGCCTGTTAAAATCAAATATAAAAATATCATGGTCATGTTATGCAAGAGCAAATATGAATTATGAAACATTAAAACTTATGAAAAAAGCAGGGTGCAGAAACTTACATGTAGGATATGAATCTATAAGTGACAATGTATTAAAAAACATAAAAAAAGGCATTACTGTTGAAAAAATGGAAAGATTTACAGCAGATGCCAAAAAAGCAGGCTTAAGAATACATGCAGATTTTATGCTTGGACTTCCTGGAGAAACAAAAGAAAGCACACTAAAATTAATTAACTGGGCAAAAAAAATAAATCCACATACAGCACAATTTCAATTGATAAATCCTTACGAAATAACACCACTTTACCAGTATCTAAAAGATAATAATTATTTCAACAAAAATGGAGAACCAAATTATCCTGATTTATCAACTGAAGAAATAAGAAAATTAGGAAAACTTGCATACAGAAAATTCTATTTAAGCTTTAACCATCTCAAAAAAGTCATCTCCTCTCCCTATGAACACTTTTTTGGAAGATTAGATACAATTTCAAGAGCCATACCAGCAATATTCTGGAAAAAATGGTGATTATAGGTTATCCAACAATTTTACATTTCACTCTGTAGTCGCAGGCTTTAGCTTGCGGTTTTTTTGCAATTTTTCCGCAGGCTAAAGCCTGCGATTACCAAACACACTCGTCATGATTTTCTTTAAAAGCGCAAATGATGATATTTTTCTTGATTGCTGTATAACAATCCTTTTCTCAAACATTTTATTTGAATTTAAAAAAGCCTCTTTTTTGGCATTGAATACAATTCTGCCCTTGCCTCTTAATGTATAAATAATAAATGTCCAGATAACAAATATTAGATGTAATGGATATACAATTAAAAATAATGCTAAAGGTATATCTTTTATAAGCACATATTCCTGATTTCTTTGCACTAAATAAATAAATAAATCGCTACCTATTTTAAAAGTAGTGCCAAGCCTATGGTAAACTATTGCATCTGGAACATACAAACATTTGTATCCTCTCAGTTGCAATCTCAAGGACAAATCTATATCTTCATAATACCCAAAAAAATCCTCATCAAAAAACCCCACCTCTTCCAATATTTGTTTTCTATATATAGAAGCACATCCACTTGCAGATAAAACTTCTTCTAATTTATTATAATTATCTTTATTTTTATTATGCCCGCGTTTTTTGCCATAGCCAAAAATTGAAAAATTATCTCCTGCAGTATCAATTATGTTTTTTCTATTGTAAAATAAGATTTTTGATGTGCAAGATGCAACACCAGGATATTTTTGAATCGTTTTATGTAAATTTTCAAGCCAGTATTTGTCAGCAACTGCATCATTATTAAGCAAAGCAATAAATTCACCTTGAGCAACTTTTAATGCTTCATTATTCGCCTTTGCAAACCCGATTTTTTCAGTAAATTTGATTAGCTTTATTTCAGGAAATTTTTCAGATATATATTCTGACGACAAATCAGTAGACCCATTATCCACAACTATTATTTCAACATTCTCATTTAAACTCTGATTGAGTAATGAATTTAAACATTCCTCTATAATCTCTCTGCCATTTGCATTAACCACTACTACACTTATCATTATAAAAGTTTATCATAGGCAAAATCGGATGTAAAGGATTGACTTCAGAAATTCCCCAAAATGGTATTTTTGCAGTTTTGTCATGCTGAATTTATTTCAGCATCTAATAAAGTCAAGGGGTTTTAAGACCCTGAAACAAGTTCAGGGTGACAAAAAGTCTATTTGGGGAATTTCTGGATTGACTTTTTCAATATTCATCTGCTATAATTTAGCATCTTAAAAATCATACAATCAATTAGCTTTTAAATAACATATTCAAATTGTAAAATTGGAGGAAATGATGCGTAAAAATTTATATGCAACAGCAGTTTTTATAATTTCATTCGCCATAATGGTGAATGGTTGTAGCAGAAATAATACAGGAACACAAACAAAACCTGCAATTCAGATAAAGGGTTCTGACACAATGGTGAATTTAGGACAGGCATGGGCGGAAGAATTCACAAAATTACATCCTGAAGTAAATATAGCTGTTACTGGAGGAGGCTCTGGAACAGGAATTGCGGGTTTGCTAAATGGAACCTGTGACATTGCGGAATCATCAAGAGATGTTGAAGATAAAGAAATTACACTTGGAAAAGAAAAAGGAATAAATTTTGCTAAGCATACTGTTGGACTTGATGGATTAGCTGTAGTTGTTCATCCATTAAATCCAGTCACAAATCTAACTTTAGATGAATTACGCGCCATATTTATAGGAGAAATAACAAACTGGAAAAATCTAGGTGGCAAAGATTCTAAAATTGTTGTTCTCTCAAGAGAAGTTAATTCTGGAACTCATGTTTTCTTTAAAGAACATGTTTTAAGAAAAGGAAAGTCGAAAAGCGAAGAATTTGCACCCTCTGCACTTTTAATGCCATCATCACAAGCAATAGCCGACGAAATCACACAAAACCCAAATGCAATAGGTTATTATGGAATGGGATATATTTCAGAAAAACAAAAAGCTATACATATTGCAAAGGATAAAAAATCTCTATATATTACTCCTACTAAGGAAAATGTTATTAATAATAAATATCCTATTTCAAGACCTCTTTTTATGTTTACTAATGGCGAACCAAAAGAAGCAATTAAAAATTTTATGGATTTTGCTCTTTCCGAACAAGGACAGGCAATAGTGGAAAAAGTTGAATTTGTTCCGGTAAAACAAAAAAAATAATTCTTTCGTGAAACTTGATAAAAAAATAAAAGAATTTACAATAGAAAATCTGATTTTTATTTCTGGGATACTTACAATAATATTTGTTGTTTTGATTTTTATATTTTTGTTCAAAGAAGGTATTTTGTTTCTTAAAGTTTATCCTATAATAGATTTTCTTTTTGGGAAATTATGGTATCCAATTTCAGACCCTGCTAAATTCGGAATTTTGCCTTTAATCTTAGGTTCCTTGCTTGTAACACTCGGTGCTACAGTCATATCTGTTCCTTTAGGAATTGCATCCGCCTTTTATATATCAGAAATAGCTCCAGGAAAATTAAGAGACATTTTAAAGTATCTAATTGAATTGCTTGCTGCTATTCCAAGTGTAGTAATTGGATTTGTAGGAATGATTACTTTAATACCATTAATAAAAAACATCTTTCATATACCAACAGGATTAACTGCACTATCCGGAAGTATAACATTGGCATTTATGGCTATTCCAACTATTGTATCTATTGCTGAAGATGCCATAACATCTGTTCCAAAAAGCTATAGAGAAGCAAGTATTGCACTCGGAGCAACTAAATGGCAGACAATGTATAGAGTAACAATCAGAGCTGCTTTACCTGGCATTATAGCTGCAATAATGCTTGGAATAGGAAGAGTTATAGGTGAAACAATGGCAGTTATGATGATAACAGGTAATTCTGCTGTAATTCCCCAAACCTTTTTACAACCAATTAGAACTATGACAGCAACAATTGCAGCTGAAATGGGAGAAACTGTACGAGGAAGCAATCACTACTACGCTTTATTTGCTATAGGTGTAGTTTTATTTGCAATAACTTTTGTAATAAACTTTCTTGCAGACACTTTTCTCAATAAAGTAAAAAAATGACACCTAAAATAGCTCAAAAAATAGCGTTTGTTCTGATATTTTTAGCAACAATAATAGTAATTATTCCTGTTCTATTAATATTTGGAATTATATTAGTTAATGGATTGCCTGCAATAAATTTTGAATTTTTATTTTCAATGCCAAAAGAAGGAATGAGAGCAGGCGGAATTTTCCCTGTAATAATTGGCTCAATTTACCTTGTTACTCTTGCCTGTTTGATTTCTTTACCAATAGGAGTATCAGCTGCAATTTATTTAGTTGAATATGCAAAAGAAAATCTACTTACACGATTAATTAAATTAGCAATTGTAAATTTAGCAGGCGTACCCTCTGTAGTATATGGTTTATTTGGGCTTGGGTTATTTGTAATATTTCTTGGATTTGGTGTATCTATTTTATCTGGCTCTCTTACACTTGCTATAATGACGCTACCAGTAATAATAACTGCTTCAAGAGAAGCTTTAACAAGTGTTCCACTATCTTTCAGAGAAGTAAGTTTATCATTAGGCGCTAGCAAATGGCAAACAATACGACATGTAGTTTTACCAAATGCCTTACCTGGAATAATGACAGGCACAATATTAAGTGTGTCCCGTATTGCTGGTGAAGCAGCGCCTATTTTATTTACTGTAGCAGCATTTTATCTGCCTAATCTACCAAAATCTGTTTTTGACCAGGCAATGGCTTTACCATATCACCTTTACATAATTTCAACTCAAATACCTAATATACCCAAAAAATTTACGTATGGAACAGCATTAGTATTAGTAATGCTTGTAGCAATAATGAATTTTTCTGCTGTCCTTATACGTTCTCGTTTCAGGAAAAATAAAAAATGGTAGAAAAAATAATTGTCAAAAATTTGAGTGTTTTTTATGGTAAAGAATTAGTTTTGAAATCAGTTAATTTTTCTGTCCATCAAAATGAAATTCTTGGAATAATAGGACCTGCGAATAGCGGAAAAACATCTTTTTTAAGAACACTCAATAGATTAAACAACCTTTTGTCAAATTTTAGGCTTGAAGGCAATATTTATTTGGATAACAAGGATATTTATAAAGAAATAAATGTAGAGTTATTGCGAAAAAATTTGGGTATGGTGTTTGCTCTACCTTTGCCACTTCCTATGTCTATATTTGATAATGTAGCTTATGGGCCAAAAATGTCAGGAATAAAAAACAAAGGTGAATTAAATAGAATTGTTGAAGACTCTTTAAAATCCGCATATCTTTTTGATGAAGTAAAAGACAGACTTGATGAAGCTGCTTTCAAATTATCCGGTGGACAACAACAAAGACTCTGCATTGCAAGAATGCTTGCTAATAAACCTGAAGTATTACTTTTTGATGAACCCTGCTCAGGATTAGACCCTATATCTACAGCTAAGGTTGAAGAAGCTATGTCTGAATTAAAAAAACAATATACAATCATACTTGTTACTAATAATGTAAAACAAGCAGCAAGAGTTTCAGATAGAACTGCATTTTTTCTTGCAGGTGAATTAATAGAAATAGATTCTACAGACAAATTATTTATTTCACCAAAAAACAAGAAAACTGAAGATTATATTTCAGGAAGGTTTGGTTAGTATTTATGGATGCAATTACTGTTAATAATTTAGATTTATACTATGGCCATTTTCATGCTTTAAAATCTGTAAATATGAAAGTTGCGGAAAAAATTATAACTTCTATCATAGGTCCATCTGGTTGTGGTAAATCCACACTTTTAAGAACATTTAATAGAATGAATGATTTAATAGAAGGCACATATATTACTGGTGAAATTTTGATAAATAATAAAAATATCTTTGACCAAAATACTGATTTGGATTTATTAAGAAGGAAAGTTGGAATGGTTTTTCAAAGACCAAATCCTTTTCCCCTTACAATTTTTGAAAATGTTGCATTCGGCTTAAGAATTCATCCAGATATTGGCAGAAAAGTAAAAGAAAAAATACCTGATATTGTTAAAACAAGTTTACAATCGGTATTATTGTGGGATGAAGTAAAAAACAAGTTAAACACTTCAGCTTTGAAACTTTCTTTAGAACAGCAGCAAAGACTTTGTATTGCAAGACTTTTACCAATAAAGCCTGAAATACTATTAATGGACGAACCATGCTCAGCACTTGACCCAATTGCAACTTCAAGAGTTGAAGAACTCTTAATTGAACTTAAAAAAAATTATACAATAGTCATTGTTACACATAATATGCAACAAGCAGCAAGAATATCAGATGAAACAGGTTTTATGCTTTTAGGTGAATTAATAGAATTTAGTGAAACTAAAGAAATATTTACAAATCCTAAAAACAAACAAACAGAAAACTATATAACAGGAAGATTTGGTTAAAACAGGAGGATAAAAATATGGAAAGACATTTTGATGAAGAATTGAAGTCTCTAAATGAAAGAATACTTTATATGGGTGGTTTAATAGAATCAATGACCTATAATGCAATAAAAGCACTTGTAGATAGAAATGCCGATTTAGTCAAAGAAATATTTAAAACCGAAGATGAGGTCAATAAATTACACATAGAAATTGATGATAAATGTTTAAAACTGGTTGCATTAAGGCAACCAACTGCAGTTGATTTAAGATTTATAGCTTCTGCAATGAAAATAAACAGTGATTTGGAAAGAATGGGTGACCAAGCTGTAAATATAGCAGAAAATACAGAAGATCTTCTGAAACAACCACAATTAAAACCACTTATAGATTTACCAAAGATGGCAGATATTGCAAAAAATATGGTAAAAGATAGTTTAGATGCATTTGTAAAAAAAGATGTGGAATTGGCAAAATCCGTACTTGCAAGAGATGATGAAGTAGACAATTTAAAAGATCAAATATTTAGAGAACTTTTGACCTATATGATAGCTTCACCACAAAATATTGAAAGAAGCTTGGATTTAATACTCATTTCAAGAAATTTAGAACGTATAGGTGACCACGCAACAAATATAGCAGAAGATGTTATATTTATGGTTATTGGCAAAGACATTAGACACCATATAGAAGACAAAAAATAATTTCTTTTAATAAATCATACGGGGTTTATTGTAGTTGCCGATTTATCGACAGTTTTTTGTGCTGATAATTTTTAAACTATAGTTTATTTCCCCAGAAATTCCCAAAAATGGTATTTTTGCAGTTTTGTCATGCTGAATTCATTTCAGTATCTAATAAAATCAAGGGATTTTGAGACCCTGAAACAAGTTCAGGGTGACAAGAAGTCTATTTGGGGAATTTCTGTTATTTCCCCTTAAAACTACCATCATATATGTTATAATTCTATCTTATGGAAGAAAAGGAAATTATACAAAAAATCCTAAAGGGCGATAAAGAAGCATTTGCTGAATTATTCTTTAAATATGAAAAATTCGTCTTTAATATCATAAGAAGAATAGTAGAAACTGAACAAGATGTTGAAGATATAGCACAAGGAGTATTTCTAAAACTTTACACAAATTTATTTCAATTTCAAGGTAGATCAAAATTTTCTACGTGGTTATATCGTATTGTATACAATATTACCCTAAATTTTGTGCAACGCAAAAAGGATAAATTTGCCACAGAAAATATTGATAATATTTTTGAAATACAAGATACAACAGACCTAATTGATGAACAAGAGATAACAAAAATATATGTAAATAAATTGCTTGAGTTACTCCCCCCTAATTATAGAACTGTCCTTGAACTTTATTATTTTAAGGATTTATCTTATGAAGAAATTGCAGTAGCGCTAAATATTCCAATAAATACGGTAAAAACACATATTTCAAGGGCAAAAAATATTATAAGGAAAAAATTAGACAAATGAAACAATCTATGACGAGTTTGTGTCATATAATTAAAAGGAGGATTTAAAAAAATCATGTTTAAATATATATGGTTAAGTCTTATAGGTTTTTGTGGATTGATTGTAATAGCAATAACAATTGTATTGTCTATCGCCATATTTAAACTTTTTGGCAAGCATAAAATATGCAAAGAAGAAATATTTTCCACTAATAAAACAAGTGCAATCAATGGAATAATAGCATCAATAAAATATAAAGTTAAAAACAGATTAAATCAATTCCCTTATAAACAAATAATAAATATTTCAACCCTTGAATATAAATCTGACTCTTTTGCTATTAAAACAGCAAGTGGCAATATTGAAATATCCGGAACAGATGAGAAAAAAGCTCAGGCAACAATTGAAGTATATACGGGTGAACCTGACAATATTTCTGCAGATTTTGCAAATAATACAATAGAGGTATCCTCAAAAAAATATATGTGTGGCAATATAAAAGTATTGCTTCCTAAGAATATTAAAAACTTAGAATTAGCATCTGCAAATGGGAACATATCTATACAAAACTTTGAAACATCTAAATCTATATTATCTAAAGTTCTCCATGGTACTATTAATATAAATAACTGCAATGAAATATCTGCAATACAATTAAAAAGCATAAGTGGAGAATTAAATATAAATAATTCCGAATTAGATATTCTCACCATAAAAACAATAAGTGGTGATATTAGTTTTATTAACTCAACAGTAGAAAAAGATGACATACATACAATAAGTGGTAATGTTACAATTAATAGTAGTTCAATTAATAATATAGTGCTCATTAGCGTAAGTGGAGATGTCCATATAAATAGTTCCAAAATAGCGGTTTTGGTCGCAAAAACAGTCAGTGGTGATATTGATTTTAGAACTTCAGCAATAGAAAAAGATGATATACGAACAATAAGTGGTGATATTAAAAGAAGCGAAAATACAGTTTCAGATAATGAAAATATATGACGGATAAATTTGGTATTTTAAAAATATCCTTTTTGGTTTCACTATTATTGCATTTTGCAATATTGTTTTTTTCATCCTTTACTCCAACTGAAGGTGAAATTAACCCAGAAGAATATAAGATTGTACAGCTAATGAATTTAGAGCAACCAAATCCCTATAAACCAGTAACTCCTGCTGTTTTACCTAAAGTAATTGATGCTCCGGAAGTTACCAATACAGAGGGTGAAATTAAAATAACAGAAAAAGAAGAGGAGCTTTCACAGGAAACTCCTTTACAACAGGTAGAACCCCAAAAAGAAGAATTTTCATTATATGTACCTTTTTTTAAAGTAGCGCAGTTGCCTGAATTTATTACAAAAATCAAACCAGAATATCCTGCAAAAGCAAAATTAAAAGGTATAGAATCAACTGTATTAGTAGAAATCTATATTGACATAGAAGGAAATACACGAAAAATCATTATACTAAAAAGCGGTGGAGAAGATTTTGATAATGCAACTACAGAAGCGTTGTATAAATCTAAATTCAGACCCGCAATTTCAAAAGATGGAAAAGCTGTACCTGTAAGAATACGAATTCCATTTAAATTTGAACTGGAGTAAAAAAAACGGGAGATAAATTTATGAAAGCTTTTATTGTATTTACATTAATAATATCGCTAAGTAATATTGCATTCACTGAAGATGCATTTAAAGTTACAGGTAAAGTGATTGACTCAATTACAAAAGAACCAATTGAAGGAGTTCTAGTCAAAGTTAAAGAAGGTAAATTAGCCACTTATACAAGCAAAGATGGAGAATTTTCTTTTGAAATTCCCCCCTACCCCCCTTTACTAAAGGGGGCAGAAAAGGATGTAACAATTTTAGCTCAAGCTGGCGGTTATAGTGCTTATACTAAAACAATACAATTGCCAGTTCAGCATTTTACAATAGAACTTGAACTTTCAACAGAATTCACATTTGGACAAATATATGTAAGAGATAAACATAAAAGAATAGAAGGGTCAAAACAGAAAGTAAAATCAGAGCAGATACAAAAAGCCACAACACATCTTTTCTCAGATACCTTAAAATTAGTGCAAACTTTGCCAGGTGTTGTCACAGGAAATGATTTTTCATCTCTTATGTATATACGTGGTGGTGAATTTTATGAATCCATATCATTTCTTGATAATGTATACCTTATGATGCCATATATGTGGGGTGGCAATCAAAGTATATTCAATCCTTCTTTTGTAGATACAGTTGATTTTTATAGCGGTGGTTTCCCATCTAAATATCCACAAGCCCTATCAGGTGTAATTGATGTCAAAAACATTGAAGGTCATTATGAAAAAACAAACGGATTTGCGGAAATGTCTGCAGCAAGTTTAGAAGGTTTTATCCAAGGACCAATGGAAACCGATAAATCATCTTATGTATTTGGTGTCCGACGAACTTATTATGATTTGATTTTGAATTTACTGCAACCAGATAAAGATATAGTCACCCCATTTTTCTATGATGCTCAATCAAAAATTACATGGAAATTAGACGATAAAAACAAACTTTATTTTAATACTTTAAGTTCTTATGAAGGTATGGATTGGGAAATGGAAGGAACCGAATCTGAGTTTATAAAAAAAGGTGATGCATTTCATTATAGAGACTCACGAGCATTACCATCATTGAACTGGGAACATATTGCAAATAACAAACTCTCTCTTGGACTTACACTTTCTTACCGTTATCAAAATGGTTCATATCAATGGAAAGGAACGAATTCAAACTTTGATGCAAAACAACAATTTCAGGAAATATTTTTCCGTGACAAAATAGAATATTTATATGAAAATCATCATTTTGAACAAGGAATTTATGTATTTACAACATGGGTAAATTCGAATTCAAATGTAAAATATAGGACTCTTATGCCAAAGGGCACATATATTACAACTGAACGTTCGGCTCAATACAATTGGATTCCATTCACAGCAACAGGAATTTATCTTCAGGATGATATTGAACTAATAAGTAAATTATTATTTTTAAATGTGGGAAGTTCTGTAGAATACTTTGATTATACAAAGGATAAAACCTTTGCTCCAAAAGCAGGGATTAAAATTGATTTAACAGAAGATACAACATTAAAATTTAATACTGGTTTATATACACAGTTCCCTGTTTTTGCTGGAAATAATGAACCTCCTATCTTAAGAAATAGCAGTCTTAAATCAGAAAAAGCAATGCACTATGTTGTAGGAATTGAACATAATTTATCTGAAAGTTATTTTCTCCGTATTGAGGGCTATCAAAAAGATTATTATGATAGAGTTATATCTGATCCTGACCCAAATTTGTATTATACAAATAATGGTATAAGACGCACAAAAGGAATTGATGTGTTTTTGCAAAAGAAAATATCTACACAATGGGATGGTTGGCTTGCCTATTCATATCTTACAGCAGAGGACAAAATAACAAAGCGTAGCAACCCTGAAGATTTTTCAAATAGAAGTTCTTTAGATTATCAAGAACCTGTTAATGAATGGTTCACCTTTTCAAAAGAACGAAAACATAACATCTCTATTATGCTAAATTACGAATTTGTTCCCAAGTGGAAAATTGCATCTACATACAGATTTTCAACTGGAACTCCATACACGCCTGTATCAGGAGCACAAAATTTTAACGGCGTATATGTGCCAAATTATGGAGCATATTTATCTGAGATACTACCAAATTATCACAGACTTGATTTTAAATTTACAATGCCATTTTTTGGTATAGAAAATATGGAATCTTTTATACAAACCATAAATACTTTTGGAAATAAAAATATAGATCACTATTATTACAGTGAAGATTATACAAAAAGAGAAGAAGCAACAATGTTACCATTTCTATTTATTGGTGGCATAAGATATAATTTTTAAATTACATTTTAAAAATGGTAGCCGCAGGCTAAAGCCTGCGACTACCAAAGCAATACAAACAAGGAGGGTAAAATGCTATACGGTTTCACGTTGTTTGAGTTATTTAAACTTGGTGGAATTTTTATGTGGCCACTTTTGTTGTTTTCAGTAATAGGAGTTGCATTTATAATTGAACGTAGCTATATATTTCTAAAATCTGATTTAAAACCAAACAATACTATTCCCAAAATGTTTGATAACTTAAAAACAAAAGATGTAAAAAAAGCAAAAGAATCTTTAGAAAATAGCAAAAAAAACCATATATCTGATGTACTTAAAACTGGATTAGATATGATAGAACAAGATATCGGCAGAATGGAAAAATCTATGGAAGCTGCAACTACAATAAAAGTAAAAAAATTAGAAAAAGGGTTAAATGTATTTGTTGTATTAAGTAATATTGCACCACTTACAGGATTTCTTGGCACTGTTTCTGGTATGATAAATGCGTTCAAATCAATAGCAACAGCAGAAGAAGTATCAACACAACTCGTTGCAATAGGAATATATGAAGCATTGATTACAACTGTTGCAGGATTAATTATAGCAATAGTAGTAGTAAGTGCTTACAATATATTTATCCATAAAATCGATAATTTTATTTCTGACACTGAAAGATTTTCCAATGAAATGATAGAAACCTTGATTGAGCAAAAAATAAAATGAAGGTAAAATCAATAAAAAATAAAATAAATGAAATACCAATGGCTTCAATGTCTGACATTGCATTTTTACTTATAATATTTTTTATAATATCAATGTCATTTCTTTACAGACAAGGCATACAACTTTCTTTGCCTAAAAAAGATACTACGCCTGTAATTGTACAACTTAAAAATATATTAATTCTAAAGTTAGATAAAAATGGTGTTTTATACGAGCAAAACAAAATAACAACATTTAACAAAATAAAAACAATTAAAAAAACTGCTGCTATTATCAAAGTTGAAAAAACTTGCAGATATAAATATTTGGTTTCACTTATAGAAAATCTACAAAAAAATAATATAACAAAAATTTCGCTCAAAAAAATATGAAGAGAAAAAGAAGAGATATAAGTATACCTGTAGTATCAATGGCAGATATTGCATTTCTTTTATTAATATTTCTAATGGTACCAAGTATAACATCCACTAAAAATAAAAAAACTATACATCTTAATTTGCCAAAAGTAGAAGATGCAACAAAAGTAAGCATGAAAAAATCTGACGACATCTTTATTACAAAAGAAGGCGGATATTTTTATCAAGGCAAAGAATCAACCCTTGATGAAATAAACGAGAAATTATCCACTAAAACTGTTTTAAATAAAAATATTGTAGTATTTGTTCATAGTGATGAAGACACAGAATATGAATATATCAACAGAGTAATAGAAATATTACAATTTAATCAATTGCAAAATTGTGTATTTGTATCCAAGAAAATTAAGAAGTAATTCCCCCTCAGTCCCCCTTTATTAAAGGGGGTTAGGAATGAGATTCCTCTGGCGATATGCTTCATACATTAAAATTCCTCCTGCAACCGAGACATTCAATGAAGAAACCCTTCCTACAATTGGAATTTTGACTAAATAATCACATTTTTCTTTTATATGCTGTGTTAATCCTTTTTCTTCACTTCCCAAAACCAATGCAATAGGACCTTTTAAATCCACATCATAATAATTTTTTTCACCTTTTGCATCAGCTGCAAAAATTTTAAAACCATCTTCTTTTAAATGTTCAATTGTATAAGATATATTTGCAGCCTGTGTAACTGGAATATATTCTGCTGCACCTGCAGAAACCTTAATAACAGCAGGTGTTATCCCAACACAACGATGTTTTCCAATTATAACACCATCTACGCCACAAGCATCAGCAGTTCTTAAAACTGCACCAAAATTATGAGGATCCTGAAATTCATGTAAAATCAAAATGAATGGACTTTTATTTTTCTCCTTTGCATTTTGAATCAAATCATAAACATCTACATATTTTTGCTCTGGCACAACCGCAACAACACTTTGATTATTAGCATTACTTGTAATATTATTTAGAAATTTTTTTGATACAAGATGAACAGGTATTCTCTGCAAATGCGCAAGATGTCTTATTTCATCAAGAATTGCACCTTTTGCATCATGTGTTACAAAAATCTTCTCGATACTTCTGGATTTCGCTTTTAATGCCTCCGAAACCGACTGCCTTCCAAATATATTCATAATTAATTTTAAATCTCCCCTAACCCCTCTTTTCCAAAGAGGGGAAATACATTAAATTTTATAAATCGGTATGGTGCCTGCTGAGGTGTCTTCAATAATTACACCTAAATCTAATAATTTTTTGCGGACTTCATCTGCTCTTTGCCAATCTTTATTCAATCGCGACTTATTTCTTTCAGAAATTAGATCAAAAATATTGCTTGAGAATTTTACCTCTGTTGGACATATTCCAAAAAGTGTGGCAAATTTTTCTAATTCATTTTTTGTATTTAAAAGCGTTTTTTTTACTTCTGAAGTTAATTTAAAATCCTTTCGTGCAAGAAACATTTTTACTTCATTTGCAAGAGAAAATAAACTTCCTAATGCACTTGCAGTATTAAAATCATCATCCATTATTTCAATGAACTTACCCTGCAATCCTTCACAAGATTTTAGTAAATTAGAAAAATCTACAGAATTTTGTTCTGTAATTACTGACAAATCAGCTAAGAATCTAAGCCGAGAGATAGTATTATAGAATTCTCTATATCCTTCTTCACAAGATTTTATATTTTCTTCTGAAAAATCAATGGGGCTTCTATAATGTGCAGAAAGCAAGAAAAATCGCAGTACTTCTTGCTTGTATTTTTTTTTAATATCACACACTAAAAGAAAATTTCCTAATGATTTGGACATCTTTTCTCCACTAATATTAATATGGCCATTATGGACCCAGAAATTTACAAAGTGTTTTCCTGTTGATGCCTCACTTTGTGCGATTTCATTCTCATGATGTGGAAATATTAAATCACAGCCACCACCATGAATATCAAAGTTTTCACCTAAATATTTCATCGACATCACAGAACATTCTATATGCCAGCCAGGCCTGCCTTTACCCCAAGGACTATCCCAAAAAGGTTCGCCCGGCTTTGCTTTTTTCCATAATGCAAAATCAAGAGGGCTTTTCTTCCTTTCATCAACTTCAACCCTTGCCCCTGATAAAAGTTCATCTAAAGATTGCTTCGAAAGCAACCCATAATTTTTAAATTTGGAAACCTCATAATATACGTCACCATCTATTACATAGGCATACCCCTTATCAAGTAAAATTTGTATTGTCCGTATCATATCACTAATATGTTCAGTAGCCTTAGGATAGATATCTGCTTTTGCAATTCCAAGGAAATCACTATCTTCAAAATATGCAATAGTATATTTTGAAGCAACTTCTGATGCAGACACTCCTTCTTCTTTTGCCCTGTTTATTATTTTATCATCTATATCCGTTATATTCTGAACATATTTTATTTTAAACCCTCTAAACTGCAAATATCTTCTAATTACATCAAAAACAACAAAGTTTCTCGCATTACCTATATGAAAATATCCATAAACAGTAGGACCGCAATTATATATTTTAATAACTCCGTCTTCAATAGGAGTAAATTCTTCTTTTTTTCTAGTAAGTGTATTATAAATTTTAATCATTTATTTAAATTATTTATGAAAGCAGGATGTTTTATTATTTATTTTTATTGCAAATGCTTCTATGCCAGGATTTTATATCTTCTTCCATTTTTGCTATCTCTTGATGTAAATTTTCAAGTCTATCTGAAAGTGGATCAGGTAAATTCACATGGTCTAAACTTATTTCAGATATTTTTTCTCCTTTATGTTTTACAATTCTTCCGGGAACTCCAACTACTGTAGAATCAGGTGGTGCTGAAATTAATACCACAGAATTTGCACCTATATAAACATTATCACCAATCGTTATATTTCCAAGCACCTTAGCGCCAACACCAACAACTACATTATTTCCCAAAGTAGGATGTCTTTTCCCTTTTTCCTTTCCTGTTCCACCAAGTGTTACACCTTGAAATAATGTTACATTATCACCTATTTCAGTAGTTTCACCAATAACTACACCCATTCCATGATCTATAAAAAACCCTCTACCTATTTTTGCACCTGGATGTATTTCTATACCTGTTAAAAACCTGCTAAATTGAGAAATAAATCTTGGCAAAAATGGAATTCCAAATTTCCAAAAAAAATGTGCAATCCTATGCGAAATTATCGCATAAAGACATGGATACAAAATCACTTCGCTTAACTTTGCAGCTGGATCTCTTTCCAATATCACTTTAATTTGATTTATCATAATTTAATTTTTAGTCCGCATACTCGGACAATTACAATAATATGCCGATAAATCGGCAACTACAATATATCATTTATACGAGAAATGCATTTATCTTGTCCTAAGATTTCTAAAATATAATGCAGTTCAGGACCATGGATTTTACCTGTCAAAACACAACGAATCGGCATAAATATATCTTTACCTGATTTTCCAGTTGTCAATTTTAATTCAGAAATCAGTGTTTTAAACTCAGGCATTCCTTTTTTCAATATTTCAAGTAATGCTTTTAAAATTACTTTACATTCTTCTTTTGCTAAAATTTCTTCTGCCTCTTTTTCAAATTGTATTTCATCTTTTAAAAATATATCAACATAGTTAACTACATCACTCATGCAAGTCAAATGCGTTCTAATAGCTTCTAATATATCTTTAAGTTTATTGAATAAATTCTCATCAATTATCTCCGACAAATATCCTGCATTTTTTAAATAAGGTATTGACTTATGTGTCAACTCATCAATACTTAGAGATTTTATATGATTTGAACCTATCCAAGCCAATTTATCCTCATCAAACACAGCAGGATTTTTTGCAACTTTTTCCAATGTAAATTCTTTTATAATTTCATCACGAGATAAAATTTCTCTATTACCTTCTGGCGCCCATCCCAACAGTGCAAGATAATTAAACAATGCATCAGGCAATACACCTTTATTTATGTAATGTGCTATTGAAGTAACTCCATGTCTTTTACTAAGTGGTGTCTTATCCTTCCCACAAATCATAGGCAAATGTGCAAATATAGGTGGTTTAGCATCTAATGCCTCATAAAGCAAAATCTGCCTTGGTGTATTTGAAAGATGATCATCTCCTCTGATAATATGAGTTATTTTCATCAAAATATCATCTACAACCACTGAAAAATTATATGTTGGCATACCATCAGATCTCGCAATAACAAAATCTCCAATTAATGCTGAATTAAACTCTACATCATCTCTTACTATATCATTAAATTTAATTATTTTAGGCGTAATTTTAAAACGCAAAACAGGTTTTTTGCCTTTTTCTTCTAATTTCTGCCTTTCTTCTTTGGTCAAATTTCTACAGGTTCCATCATATTTAGGAGTCTGTTTTTTCTGTAAAGCAATCCGTCTTTTTTCTTCTAATTCTTCTGCTGTGCAATAGCATTGATAGATTAGATTTTTATTCGAAAGTTTTTCTACCATTTCACGATAAATTCCAAGCCTCTCAGTTTGTCTATAAGGCCCAAAACCACCACCTTTATCGTACCCCTCATCCCAATCTAACCCAAGCCATTTCAAAGAAGATGTTACAATATCTATTGCTTCTTCAGTTGAACGCGCCAAATCTGTATCTTCAATTCTTAATATAAATGTACCATTGTTTTTTCGCGCAAAAAGCCAATTGAAAAGCGCAGTTCTTACATTCCCTATATGTAACTCGCCTGTAGGACTTGGAGCAAATCTAACTCTTACCATAGTTTTTTAAATGCCTGAGCAAATTTTTCGTTCTGCTCAAAAGTACCAATAGTAATTCTAATTGTGGTTTCACCAATTTCTCTTATAATAATACCTTCCTGAAGCAATCTATTTGCAATCTCTTTTGCATTTCTTTTTAAATCTACAAAAATAAAATTTGCGGATGTTGGAACAAATTCAATATTTAACTCCTTAAATAAAGTATAAAGGTATTGTTTGCCTTCAGAATTAACCTTTATACTTTCAGCAATATGTTTACCATCTTTAAGTGCAGATAATGCAGCAACCTGTGCTAATGAATTAACATTAAAAGGCTGTCTTACTTTATTCAAAACCTCAATAATTTCAGGTTTAGCAATTGCATATCCAACTCTTAAACCTGCCAACCCGTATATTTTAGAAAAAGTTCTCAGAATTATTACATTTTTCCCTTCTTCAACATACTTTAATGAATCAGGATAATCCTCTCTATCCACATATTCTGCATAAGCTTCATCAAAAACAACTATTGTGTTATCTGAAATTTTTGCCAATAATTCATCTGTCTCTTTTTGAGTAACCATTGTGCCTGTAGGATTATTTGGATTTGCAATAAAAATCATTTTAATATTTTTATCCAAATGACTTATAAAACTTTGAATATCATAAGAATTGTTTTTCATAGGCACTTTAATCAAATTAGCATCCATTAATTGTGCAACCATTTCATATACAACAAATGTAAGTTCTGAAGTTAAAACTATATCACTCTTATTCAAAAATGCCTCTGCAGCTAATACTATAAGTTCATTGGAACCATTACCAATTGCAAAATGATCCTGTGATACACCAATTTTTTTTGAAAGAGATAGTTTAAGTTCAAAGGCATTTCCTTCTGGATAACGATTGATATCTTGCAACACTTTTCGTATAGCATTTAGTGCCTTTGACGATGGACCAAGTGGATTCTCATTAGACGCTAATTTAATAACATCCTCTAAACCAAGCTCTCTTTTTACTTCGTCAATTGGCTTGCCCGGGATATACGGTTTAATTTTAACAATATTTTCTTTAGCAAGATTAAACATATTTTTTACTCCTTACATAATTTATTCACTTACAGGATAAGAACCTAATATTTTTAAAAATATACATTTTTTTTCAAGTTCTTTCAATGCTAATTTTACATTTTGATCTTCAATATGTCCTAAAAAATCAATAAAGAAATAATACTCCCAGACTCTTTTTCGTGAAGGTCTGGACTCAATATTAGTCAGATTAATTTTGTATTTTTCAAAAGGAACAAGCATTGAATGCAATGCACCAACTTTATCCTTTACCGAAAACATTATAGAAGTTTTATCTTTTCTGCTCTTTTTAGTATAATTCATACTAACAACTAAAAATCTTGTAAAATTATCAGAAATATCCTCTATGCCTTTTGCAAGAATATTTAAATTGTAAATTTTAGCAGCTAAAGCAGAAGCAATTGCTGCTCCCTTTGAGTCCTTTAGAGTCATTTTTGCAGCTTCTGCAGTTGTAGAAACTTCAACTAATTCAATATTAGGCAAATTATTATCTAACCATCTTCTTGATTGAGAAAAAGATTGGGAATTCCCATACACTTTTTTTATTTCCTTAATTGATTTTGCAGTACTTAATAAATTATGTGAAATTTTAAGCATTATTTCAGAACATATTTTTAATTCAGAATCCACAAATATATCCAGCGTATAATTTACAACACCTTCTGTAGAATTTTCTATTGGAACAACTCCATAATCACATCTTTTTCTCTCAACTTCTATAAATATGTCTGATAAAGAAGAAATTGGTATATATTTAACTGATGAACCAAATCTCATCATTGCAGCAAGATGAGTATAAGTAGCTTCAGGTCCCCAGTATGCAATTTTTAAAGGTCTACCTACTGAACGTGACGCTGAAATTATCTCCTTGAATATTGAAATTACTGATTCATTAGGAAACGGTCCTTTATTCATTTTACTTAATTTTTCAAATATTGTTTTTTCTCTTTGTGGAGAATAATAACTTTCTTTATTCTGTTCTTTTACCTTGTTAATTTTAAGTGCTACTTTAGCACGTTCATTTAATAATTTTAAAATTTCTGAATCCATACTGTCTATTTTTTTTCTTAATTTATCAATCATTTTTCATCACCATTAATAGGGGCAGGTTTACCTGCCCGTTTATTGGGCGAGTAAACTCGCCCCTACCCCTACAAATACAATTTATTAATTCCTATCTCGTATCTGTAACTTGAATTACTTCAGTAAAAAAAGAATCTCCTAGTCTTTGATCTGTTCCACGTAATCGTTTAGACAAAGTTTTTACAAAAACCCATAATACCTTATTTGTAAGTATTGCATCAGATTGCATAAGTTTAATGAAATCATCTCTATAAACTGCAAGCAAAGTACTTGGCCTATTGGCTACAGCAGTTGCAGAACGCGGCGCATTATCAATAAGTGCCATTTCTCCAAAAATTTCACCTTCACGAATTAATGCAAGTGTCTCAACACGCCCATCTCTAAAAGTCTTGGTGATTTTTATCGCACCTGAAACAACAATATATAATGCATTTCCAAGAAAACCTTCAGTAAATATCAATTTTCCTTCAGGGTAATTTTCTTGTTTGCTAAGCAATATAATTTGCTTTAACTCTTCATCAGTAAGTGATCTAAAAGGTTGTATTCCTTTAAGAAAATAAATCTTTCTTACAAAAGTATCAATTTTATCTTTATCTGCATCATTAACAGGATTAAACTCCAGTGCTATTATATTAGCATCCACTTCAACTCTGCATACTACACCTACCAATTCTCCAAAAACAAACCCATCATAAATTGTAAAAGCAAGAGATGCTTTTGTATTCATTTCAATTTTCTTATCACAATTTATTGCAATTCCACTTGCACTAATATTTACAATTTTGCCTTCGATTTGTTCTTTAGTATCAATCATTAATATTTTTACAGGACCTTCAATTTTGATTCTCTTGTATTTCCTGCGTTCCTGTTGTAACATCATTTTTATTTCCTCCTGCCAGAACATCAGATAATTCTTCAATTCTGGGCAATTCTGTCAAATCTTTTAAACCGAAATATTGTAGAAATTCATTTGTTGTTCCATATAATAATGGCCTTCCAAGCCCCTCTTTCCTACCACGTATTTTTATTAAATTGCGCTCAAGCAAAGTCTGAAGCACTCCACCTACATTTACTCCACGCACACCCTCTATTTCAAGACGAGTTATTGGCTGTCTGTATGCAATTATTGATAATGTCTCAAGCGCCGGTTTTGAAAGACGCGGAATAATCTTGGATTTATAGAGTTTTTTTATCCAATCTGCATATTCAGAAATCGTAGAAACAATATATCCTTGTCCAATTTCCTGAATACGAAAGCTACGATTCTCTTTTGAATATTCCGCATTAAGTTCCTCTATTAAACCAATTATATCCTTCTTATTAACATCATCTTTTAAAATTTCCAGCATTTTTTCAGCAGACAATGGCTTATCGCTTACAAACAATAATGCCTCAATTACACCCTTTACTTTAATCATTTCCATAATTTTTTACTCTGTCCTAATAATTTGTATATCAGCAAAATTTTTAGACTGATATGCTTTTATTAATTTTAGCCTTACTAGTTCCAATACAGCAAGAAAAGTTGCAATTATATGCAATTTATTCATAGTTTTATCAAATAATTCTGAAAAATTAATGTTTTTTGTAATTTCTAATTTATCAAGTATTTCATTAATCTTTTGTGTAACTTTTATCTCTTCTCTCGTTATTTTAAGAACTTCTTCTTTCGGCAAATAGGCAATTATACCCTGAAATGCTTTTAATAAATCAAATAAGGTGACTTCTACAAATTCTTCATCTCCATCTTTAACCTCATCAGGAATAAATCTATAAAAAACATCTCTTTGCTTATTTTCTAATTCTGAAAAATTAGAAGCTGCTTCTTTAAATTTTTGGTATTCAAGAAGTCTTCGAACAAGTTCTGCACGTGGATCTATTTCTTCACCTTCTTGGGTTTTCTCAACAGGCAAAAGCATTTTGGATTTTATATGTATAAGAGTAGCAGCCATTACTATAAATTCACCTGCAATATTCAAATCTAATATTTCCATCATTTGGATGTATTTTAAGTATTCTTCTGTTATCTTAGCAACTGGAATATCATAAATATTTACTTCATTCTCTTTTATAAGATGAAGCAAAAGGTCAAATGGGCCTTCAAATGCCGGTAATTTTACATTATACATAATTTTATCTTAAACCTATTGCCTGTCGCACTTGGGTTAAAGTGCTTTGTGCAATATCTTTGGCTTTTTTAGAACCGTTTTCCAGAATTTCATAAATATTATTTTCATTTTGTAATAATTTTGTTCGTTTTTCCCTTATTGGCTCTAATACAGTATTTAGTTCCTTTCCCAAACTTTCTTTGCATATTGTACAACCCAATTTGCCACTCTTGCAATCTAAAGAAATTTGCTGAGTATTGTCAGAATTGTAAATCCCCTGATATAAAAATACTGGACATCCATCCGGATGACCAATATCATCTCTTTTTATTTTCTTTGGATCAGTAAACATACTTTTTACTTTTTTAAGTGTCCCTTCTTCTGTATCTGAAAGGTAAATAGAATTATTATAGCTTTTACTCATTTTTCTTCCATCTATTCCTGGAAGTTTTGAAACTTCTGCTAACAAAGGCTCTGGTTCCGGAAATATTTTCCCATAGAAATTATTAAATCTTCTACAGATTTCCCGTGACAATTCAAGATGAGGTATCTGATCCTGGCCAACTGGAACTTTTTGTGCTTTATAAATTATTATATCAGCAGTTTGAAGTACAGGATAACCCAAAAACCCATGAGTTGAAAGATCTTTATCTTTTATTTCTGATATCTGTTCTTTATAAGTAGGACATCTTTCAAGCCATGAAACAGGTGTCAACATTGACAATAACAAATACAACTCTGCATGTTCTATAACATCTGATTGTCTGAATATAACACTTTTTTCAGGTGACAATCCACAAGCGAGCCAATCTACTACCATTTGGAATGAATCTTCTTTTATTCTACTTGTATCCGCATATTCTGTAGTTAAAGCATGCCAGTCAGCAACCATATAAAAACATTCGTATGTATCCTGTAAAGACGCCCACATTTTCAAAGCGCCTTCAAAATGCCCTATATGAAGTTTACCAGATGGCCTCATACCTGAAAAAACTCTTTGTTTGTTTGTAGATTTATTCAAGAAAAAAACCCTCCAAATAGTCCTAAAAATAATGCCTTACCCATAAACAATTGTGTCAAAAAAAATAGAGGAGCACCCATTATTACACCAACAGCACCTGTCATAATTAAAAGTATTAATATTATGAAACCATACGGCTCTATTCTTGACATCCACAAAGTCTTGTTATAAGGCAAAAGCCCCATTAGAATTTTTGAGCCATCCAAAGGTGGTATAGGTATTATGTTAAACATTGCAAGAGCACAATTTATCATAACACTAAATCCCAAAATTGAAATAAAGGGTGTAAATATCTGTGGAGGAATAGAATAATTTACCATAAACAAAATTCTTGCAAAAATAGCACTTATAACTGCAACTATAATATTAGCAGCTGGCCCTGCTATTGACACAAACACCATATCTCTTTTTGGATTTCTTAAATTGTTAAAATTTACAGGCACAGGTTTCGCCCAGCCAAAATGCACTAAAAGAAGCATAATTGCTCCAATTGGATCAAGATGTGCAAGTGGATTCAATGTTAATCTCCCCATCATCTTTGCTGTTGGATCTCCACATCTATTTGCAACCCATCCATGTGCATATTCATGTATAGTAATTGCCAACAAAATAGCTGGAAGAGTAACTGTTAATTCAATAATTTTCGCTGCAAGTTTTTCCATAATTTTTTAACTATAAAATACATATTAAGACAAAATTACGCTTATGTCAATTGCAATTCAGGTGAAGTTGAAGTAAAAGCAGATTTACCTGCCCATTTATTGGGCGAGTAAACTCGCCCCTACTGTCTAAATTATTATTACCACTTATTGCGCTTAAATAAAAGATCGAGTTCATAAGAAGTAAAGGGGCTCTCAACAGAACTTTTATTCCAATCAGTTTCATACATTTTTGTCAATTCTGATACTATTTTATTATCAATAATCAACACATTGCATTCATGATTTACTTCAAAACCCTGATAACTCCAGTTTGAACTTCCTAAAACAGCGATATAATTATCAAAAATTCCAAGTTTCATATGTAATTTCTGTTCAATATCCATATTTACAGGATACCATTTTGTTGATACTCCAGCAGCTCTTAATTTATCAGATGTACCATAATTTAGCTCCTGAGCAGGTTCCAAAATTGCCCTGACTTTTATTTTTTCCTTTTTATCCTGTCCTTTTATTAATAATTCAGTAACATCCTTATTTGTCAATATGAACATTTCAATATCAATTGATTTTTTCAATAAAGTTATATGTTTTATTATTTCTTTCCCTATATCTGAATCCGTTAGAACCTGAACTACACCTGTTGCATTTTTGTTTGATATTTCTGTATTTTTAACCTGTGTTTTTATTTTTTTCCCCCCGATTTTAGAATAGTCCCAGTCATCATGGAAAACTGTTTCAAGAATTTTAACTGCAGGCCCTTTTATTGTAACAGCAATATCATGATTTACAGGTGAATGCAACCCAAGATTAGCTCCACCAACTACAGCAATTAAACCATCAATTATTATCAACTTAATATGATTTATTCCCCTTTTATTATATGGATAATACCTGACTGCAACTCCACTGCCATTAAGAAAATTTTTGATATCTCCATTTCTTTCAACTTTTTGTTCCAGAATTATCTTGATATCAACTCCTTTTTTCTTTTTCTCAATTATCTCTTTTGCAATATCCTGATTTGTAAATTCATACATCTCAATATAAATATACGAATTTGCACCTCTTATTAAATCTGTTACTTTTGAATGTATTTTTTCATCTACAAAAAGAGAAAGTTCGTTTCCGCTTATTAAACCACTGTTATAGGAAAAAGATTGGCAGGAAAATAAAAATACGAAAATAAGATTAAGTAGCCAGATTATCATTGGACAAATTTGTTTAAATCTTCAGTTAACTTTGCAAGAGGAAGCCCTACTACATTAAAATAACAACCATTTATTTTTTTCACAAAAACAGCACCTTTACCCTGAATTCCATAAGCACCAGCTTTATCCATAGGTTCTTTTGTTTTAACATAATCTATTATTTCCTGTTTGCCTAACTCTTTAAAAGTAACAAGTGTAGCAACTGAATCTATTAACTTTCTTCCAGTTTTAGCATCTACAATAGCAAAACCTGTTATTACTTTATGAATTTTTCCACTTAATTTTCCAAGAATAGATACTGCATCTTTAAAACTTTTGGGCTTACCCAATATTTTACCTTTTAGTACTACAATTGTATCTACTCCTATAATTATTCCTGTATCAAATTTTTTTGCTACATCTAAAGCTTTGGCAAGAGCAATGTTTTTTGCAATTTTATTGTAATCACACAAATAAGCTAATTTTCTAAAAACATATTTTTCGTTAATTGCACTTGGGATAGATTTAAATGATATTCCAATTTGCTTTAGAAGTTTTATTCTGCGCAAAGATGCAGATGCCAGAATATACTTCATATTTTTCTTATCAATAACCCACCAACTAAAATCCCTATAACACTACAAACATTTAATTTGATTGTAAAACCTAATGTTATAGTAAGAACAATAAGGTCAAGTGTAGGTGCAGGATTTAAACCTGGGCCTATAGACTTTATAAAAAAATCACGTATTGGACCTTGTGGAGTAATCGCACCTATAGCTTCTCCCAAAACTGTGCCAAATAAAGCACCAATTACTAAAATAATAACATACACCCAAATCCCCCTACTTTCTCCTTTTGCCATTTGAACACCCCCTATTATATTTTGCAATTTGTATTTATTATTATGATCCTACTACTGTTCGCGAATTTTGTTTAAATAAAATATTTTGTAATGCACTTAAATTATCTTTAGATACAAGCGCAATAACTGTATCACCAGCATTAAGCACTGTATTACCACGGGGAATTACAACATCCTCCTGCCCCTGTCGTATAACTGAAATTATAATACATTCAGAAGGAAGTGTTACATCAATAAGTTGCTTACCTGCTAAAGGTGAATTTTTGGTTAACTCTGCCTGAATTATTTCTACTTTTCCTCCTTTGAGAGCTAACAAAGGTGTAATCATACTTGTATCCATTTTCTGCTCTATCAACATATCTATAATACGCGTGCTGCTAACAGTTGAATCTATTCCTAAACCAGCAAAAACATCTTCATTCTGCGGATCATTCACAAGAGCAATTGTCTTTGGATTAATAAACATTATTTTAACCATCTGACATATCACCAAATTTTCTTCATCCTGACCAGTAGTAGCAACAAGAACATCGGCTCTATTTGCACCTGCTATTTTTAAAATATCCACATCTATAGCATCCCCTAATATTAATATCTCACCCAATTCATCCACTAATTTTGTATATCTCTCTTTGTTTTTTTCTATTACAGCAACTTCATGGCCTTTATTCATCAATAATTTAGTCAAATTATAACCAACTTTACCTGCACCTACAATAATCATATACATATAATATTTTAGCCTCCCTTAAGATTTCTTTGTAAGCATTTTATGAATTGATTTTACACTTACAGTAGTAGGGCAATATGTTTCAATATCTAAATCCTGAAATACCTGAGCTCTCACAGGATCCTCTATCCTAACAATTACCCTTGGCACATTAAATAACCTCTTTGCAATCTGTGCAGACATAATATTTATATTATCATTATTTGTAACTGCAATAAAAACTTCTGCTTTTTCAATACCTGTTTGCTTCAAAAACATCCTATCTATTCCAAGCCCGGAAAATGTCTTACCTTTAAAATCTTCTCCAAGTTGTTTAAATGCTTCTATATCTCTATCTATAATAATAACTTCATTTCCTTCCTTTGATAATACTTGTGACAATCTTGTTCCAACTTTTCCACAACCTAATATCATTATTTTCACCTAAAAATCCTCCTAAATTGTCATGCCGAACTTGTTTCGGCATCTCATTAGACCCTGAAACAAGTTCAGGGTGACATTCAAACCATATATTTGACATAAATGTTTCATATAATTTATCCCTCTTCTATTTTATCAATAATAACCTCGCAGGGTGCTCTACGCAAAATAGTTTCTGTAGTTACACCCAAAACACTATGAGCAAATCTATGCTTTGATTTAATTCCAAGCACAATTAAGTCTATATCATTTATTTTGACCAAATCAATTATTTCTTCAGCAGCAACTCTTGCCCTATCAATTTTAATTATAGGATTTAATCCACGAAGAGTAACTATATCCTCTGCGCGTTTTAAAGCATCTTTGGCTTTTAATTCTGCCTGTGGCAAAGGAGCTTCAAGAGGAAGAGTCCTTGGCACTTCAAGTATATATGCAAGCCATATTTCTGCTTTTTGCTCAATTCCAAGCCTACATGCTAATTCCACCCCACGTTCAGAATAAGGCAGCCCAACTGTTGGCACAAGTATTTTTTTAAGTGACCCAATTCCACGTCTTGCCTTAGCAGCAGCAGCAGGAATAAGCGGAGGAACATTAAGCATCCACCACAAAAGACTTCCCATAGCTATTGTAAAAACTACCGTTAATATAATACCTTCTGTATGAACAATAACAGTATTCATTTTTGTAATTTTTGTGATTTTAAATATTTAAAAATAAAGTTCGCTCTATAAATTCCAAAACCTATAAAAAGCATACCAACTATAGGTACAAGTATAGATGTATTAACTTTAGAAGCTCTGTATATTATTATAGCACCCAATGGTATCATTATAAAAGTATTTATTATTTTAAATCTTTCTGAAAATTTATTTAGCTTCATCTTTTTTACCCTCTGTTTTGTCCCGCTCAAGAAGTGCATATTCATATTGCTCTAACAAATCAAATTCTTCAGCAGATTTCAAAACTTCTTTTTGTTCAGACTCCCAATCTTTTTTTGCACTTTTAAATACAGGTTGGCCGGATTTCATTCTATACCATACATAAAATATAAAACAGAGTAACACCCATGCAGGCCCAGCTATTCTACCAATTTCATGTGTAAGAATAACTTCAACAAGAATTATTGCTACACCACACATACCAATAATTCCAAGTATTGGAATTTCTATTGTATTCTTTTTATACTTTATTTTTATATTTAATGGCATTTTATATGGTCTTGGTGTATAAGGATCAGAAAACCTTAATTTTATAAGTGAAATAAAAACAAGAGTATATCCAAGAGTTGCACCAAATGCATACATATTGGCTAATGTATCCATTGCACGTGGAGTTAAAAACGCAAGTACAGTTTCTAAAATACCCACTGTTGAAAATATTACTATTGTTCGAGCTGGCGTTCTAAAAATCTGATGAATTTTATTAAACCAGCTTGGGATAAGCTTAAACTGACTCATACAAAAAGTAAGCCGTGAAGCACCCATTACACCTGTATTAGCCGAAATTAAAAGCATTATTGCACTCAAAATTGCTGCAAATGGACCGGCAATATACCCGATATATGGAATAGCAGTTCCTAAAACTGCAAGAGGATCTCCTTCATGCGCTGCAATTGTCTGCCATGGCAACATCCCAAGACCAAGTGTTGAAAAAGCTATTGCAAAAATAAAAACGCTAAATATGAGGGTAATAGAAGTACGAGGAATTATAGTTGCAGGCCTTCTTGTTTCCTGAGCAGCTTGTGAAATTGACTCTAAACCTACAAAAGAAATAATAGCAAGTGATGACCCATACATAAAATTATGCATTGTAGGTATTTCTTTTGCCCACTGATGAATAAAAAATTCTGGTTTCCATGCAAAAACAAACCCCATAATTATAAGAGCAGATTCGGATAGTATTTCAATTACTCCAAACATTTCATTTAAAAACGATGATTCACGTACACCTCTTATATTAAGCCATATTAAAAATCCTATTAATACTACTGATTCCAAACACCACAACGGATTTATATTAACAAATGGACCTATAGTTATTTTAAATTGTTGAATATATGGAAAAAAGAAGTTTATATACCCTGCGCAAGCAACAGCGAATAATGCAATATCTATTGTATAATCAAGTAAAAGCGCAGCACCAGATACAAAACCCCAGAAATCTCCTAATCCTCTTAATGCAAAATATTGCCCACCACCAGCTACAGGATATGCAGAAGCAAGTTCTGTATAAGCCAATCCTATCATTATATAAACAATTCCTGCTAATGCAAATGCCAGTGGAGCAACACCTTGAGTAGCAGCAATAACAAGACCTAAAGCTACACAAACATTAGCTCCTACATCTGCAAAACCCCACATAAAAGAGCCCCAGACTGTTACATCGCGCCTTAATTCCACATTTTTCTCAGTATTAGTATTATTCTTTAGTTTATCCATAGTTTTTTATTATACTATATTACCTTATTTTTATCTACTTATTTTAGAGATTATCGGTAATGGGTCAGTGAAATACGGAATAATAAAGTAGTCGCAGGCTTTAGCCTGCGTTATTTACCGCAAACTAAAGTTTGCGACTACCAATTCACCGCCCTTTACTGATTCATTACAATTATCGGTAACGAGAAGGCACAAATAGAGTTACAGCAATACTAAAAAGTGAAAATGAAGCTGTAATAACTGATAAATTTATAAGTTTTAGTTTAATAAAAAAAATATGCAGATTGTCATTAATATACTATTAATGAGAGGGTAAAATCCTTAAACATTCGCCCCATGTCATAATTATTGGTTTATGTTTTGCAAAAAGTTTAATTGCTTCTTTATAACATCCAGGAATCAATGAAAAACCTCTTAATGGATGACCATATTCATATAAATGTCCCAGAATTAGATTTCTGGGTTTTATTTCATCAATTATTTCAATCATTGATGTTGATGTTGCATTAAATAAGAGAACATCTACAGGAGCGAGTTTTTTTACCCAAGACAAAATTTCATTTGGATCATTTTGATCTCCCATATGAAGTATGCTAATTCCATCCCTTGTTTTGATATAATAACTTGTGTTTGAACAATAAGGATTTTGATGCCCAGCAAAAAATTTTACTTCTATACTTTCATTTAATGTAGCAATGGATTCTTTTATTGCAACTGGCAATTCATAACAATTCTTAAATCTGGACAGTGACTCGTATATATCTGATGAAAGAAAAACCGTTTTGCCCAGAGAAATCATTTTTTTAATTATATTTATATCCATATGGTCGTAGTGAACATGAGAAACAAATAAAGTTTCGAGATTCTGACAAATACTATTTCTCAAAGATGACGATATACATATTTTATCTATGCCACTGATGATATCAAATCCAAATATTATCTCAGGACATTTTACAATAAATCCATGACCATACGTTTGCCAAATTACTAATCCTTTTTTAACCTTGTATTCTTCTATTTCCAAAAGGACTTTCTTCATCATCTCTTGGTAGAAATAACCTATATCAGATAAACTATTGCCAAAGAAAAAGATAAGTTTTCTATCAAGTACATTTAAAACTTCAAGCCGTAATTTTTTATTTTCAGTATCTGGTGCATATTTTTCCAGTAAAGACATTATGTATTTAGATTCTTTTTTAGTCATAGCCAGTGGTTTGGTAAAATTTATTCCAGATTTTTCATAAATTCCTTTAGATGCACGAATTTCAACAGATTTCTGAATGTTACTACTTTCTATACGCATAAATATTTCTTTATAATGTGGCTTTTAAAGTAAGAATCGCTTCTTTATAAGAGTCTTTTATCCTAACATTGTTTTTCATTTTTACCGCATCTAAAAAAACTTTTGATTCATTAATTAAACACAAATTTTCGTCTTCCTGTAATATAAATTCTTTGCCTTTTTCTTTAATTATTAATTTAATTCCAGGACAAACCAAGAGAGATATTTCTTTGGTTCCTGTTATAATTTTAAATCCTGCTTCCAAAACAGGTGTTGCAAAACTTGTGTGCATACATCCTATTACACCGGAATCAGTTTTCAAAAGCATTGCAGACGAATCCGGAATATCCAGTTCCTTGTATCTGATTTTGGCAGTAACAATATTTTTATCCTGAATTTCACCAAAAAATAATCTTATAAGATCAACAATATGTGTTGCCTGTTCAACAATCTGTCCGCCTGACATATCTTTTCTTTGCCACCATTCTTTTTTTACAACTTCAGGCATATTAAAGTAACCATCAAAAAAAGAAGTCTGTTCTTTTTTCAATATCGTCCTTAATTTTTGAACTAAAAGACTATATCTGAATTTATATGCTGCAAAAAGAAAAACATTTTTTTCTTCTGCTTTTTTCATAATATCTTCTGCAATCAACATATCAAGCGCTACAGGTTTTTCTATAAACAAATGGATTTTTCGTTTTATACATTCTGTCTCAACTAAGCCGTGTGCATGAGGTGGAAAACAAACATAAGCAGCATCAATTTTTTCTACTTCAAGCATCTTTTTGTAATCATCGTATGCATTTCCACCAAATTTCTCAGTTACTGCTTTTGCGTTCTTAATATCACGGCTGTAAACACCCACAATTTTTACACCTGAAAAATCTTTAATTACATTCATATGCTGCAAATTATAACCGCATCCCAAAAAAGCCAATCTAATTGCTTTCTTTTCCATATTAATACTTAAGTACAATTCCCATAACTTCTTCTGGATGTTTATCTATTAATTCATAAGCTTTACTAGCATCAGTAAAATCATACACATGACTGATTAATTTGTCTAATTTCATTTTTGGAAAAAGTTTTAATACTGTCTCAGTTCTCCTTGCAAAATTCCATCTCGGACTTAAAACACGATTTATCATACCTGCCTGTGAACATTTGATATTTATCCAGTTATGATGAAACTCTTCACCTAAATAAATCTGTTTAGATTCACCTTGATAAAACGACATACTTATTACTGTTGACTGTGGAGCAACACTACGAATTGCTTCATTTAATGCTTTATAATTACCACTTACTTCAATAGCCACATCCGCACCACGATTATTGGTCAGTTTTCTTATTTCCATTGCTATATCCTCACATTTTTTTGGATTAAGTATTACATCAACACCTAATTTTTTAGCTAAATTCAACCGTTTCTCAATTAAATCTATACCAATAACACAAGCAGCACCTGACATTTTAGCTAACTGACATAACATCTATCCGATTACTCCTAAGCCAAAAATCGCGATTGTTTCTCCTAAGTTTATCTGTGCATCAAGTATTCCGTTAAACGATATTGTTAATAATGCTGTAAAAATACCATATTCAGATGAAATATTTTCAGGTAGCTTTATCACATTATTTTCTTCAATTATATAATCTGTTCTGTGAGATACATACGCAAAAACTTTATCACCTTTTGAAATATTTTTAACTTCTCTACCTACTTCAGTTACTACTCCTACATTTGCATAACCACTCTCCATAGGATATTTCCAATCAGGCTTTTCCGATTTAATAAAAAGTCTATTCAACTTATCAAATTGTTTGTTTAAAAAAGGGGCTTCTCCCCTATATCCTGCCATTTCAGTTCCATGGCTTATTTCTGAAAACAATGTTTTTACTTTTATTTCATTAGGTTTTATTTTCTTTCTCCCCTCATATGTTTCAAATCCAATTTTTCTTGGTTCAAGAAAGACTAGTTTTTTATGTAGAGTAGACATTTTTTATACCCTCCTTTCTTACACAAAAAGACTTTTGTTTTTTCATATTATATCACCACAATAATGCGGTTAGAATAAAGTCGGATATTAGTATTAATATTGATGCTAATACAACTGAATCTGTTGTTGATTTTCCAACACCTTCGGCCCCACCTGTAGTTATAAAACCCTTATGACATCCTACTATAGCAATTATAATAGCAAATACACCTGTTTTCAAAAGACCATTAACAACATCACGTAGATCTAAATATAAAATTACACTCTCAACATAACTTACAGTACTTGTATCTAATTTAGTATAACTTATTAAAAATCCTCCTAAAATTCCTATAAAATCAGCGAAAATTGTAAGTAATGGTAACATAAGCAAGCATGCCAAGAATCTTGGAACTGCTAAATATTTTACTGGATTTGCTGCCATTGTCTCTAATGCATCTATTTGCTCTGTAACTCTCATTGTCCCAATTTCTGCAGCAATTGCCGAACCTATTCTTCCTGCAACTATAATAGCAGTAAGCACAGGACCTAATTCTCTGCATAGTGATATAGAAACCATTCCACCAATAAATTGCGTTGAGCCAGCCATTTTTCTTTCTAATGTAACTCCTGTTTGCAATGCCAATACCATTCCTGTAGAAACAGATGTCAATGCCACAACAGGAATAGAATTTACACCTATTTGCACCATCTGATACATAGTATTTTTCCATTCAGACGGCTTACGCCATATCCAATAAAATACCTGTCCCAGAAGTTTTGAAAGCTTACCCGCTTCTTCAAGGTAATCTAAAATACCCCTGCCTAATATTTCAAGATATTTAAAACGCATTTTTTATAAACTCAATATTGTTTTCTTCAGAAATTGCAATTACATCAAACCTACAGGAACTATCAGTAAGTTTGTTTTTGACAAGATACTCTAAGGCTGTTTTTTTAATATGCTGCTGCTTAAATACATCTACAGCTTCTTGTGGATAGGAAAAATTATTGTTTTTACGTGTTTTCACTTCTACAAAAGTAATTGTGTTTTTATCCTCTGCAATAATATCTATTTCACCTCTATTTGATTTGTAATTTCTGGCAAGAATTTTATATCCATTTTGTTTTAAAAAATCAGTTGCTATCTCCTCCCCCTTGGCTCCCAACTTGCACCTCGCGTTTTCTTTCATCAATTCTACCCTCTCTTTCTGATTTTCCACGGAGATAGTATAATTTTGCCCTTTTGACTTTCCCATGTTTTAAAACTTTAATTTTATCTATAGACGGGGAATACAAAGGTAATACTTTTTCTACGCCAACTCCATAAGAAACCTTCCGCACTGTAAAACTCTCATTTGTTCCACTACCTTTACGCGATATTACTATACCCTCAAAAACCTGAATGTGTTCTTTACCACTTTCACTTACTTTTAAATATACTCTAACTTGATCTCCCGGAAAAAATTTTTCAATTCGTGCGTGTTCTGTTTTTTGCTGTTCCATATTTATCATCCTTCCTTTTTGATTTCTTTCAATAATTCTTTATCTTCTTTCGAAAGATTTGCCTGCTCTAATAAATCAGGTCTGTTAATTAATGTTTTTTTAATTTGTTCCTGCCTCCTCCATTTTTTTATCTTTTCATGATTACCTGATAATAATACCTCAGGTACTTTCAATCCTAAATATTCATCTGGTCTGGTATATTGTGGATAATCCAATAAATCCTGAGAAAAAGATTCATTTAGAATTGACTTTTCATTACCCACAGCATTTGGTAATAATCTTACAATAGCATCAATAACTACCATACAAGCAAATTCTCCACCACTTAAAATATAATCACCAATAGAAACATCATCTGTTGCTAAAAACTTTCTGACCCTTTCGTCTACTTCCTCATAATGACCACAAATAAACATTAAATGTTTCTTTTTAGATAATTCCAATGCTTGGCTTTGTGTAAACTTTTTCCCGGATGGGGAAAGAACTATTATTCTATCGCTATCCTTTAATTTTAATTGAAATTGTTTCTTACTCATTTTATCTTTTGTCAACAAACAAGAAATAGCTTCAAAAATAGGTTCAGGCTTAAGAACCATGCCTTCTCCTCCACCATAAGGACAATCATCCGCAGTTTTGTGTTTATCATAAGTATAATCTCTTATGTTATGTATTTTTATCTTAACTATACCTTTTTCACAAGCTTTTTTTATTATACTATATTCTAATGTATTTTTAAAAATATCAGGAAAAAGCGTGAGAATATCTATTTGCATCTACTTGAGAATTTCAATCACAACTTTTTTGTACAATTTTGATGCTGATGCGCCTGCTAATATACGAAGTGCTTTTATTATATGCCCTTCTTTTCCAATAACTCTTCCCATATCTTCCTGCGCAACTTTTAGCTCTATTATTGTAGTTTTCTCCCCTTCAAGAGCATTAACAACTACCTGTTCAGGGAAACAAACTAAGGATTTCACAACATATTCAACTAAATTTTTTAGCATAAAATATCTTTATCCCTCTGAATTTTATCCTAATACGGGCTTTTTCTTACCTAACAAAAACTTAGAAAATATACCAGATTTTAAAAGAAAAGACTTTACAGTATCTGAAGGCTGTGCACCCTGCCCAAGCCAGTATATACTTCTTTCTTCATTTAATTTGAATTTATTAATCGTTTCTGCTGGTTTATAAGTCCCAAGTACTTCCAGAACTCTTCCAGCAAGTTTTTTACGTTTATCATTCACCACTATTCTGTAAAATGGCTTTTTAGTAGTTCCAATCCTTTTCAAACGTATCATTACTGCCAAATTTATCACCCCCTAATGAAATGTTAATTTTTAGATTCATACAATGATAGTTTATAAACAAAATATCGTCAAGTAAAAAATAGGTAGAGTTTACCCTTTTTTAATTAGGGAAGCGATTTTTTCTTTAGTTAGTGCTCTTCCACAGGTTCTTTGGCCTTCATCACAATACAAATAAAAATCGCATTTAGGTGTAAGATATTGGGCAATAATTGGGAATTTATTTTGCATTTCTTTTTTTACCAAACTCATAAGTTTTCTGATTTCCCATTGAGAACGATTACATAATCTATAGTGAGATACATGTATTAGATTACGCAAATTAGTTGTCCATATAACATTTGTTTTGCCTGCATTTGGAATGATAAACCTTGCATCTTCCTGAGATTGTTCTAATGATTTACCTTTATCTTTCAAATTTTTAACCTCATTATTATAATAGTCTACAATTTGTTTAACAATATCTTTGAATTTTTCTTCATCCAAAGATGGAGGTATAACAAAATAGTCATAATCACCAACATGGACATATCTTTGACTTTGCTGATTAAAAGCACCCATTCTATGCCTAACCAATTGATGAGAACAGGATCTTGACATACCACTTATTCCAAATGTAAAATTCGCATGCTCCAAAACTGAACCATGCCCCTGTTTAACTAATTCGTTAAACAACCTATTTTTTAGTTTTTCGCTCCCTGCTTTTTCATAAGCCTCTTGTGGTGTTCCTTTTTGATAGCATAACAAAGCAGCAGCAACTGTAATTCTTTCTGGTTCTGGTGTATGTGTTAAAAGTTTGACTTCCATAATTATTATATACTGAAACAAGTTCAGGACAAATTCACTTTGCTTTCTGATTCATTGTACGAAACATATTATAGACAAAAAGTAGTACTGAAATACCTTCGATTATATAAGATATAATTAATAATAATTGCCCAAAGTCGTCTTGTGATATTTTCAATATTGGCCACAAAACACCCATTCCAATTAAGCCAATATTTGCAAGCCAAAACTGAATATCTGCCATTTTAGGAGAATAAAGAGGAGTTCCGTTAAACCTCGGCAATATATGATAACCAACACCATATACCATCATAGTCATCCAACCAAGCAACCCAAAATGCACATGTGTAAACAACAAAGCATCTATAACAATTCCATTATAATGCCATATTCCCATAACAACACCCAAAACTGCAGCAAGTAAAAAATAAATAATTGATGCTTTTATAAATAATATTGTCGCTTTGCTCATAATTAATTCCCCCCTACCCCCCTTTAATAAAGGGGGTAAAATTGTTTTTAAAATGATTCTCTTCCTATTCTATGGACAAAAGAACCAAATCGTTCATTGTTTTTTGATTCTTGTATATACAACTTTAAACATATCTCTAAAGATTGGACAACATCATTTTCATCAATAGTATCAAATAATTTAATTGCAAATTGTGGATGCCTTCCAAGTTTTCCTCCAATAAACACAGAATAACTTCTTTTTTTAGTAACTAATGCACACACAGGACAAACTTTTATACACGCAAAACATCCAACACATTTAGAATAATCAATTATAGGCAAAATGTCATCTTTTATGTTTATAGCATTTTCTTTGCATTCTTCAATACAAAGTTTGCAATTTATACATTTACCATCTATCGCTTCTGGAAATACTTGTGCTATAACGCCAAAATCTTTTATCTGTGGCTGAGAACAAGCATTAGGACATTCTGATATAGAAACTCTAAATGTATGATGATACAATACAGGTCCATCTATTTTATCAATCAAAATGTCTGTAGTTTTCATTTCATCAAGTTTAGCCTGTAATTTGACAATCAAATTTCTAGAATCCGCCAAAGACAAAGGGCATAAATGCTTATCATTGCATCCTGTTATTTCATATAGTTTAGATTTATCCGCAACAATTTGCGTTTCACATTCACTATTAAAAGGTTTTTGCATTAAAGATACTAATTTTTCTGTATCTATACCTACTTTTAAAAATATAAGTTTCTTTACTTCATCTACATCATTTTCTGTTACTCTTATTCTATCTTTAGAAACAACATATTCTTCCACTTTTTTCTTAGCCAAACTTCTTACAAATACAGGTACTTTTTTAATTCTCGCAAAAGCGTCAGTTTCCCATTCCATAATTATAGTTAATTTCCCTTTGTAATAGCCGCATTTAATTCATTAACAAGAGTCTCTGGTTCAACATTGTGCATCATTGCGCCGAAACTTAATGACTCCATATTTATTCCAGCACAAGTAAAACATCCTCCTCCAAAATATTTTTCAATAACACTTTTTGTCTGAGGATATTTGGTAAGCACCTCACCTATCATCATATCTTTATTTATCTTAACAATATCAGCCATATTACCTCACCTTTTAAGATACCCAGTCTTCTGAAAGAATATCACCTTTAATACCAACGACTATAGATTTAACTGGAATTTTGCGTTTACTCAAAGCAAGAGATTCTTGTGCAATAGCCACTAAACCAGCACAACAAGGAACCTCCATAGTCATTATTGTAATCGTATTCACCTGCGCATCTTCTATAAGAGATTTTATTTTCTCTACATAGCTCTCCTGTCCTTCATCTAATTTTGGACAAGCAATAGCAATAGTCTTGCCTTTTAAATAATCTTTATGAAAATCCCCAAGAGCATATCCTACACAATCTGCTGATATAAGTACATCAGCTTTTTGAAAATATGGAGCCTGTGGAGAAACCAAATGCAACTGAATAGGCCATTGCCTAAGTTGCGATGCTCTCTTACCTATCTCATCTTTGACTTCACTTTCCTTTTCCCTGAAATCCTGCATTTTTGCACCGGGACAACCGCAATTTGACGCACTCATTTTAATCTACCTCCTTTTGTAGTCGTTCGCCTAAGCAAACGTCTACCTTTAACTACACATTTATTAGTGTAATTTTCTAAATCCTCAATAAATTTCTTGTATTTTTTCGCTGCTTTTTCTCCTATATTCTTTTCTGCTTCATTAAATTTAGAGAATATTTCACCAACTTGTGTTATCAAAAGTCCTCTATCAATCCATGGATATAATATTTCGTCTTCTTTCTTTATATGTTGTGTTAGAAGTTTCTTATATTCCATAAGATGCTTAATAATTGCATTTTTATCGCCCTTTGTAAGGGCATCTACTATTGATTTAACATGAAATCTACCTGCTTTATGATCTTCAAGCATCGTATTAATAATATCAAGATTGTTATCTACATATTTAAATAGAATATCCTCTTCTTTTGCATGATGAAATTTGTCCGCATAAGAACGTATAAAATCAACTATATTTACAATTAACTCTCTGCCAGATTTAGTTTTGACATCTAAAATCTCCATTATATATGGTATAAGTGCCAATAATTTTTTTATCAAAATATGTTCATCTACTAATCTTTTTATTGGAGGCGAATATTTAATTTCTTTATTGTCTATTTTTTTAGCACATGGTTTAATTTTGGGTTTTTTGATTTTTCTATCTGGATAAATGTTCTTTTCTATTAAATACATTAAATCTATTTTTTGAGCATCAGGAAGATTATGTATATTTACAACATCTTTTAAAAGGCAGGAACCAACACTACAAGGAACACATCCAATATTAAATTGTTCCAATATTGTTCCAACTTCAGTAAACCTCGTGATAACTTCTTTTATTGGTGTGTTCAAATATTTTTCCATATCATCCAACCTTCTTTCTATTTAAAATATACTAGATATTGAAATATTTGTATGTGATTTAAGTCACTACTTTTAAAATTCTTTTGGTTTTTCTTTGAAGAGTATAGAGATTTTTTTGCCCTGAATTTTGATTAGATTTTTTTTTTGTAATTGCTTTAATGCTCTGGAAATAACCTCACGGACAGTACCCAATTTAGATGCAATATCCTGTTGAGATAATTTAAGCTCAATTATATTTGTTTTATTTTCATTTGCCAATTTCAGCAAAAACTGCGCAAGCCGTTTTGAAACATCCATTAAGGAAAGCTGACCTATTTTTTCCACAAGCAAATCAAGATACTTTGAAAAAGTATGCAACACTTTAAATGTTATATTAGAATTTTCTGCTAAAATTCTTAGCAAACCTGATTTTGAAATAAAAATTACTATAGAATCCTTCTTTGCCTCTGCATAAGCAGGATATTTACCATCTTCTAAAAAAATAGGTGCTCCACCAAATATTTCACCATCATTAACAAAATGCAATATATATTCTTTACCTTCTTCTGATAATTTGTATAATTTCAGCTCGCCTTTTTTTACAATATATATTCCCCTACATAATTCACCCTCTGAAAATACAATTTCGCCTTTATCAATTTTTAACTCTTTGCCTACAGAAAGAATTGCTTTTAAATCCTTGTTTTCTAAGCCAGAGAAAAATGGTAATGCTTTAAGAGATTCTTCCATTTCGATTTTATATAGAATGCCTGATATTTTGGATTGCTTTGACTATATCTTTCTCGTGAAATATTGCAACTCCTGCCACAAGAATATTAGCACCAGCCTTAATAACTTCCAATGATGTTTGGGCATTTATCCCACCATCTACTTCTATATCAACATTTAAATGGTTCTTAACAATTTTGGAACGCAGGGTTTTTATTTTATTTAAACAATTATGTATAAATTTTTGTCCACCAAAACCAGGATTAACTGTCATTATTAAAACAATATCTACTTCAGACAATATATCTTCTATTAAATACAAAGGAGTTGCAGGATTTAATGCTACACCAGCTTTCATCCCACAATTTTTGATATGCTGTATAGTTTTATTCAAATGTTTACAGACTTCAACATGGACTGTTAATATTGAGCTACCTGCATTTTTGAAATCTTCTATATATCTATCCGGATCATTTATCATTAAATGAACATCAAATGGCAATTTACATTTACCCCTCAAAGCTTTAATTACAGGCTGGCCTATTGTAATATTAGGCACAAAATTCCCATCCATTACATCTATATGCAAAAAATCAGCACCTGCTTTTTCCACTTTTATAATATCTTTCAAAAGACAGGAAAAATTTGCAGCTAATATTGACGGCGAGATTTTTATTTTCATTCGCCTAGGCGAATTCCCTTTGGTCATAGTTTACGTTCCTCCACTATACTATTATTTATATATATATTTGCGATTGCTTCTCCTTTAACCTGAACACCAATTTCAATTTTTTCAGCCTGTTTACACATATTATTAAAAACTTCTTTTGTTCCACTATCATCAATTATAATTATTTTAACTCGTTTCTCTGTTTTATCAGCTTCGCCTGGAACTATAAAAAATATATTTGCATAGCGAAAAGTATTTTCTTTATATCCATTTGAAAAAATGGTGAGTTCTATTATATCTTCTTGCTTAACAGGAGAATTAGCTGGCGGATTTTGATTCATTATTACATCTTCACTTCCTTCTGCAGTATCAGCTATAATTATTTTGTAGGCAATTTTTGCTTTGCGCAAATTTGACTTTACTTCATTTATCTTTTTACCAATAAAACTTGGCATACAATACCACATATCCGCTTGACCATTTGAAATCAACAAATTCACAGCAGACCCACGTTTAATAAGCGAACCTGCAACTGGTGACTGAGCTATTATTTCGTCCTTGCCTTTTTCATAGCTAAACACACTTGCAAGCATACCGGTTTTAAGCCCACATTGTTCCATAATTAAATTTGCCTGTCTTAAAGGACGTGATGTTATATCAGGCATATAAACTGTTTTTGAACCTTCACTTACAACCACAGAAATAACTCTTCCTTTTTTTACACGTTCACCTTCAGATGGTTCCTGAGAAACTATATGATTTGCTGGAATTGATTCATCATATCTTCTTTCATCTTCTTTTATTGAAAGTCCTTTGCTTTCACATAAAGTCTTTGCCTGCTCTATAGACAAACCTTTTATTGAAGGTATTATTACTTCACTACCACGAATTACCAATTTCATTGATACATAAGCAGTTATAAATACTATAAATAAAAAAAATATAGACAATAAAATTTTTTTCATAGATTTAACGCTCTAAGCTGGCCACAAGCAGCACATATATCACTACCTTTTTCATGCCTTACAGTTACAGTTATTTTATTATTTTCTAATACTTTCTTCCATTTTTCAACCTGCTCAATCTTAACTTTCTTATACTCTACTCCAGAAACACAATTAAATGGAATAAGATTAACCTTGCATTTAATGTCTCCTGTTAAGGAAGCTAATTTCTTTATCTCTTTAAATGAATCATTAACTTTATCAATTAAAGTATATTCAAAGGTAAGCTTACCACCAGTTATTTTAGGATATGTTTTAACAAGAGGTAAAAGCTTCCCCAACGGATATTTGTTATTCACAGGCATAAGTTCACTTCTTATAATGTCATCTACAGAATGCAAAGAAACCGATAGATTTAATGGTATTTTCTCTTTTATTAATTTTTCAATGCCCGGAACAAAACCAACAGTAGATATTGTAATTTTGCGTGGTCCAATATTAAAAGCTTCTGGAGCCATTAATATAGATATTGCATTTAATGTTTCTGTGTAATTTTCCAATGGCTCACCCATTCCCATAAATACAATATTATTTATTTGAACTTTAGAATCTCTTTGCACAAGAATTAACTGGTCAAGAATTTCTGCACAAGTAAGATTCCTTTTAAAACCACTTAACCCAGTTGCACAAAAAATACAACCAAATTTACATCCTACCTGACTAGACACACAAAGTGTATTTCTGGCAGAATGAAATAATAATACACATTCAATTTTTTCTTTATCTTCGCATTCCAGCAAATATTTTGTTGTTTTATCTATTGAAGAAATTTTTTTGCTAACTATTTTAAGTTCATTCACACAACAATGCTCATTTAACATTTCTTTCAAATTCTTTGAAAGATTGGTCATCTCAGAAAAATTATATATATTCCTTTTATATAACCACTGCATTATCTGAACAGCATTATATTTTTTTCCGCCAAGAGAAACAATTTTCTCTTCTAACTCTTTTTTGGGAATACCTTTGATATTAATTTTCATAGATATTATAGTATATCATAAAACAAAATTACTGTGTATAAACTTTTTTATGGAATTTGTACAAAAGGAAATGCTGCAAGAAAAATCAAACTCAGTGTTTAAAATGCCTCATGCCTGTAAAAACCATTGCAATATTATGTTTATCTGCCATTGATATAACGTTTTCATCTTCTTTGGCACCGCCTGGCTGTATTATACTGGTTATAGAAAATTTGGCTGCAACTTCTATATTGTCGGCTTTAGGGAAAAGTCCGTCTGATGCTAAACAAGAACCTTTTGCTTTATCTCCAGCTTGTTCACAGGCAATTTTTACTGAACCAACTCTATTCATCTGACCTGCACCAATTCCCAAAGTTTGTTTATTTTTCGCCACTACTATTGCATTGCTTTTTACATGCTTAACCACTTTCCATGCAAAAAATAAATCTTCTAATTCAGCTTTTGTAGGTGTTTTTTTTGTTACAACCTTAAGACTGGAAATATCAATATCCATTACATCTCTATCCTGCACAAGCACACCTCCAACAACTTTTTTTATATCAAACCCTAAAACTGTTTTGCTTTTACTTTCAAGCCCGGCAATTTTCAAAATCCTGATATCTTTTTTCTTCTGTAGAATTTCCAATGCATCTGTATCATAATCCGGAGCAATAATAATCTCTATAAATTTAGAACTAATATGCTCTGCTATTTTCTTGGATAATTTTCTATTTAAAGTAATTATCCCTCCAAATGCAGATAAAGAATCCGCATCATAAGCACGTCTGTATGCTTCGTCTATATTATCAGCACAAGCAGTTCCACAGGGATTTGTATGTTTAATAATAGTAGCAGCAGGCATATCAAATTCTTTTATAATCTCAATTGATGAATTTGCATCAAGTATATTATTAAAAGATAGTTCTTTGCCATGTAATTGCACTGCTGAACTAATACAAGGTTCAGATATATTCAGCTCTTTATATTTATAAAAAGCAGCCAACTGATGAGGATTCTCACCATATCTTAAATCCTGAACTTTTTCAAATTTTACATCTAAAATTTTAGGGAATTTTGCATCATCTTTCTTAAATAATTTGCTAAAATGATTGTATATCATCGTATCATAAGCTGCAGTATGTTCAAATGCTTCAACCATTAATTCTCTTTTTGTATTATAGCTTATTTCACAATTATTCGTTTTAAGCTCACTAATAATTTCTTTATACTTATTTGGATTAACCACAACTACTACATCCTCAAAATTCTTTGAAGCTGAACGAAGCATTGATGGACCACCTATATCAATATTTTCAATTGTTTCTTCCAGTGTAACATCTGATTTTGCAATAGTTTTTGCAAATGGATACAAATTAACCACCACCATATCTATAGGTATTATATTATGTTTTTTTAACTGATTTATATGTTCTTCATTTCTACGCAATGCAAGCAATGCACCATGTATTTTAGGATGAAGCGTTTTAACTCTTCCATCCATCATTTCAGGAAAACCTGTAACTTCAGAAACATCAGTAACTTTTAAACCTGCATCTTTTAAAGCTTTAGCAGTTCCACCTGTAGACAAAATTTCCACACCAAATAATTCAAGACTTTGAGCAAATTCTATTATGCCTGTTTTATCTGAAACACTTATTAGAGCTCTTTTAACTTTCACAATTTTCCTCCTTTTACCATATTCCTATAGCATTTTCTCTTGGTTTTTCTGCTTCAATCATAAGTGAAACCAATTTTTGCATTAACATATCTCTTAATTTAAAATCTTTATTCCAGAGATTATTCGTTTCCATAGAATCATCTATAAGATTATATATTTCTCCTTCATTTGTTGTTGGATAAAAATTCATCTTACAACCATTATAGATAACTGTTCTATTCTGAAATTTATTAAAACCTTCTACCATTATAGCATCACGAGGATTTTCATCACCTGATAGTAAAGGAATTAAACTTTTTGCTGTAATTTTTGGTTTTGAAATTTTTGCTAAGTCACAAATCGTAGGCATAATATCATACGACATAATTAGCGAATCAACTTTTTTAGCTTTTGAAAACTTTTTAGGATACGAAAAAATAAACGGCACTTTAATTAAAGATTCGTAATAAAATGGGCCTTTGGTTGCAAGACCATGATCACCTAATAATTCACCATGGTCAGATACAAAAAATATTGCAGTATTCTCAAGCAATTGATTTTCTTTCAAATAATTAATCACTCTTCCTACGTTTTTATCAATCAATGAAATCATTCCATAATAATGTGCTATCATTTTTTTCCAGTCATTTATTGTATGTTTCTGAAAACTTTTATACCGCCCTATACCAGTTTTTATAGTATATTCAGTTTTATAAGTTTTTAAAAAATGTTTAGGTAAGTTTTTAAATTCCTTCTCGTCCATAAAAATAGGATTGGGTATATCCTTTGGGTCATACATTTTATCATACGGCACTGGCGGATCAAAAGGATGGTGTGGATCCCAAAATGAACAATGCAGTAAAAAAGGTTTATTCTTGTTACGTTTTTCTAAAAATTTAATTGAATTATCTGCTGTCCATGTAGAACGATGTAATTCTTCAGGAATAGGACTACTATACGTCTGAAATGGCATATCAGATTTATACGAAGTTGGATAATGATTTGCAGATTTCCAAAGGTCAGGACGCTTTTTCTTAATCATTTTTAGATATTGTGATTTTTCCCCTTCCACAAAATTTATTTTTTCAAAACCATAGTATGGATATTTTTGGGGAATTTCACCGGGCTCATATACTGGCATATCAAACCCTCTGCTTATAGGTGCAAAATGCATCTTGCCACTTGCAAAAGTTTGATACCCACTTTTTCGTAAAAGTTCCGGGTATACAGGAAAATTTTTTGATAAAGGAACCCCGTTATCAGTATTTCCATGAACAGAAGGATACAATCCAGTTATCATAGAACATCTTTGAGGCACGCAAAGTGGCTGACAAACATAAGCATTTTGAAAATTCAAACCAGTTTGTGCCAAAGAATCAATGTTTGGTGTTTTAATTACAAAATTACCATTACACCCTAAGGAATCAAACCTTTGTTGGTCAGTCAGAAAAACTAAAATGTTTGGTTTATTATCTCTATTATTCATAACAACCCTAATCTTTTAAATTGTTCACGTGGGGCATCAACTTGTTTCATATGTTTTACTAATAATTCTATATATTTTTTCTCTATTTTTCTATCTGAAATTGGATTTAACTGCTCATAATCATTTTTTATATCAAAAAGAATTGAGTATTCTTGGTCCAAAGAGCGTTTATTTTCTACTTCTGAACGCAAAACAGGAAAATCTGTATATGGTAAAAATTTCCCTAATTCACATTTTTTGAAAAATTCTTTTGATGGTAAATCATGGTGTGAAATTTTTGTAGGAGTTAAAAAATATTGGTATAGAGGTTTATTCTCTTTCTTAGCTGCTGCACGAAAATAGGTATATTTTCCATCTGTAATATTTACTGTTTGACCAAACCATCCATATAATGCTGTTTTTCTTTTTGACTCTACATTATCTTTAAGAATACTCATCAAAGAATACCCATTTATTGGATTGTTAAATTTAACAGAAAAATATTCCAATATAGTAGGCATAATATCTATATTTTGTGATAATTGATTTCGTTTTTCTCCTGCATATTTGCTTTTCGGTAAATGCACAATTAAAGGAATATGTGCCATTTGGTTCCATGCATACCACTTAGATTTACCTGCTAAACCGTGTTCACCAAGCATATGACCATGGTCAGTAGTAAATATAATTAATGTATCTTCAAATCCATTTTGCCTTTCTATTTCATCTAATAATTTGCCAAACCATTTATCCGCCATAGTTAAAGTAGCTGCATATTTCTTTCTTAAATGTTTTGTTGCCTCACTGTGTTCATTTACTTCTTCATACCCACTCCAGTCATAATGTTCACCTTTCCATGTATCATTATATAAATCTACGATTTCATCAGGAGTATCAAATGGTTCATGAGGATCAAATGCTTCAACCCATAAAAAATAATCATCTGCATCTTTGTTGTTTTTAAGCCATTCAACAGCACCCTGAAATGTTCGAGGTGTAGGATAATTCGCATCAGTTTTGAATAAAGATTTATTTTTTGTATATAGTTCACACCATTGCCCAAGATGTTTTGGAGCTTTAATAGATTTTACTTTTGAAATATAACCATCATGCTCCTGACCTCTGTGAAATGCCCATGTATTAAAACAAGTATTATAGTTTTCTCCACCTACATGAAAATAATGATAATGATCAGTTTCCATATGTGTAAATATGCCAGCTTTTCTTAACAATGTTGGAAAAGGTATATCATAAGGCTCAAATCCTCCCCAACCTCGTTCCAAAAAATTCAATCTACCTGTAAGCATATCTCGTCTTGCAGGCATACACGGTGCTGAACCAAGCCAGTGATTTGTAAAAATTAGTGAACGCTTGGCAAATCTTTCAATATTAGGAGTCTTTACCCAGGTATTGCCATAAATTGAAAGATAATTCCTATTCAATGAATCCATTAAAACAAATATTGCTTTCATAAAACATCTCCTTTTTTGTTGTATTTTTCAATTATCATTTTTGTTAAAATTTCTTTTGATTTAAGTTTAGAAATATTCGTAAGCACATATTGGACACCATAAGTTTTAATAATTTTAGCTAACTTTACTGCGTGTTCATCTTTTTCATAATTATAATGCAAGGCTGCTGCAATAGCCAAAGAAATATTTTCCGGTTTAACACCATATTTTAGTGCTAATTTTGCAGAACCTATTAACCTGTCATTTTTTCCTAATTTTCTTATAGGATCTCTTGCTAATCTTACAATTGTATCTCCTAAATTTTTATTTGAAAATCGTACCAATAAATCATTTATATATTCATCTATTTCTTTTTTTGTAAGATTATATTTTTTCCTCAAGGCATCACCGGATTCATTCATTGCTTTTTTAGTTACGCTTATGATATTTTTATCAGCAATAGCTTCCCATACATATTTATATTTTTTAAAGTATCCTAAAAAAGCACATACTGCATGACCAAGATTATGTATAAATAATTTTCTCTCTTCATAAAATTTAAAATTATCACAAGCTATCATATTTTTCACATCAGGTATTTCACCTTTAAACCCTTTTTTGGCTACAGGCAATATGCTATATTCCTCTGCTTTCACATACAGCAAATCCTTTTTCTTTATCGTGTCAGGCAAAACTGGAATCATCCTGCCAATTACAGTCTCAACAAATCCTACATATTTATCAAGATAACCAATATATTTTTTCTCTAATAATGATTTAATATATTCCTTCAGTATTTTACCTGCAGAAAGCAGATTTTCGCATATTATTATATTAACAGGTAATTCTATCTTGTTTTCTGCACGATATCTTATACCTTCAGCTATAGCAGGACATACACTTTTTATTACATTTACACCAACAGCTGTAGCAATAATATCAGCATTTTGTATTTCACCGGCAACTACATCTATATCAGTACCATTAACTGCTCGGACATTTGTAATACTGATTTTTTTATTTTTCTTACCCAATATTTCAAGTGTATACTTTTTTTCTTTATTCAATGCATCAATTATTTTTTTATCTATATCAACAAATACAACTTCATATCTGGATTCTGTAAATAATTGTGCTATAAATCCACGCCCTATATTACCTGCACCAAATTGTATTAATTTTTTCATATTGAACTACTTGTTTATGGAAAAATGAGTTTGGAAAAATCTGCAATTTTGCCTAGCATAAAATGTATTTTTCTAAGTAAAAATAAGCGGTTTTCTCGTACTTTAGTGTCTTTTGCCATAACCATAACTTTATCAAAAAAAGTGTCTATAAATGGACATAGTTTTTGCATTTCAGCAAATGCGAGCTTATATTCTCTTTTTTCAACCAAATCGTTTATCGTATTGGATATCTTTTTGTACATTGCATAAAGTTGTTTTTCTGCATCATTTTCAAAACGTGCTTCATCAACAGTTATTATAGATTCCTTGTCAAGACCAAAGCTTTTATTTTTTTTCTCTACTGGCAAAATATTTATCACTCGGCTAAATACTGTAACAGTCTTTTCAAAATCTTTTTCTTTGCGTAGTTCAGAAAGAGCATCAGCACGCAGTTTTGCATCAAGTGGATTATCAAAATTGGATAAAACTGCATTTGCAACATCATATCGTATCCCCTGTTCCAACAAAATTCCTTCTATACGTTCTTTCAAAAAATTAAGGACTAAATTTTCTGGAAGCATACTGCCAAGAAGATTAAAAGAAGGAGTTTGATCATATGTCACTCTTGCTGCAAGAACTAAATCACTTAATGATAAATTTAATTTACAAATCAATAAAATATTTATAATTCCTATTGCCTGACGCCTTAACCCATAAAGATCTTGAGAACCTGTTGGCTTTAATCCTAAATAAAAACATCCAATAATAGTATCTATTTTATCCGCTATTGATAACACAATCCCTTCTAACGATACAGGTAAAATATCTGAATTGTATCTTGGCAAATAATGTTCAAATATAGCGTGAGCAACTTCATCTGATTCTCCAGAAACCAGAGCATATTCTTTTCCCATTACTCCCTGTAATTTTGGAAATTCTTTTACCACTTCTGTTACTAAATCAGCTTTACATAAATATGATGCCCTTTGTGTTAATTCAAACGTTTTTACATTAAGAGTAAATTTTTTTACCAAATAATCTGCTAATTTCTTCAACCGCTCAGTTTTATCGTGAAGTGTACCTAATTTTTCCTGCCATACAACTTTTTTTAATTTTTCAACTTTTGCTTCTAAGGAAGTTTTTTTATCTTCATTAAAGAAAAATTGTGCATCTTTTAATCTTGCAACCAATACTTTTTCATTACCTTTACTCACTATAGTTGAATATTTTTTATCACCATCTCTTACCACAATAAAATATGGTAATAATTTATCCTGTTGTTTATCCATTACAGGAAAATATCTCTGTTGTTCCTCCATAACATTAATTAAAATTTCTTTTGGCAAAACCAAATATTCATCTGGAAATGTTCCAAGAATTGCACTCGGATATTCCACCATATTAGAAACTTCTTTTAATAATTCTTCATTTAACTGCGGCTCGGGATATATTGAATTTGATATTGGTATATTTTCATGCAAAAGGGTAAGTGTCTGTTCTTTAATCGCTTGTTTTCTATCATCCTGTTTTATGACCACCCATTTTTTTTGTATTGTTTTAAAAAATTCTTTTGCTGATTTAATTTTAATTTGTGAAGGGCTTAATACTCTGTGGCCATAAGTCTTATTGCTTGATTGGACATTTGCAATTTCAAAATGGACAACTTGCGTTCCAAACATACACAATATCCACCTTATTGGTCTTGCAAATCTAAAATTTCCTTCCCATCGCATTGATTTTGAAAAATCTAATCTGGATATAATTGCCGGAACAATTTTCTTAAGTAAATCAATTGTTTTTTTACCCTTTATTTCCTTAGTAATACAAACATATTCTCCTTTATCCAATTGTATTACTGTAAGATCTTTTACCTGAACCCCATTAGTTTTTGCAAATCCAAATGCAGCAGGAGTTGGCTTACCTGCTTGATCATAAGCCACTTTTTTTGGTGGACCAACAACTTGCTTCACTTCATCATTTTGTTTTTCTGCAACCCCTTTAATAAAAATTACAAGACGCCTTGGAGTTCCAAATTTATCTATATCTGGATCTGGACCATATTCAATTTTTGCATTTTTAAATTCTTGACCAAAATCTGTCTGCAATTGCAAAAGCACATTATTAATATATCTCGCAGGCAATTCTTCTGTCCCTATTTCAAGTATAAAATCTTTCATATTATTTTATTTGATTTCTAATAGTATATTTCCATAAATCCTATTTTGTCATCCTGAACAAAGTGAAGGATCTTGTTTTTAAAAGACTTTAAAACGAGATTCTTCGGCTATCGCCTCAGAATGACAACTTTTGGCACAAATTCTAAAGCCTGCAACTACCATTTATATATCATTTTCCAAATACAAATTGGCACATTGTTTTGCAAGATTTCTAATTCTGGTAATATATGATACTCTTTCACTTACACTTATTGCTCCTCTTGCTTCAAGCAAATTAAAACTATGAGAACACTTAAGAACCTGATCATAAGCTGGAAAAGACAATTTTTGTAATATCAATTGCTTTGCTTCTGTTTCATACATTTCAAATAATTTAAACAACATTTCAATATTTGCGCATTCAAAATTATATTTTGAAAATTCTTTTTCAGTCCTTAAATGAACATCTCCATATTTTAAATTTTTTGTCCAGTCAATATCAAAAACATTATTTTTTTCCTGAATAAACATAGCAAGACGTTCTAAACCATAAGTAATTTCCACAGAAATTGGGTCTAAATCTATCCCCCCTGATTGCTGAAAATAGGTAAACTGTGTTATTTCAAGACCATCTATCCAAACTTCCCAACCCAATCCAGATGCCCCAAGTGTAGGAGATTCCCAATCATCTTCAACAAATCGCACATCATGTTCTTTAAGTTTTATACCTAGTATTTTTAAACTATTTAAATAAATCTGCTGGCAATTTTTTGGGGCAGGTTTAAGTATTACCTGATACTGATAATATGCCTGTAAACGGTTTGGATTTTCACCATATCTTCCATCAGCAGGCCTACGAGAAGGTTCTACATAAGCAGCTTTCCATGGCTTAGGCCCTAAAACCCGCAAAAAAGTAGCAGGGTTAAAAGTACCTGCTCCTTTTTCTATATCATAAGGCTGAACTATTGCACATCCTTGTTTCGCCCAGAATTTCTGTAAAGAAAAGATAATGTCCTGAAAATTCATTTTTTACCTTCCTATTGCAATCATTTTATCAACTGCTATTTTTGCTTTTATACGTATATCTTCCGGCACTTTTACTTCATATTTCATATCTTCAAGAGCCCATAGTATTTTTTCAAGATTATTTTTTTTCATATTAGGACAAACTGCCAAAGCAGAAGCTGGATAAAAAATTTTATCTGGATTTTCTTTTTTAAGTCTATGAAGCATTCCAATTTCTGTTCCTATTATGAATTCTTTTACATCTGTTTCTTGAACATATTTTGCTATTCCCTCTGTAGACCTTGTTTCATCAGCCAATGCAATAATTTCTGAACTACATTCAGGATGCACAAGCACTTTTGCATTTGGATGCTCGCTTTTAGCTTTCAAAATATCTTCCGGCATTATTTTAATATGAGTAGGACAATATCCATCCCACAAAATCATATCTCTGCCTGTTTTTTTAGCAGTATAATCTCCAAGATATTTATCCGGCACAAAGATTATTTCTTTTGCATCTTTCAAAGCCAAAACAACTTTTACTGCATTTGCAGAGGTACAACATACATCACTTTCAGCTTTTACCTCTGCAGGAGTATTTACATAAGCAACTACTGTAGCAAGCGGATGTTTTGCTTTTAATTCCTTAAGCTTTTTTGCAGTTATCATATCTGCCATAGGACACCCTGCATCTATATCAGGTATCAAAACTTTTTTGTCCGGACAAAGTATAGACGCTGTTTCAGCCATAAAATGCACACCACAAAATACAATAACATCAGCATCTGTTTTGGAAGCAATCTGACTTAACCCCAAAGAATCCCCAATATAATCTGCAATATCCTGCACTTCCTCTATTTGATAATTATGCACAAGAAATATCGCATTTCTTTGTTTTTTTAACTTAAGTATTTTCTCTACCAATTCACTATTATTTTTCATACTTGAGATATATTATACTTTCACAACCCAAATTTTGCAATTTTTATTTCGGCTAAAACGTTGGATATGTCTTCGGGAATAGGAGCTGTGAATTCTATGTATTTTTCTGTTTGGGGATGGAAAAATCCGAGTTTGTATGCATGCAGAGCTTGGTGTTTTAAAGAAATATGTGGATTGCCGTAAGTTATATCTCCAAGTACTGGATGCTTTAGGTATGACATATGCACACGAATTTGATGCGTTCTGCCTGTTTGCAATTCAACTTCTAATAATGTATGTTCTGCGAAACGTTCCAAAACCTTAAATTTTGTTATTGCAATTTTACTTTTTCCACTTGTAACAGCTAATCTTTTTCTATCAGAAGTACTTCTGCCAATTGGAGCATCTATAATACCATCATTTTCTTCAATTACTCCTTCTACTATTGCTATATATTTTCTTGCAAATTTTCTATCCATTATTTGCTTAATTAATTTTGAATATGCATCATCAGTTTTTGCAACTACAAGTAACCCGGATGTCCCTTTATCTAATCTATGAACTATTCCAGGCCTAAGAGGCTTTCCAAAATTTGAAAGTTTTCCGCAATGATACAAAAGCGCATTAACTAAAGTTCCTAAACTATTACCCGGAGCAATATGCACAACCATATCTGCCGATTTATTCACAACAATTATATCTTTATCTTCATAAACTATATTAAGCGGAATATTTTCAGGAGTAGCTTCTTCAAAAATATCAGGCATAACAATAGATATTATTTCACCAAGACGCACTATATGACTTGATTTTTTCAAAGTATCATTAACTTTTACATAATCATCACGTATTAGAATTTTAGCTTGTGTTCTTGAGATGTTTAATTCCTTCATTAAAAAAAGATCTAATCTCTCTTTTGCTTTGGTCTCATCTATAACTATGGTTTTTATTTGGTCAGACATATAAGTTAAGCCGATAAATCGGCAACTACAATCCTTACATAAAATAAAATCCCCCCTACCCCCTTTATTAAAGGGGGACTAAGGGGGAATTACATTCAACTTTTATTTTGAAGCCAAAACTGCTCGTGCTGCGGCAAGTCTTGCAATAGGAACTCTGAATGGAGAACAACTTACATAATCCATACCAACTCTGTGACAAAATTCTATTGATGCTGGATCTCCACCATGTTCACCACAAATACCAATTTTCAAGTTTTTATTTGTTTTTCTTCCTCTGGTTATACCAATCTCTATTAACTCGCCTATGCCTTCTATATCTATGCTCTGGAATGGGTCTTCTGGCAGGATTTTTTTATTCAGGTAATCCATCAAGAATCCGCCAATATCATCTCTTGAAAATCCAAATCCCATCTGTGTTAAATCATTAGTGCCAAATGAGAAAAACTCAGCAACTTCTGCTATTTTATCTGCAACAAGCGCTGCTCTTGGAATTTCAATCATAGTTCCTGTCATATACGGAATTTTTTTCATACTATACTTCGCTAAAACTTCTTTCTCAACTTTTTTTATAATCTCCACCTGATCTTTTATTTCTTTCACATCGCATACAACAGGTATCATAATCTCAGGATAGGTTTTTTTGCCTGATTTTATCAATTCTGCAGCTGATTCAAGTATTGCCCGCACCTGCGTTTCTGTAACTTCAGGATACGTAACTCCAAGCCGAACTCCACGATGCCCCATCATTGGATTGCTTTCCCTTAAACCCGAAACTCTTTTCTCAAGCACTTCCATATTGATATTCAAACTCTGAGCAAGTTCCATTAGTTTCTCATGATTATGTGGAACAAATTCATGCAAAGGAGGATCTATCAAACGAATTGTAACTGGCAACCCTTCCATAGCTTCAAGTGTAGATTTTATATCCGCTTTCATATAAGGAAATAATTCATCAAGAGCTTTTCTTCTTTCCTCTTCTGTCTTTGAAACAATCATTTTACGCAATAAAAAAAGCGCCTTGTCTGAACCTTCTCCATAAAACATATGCTCTATCCTGAATAATCCAATTCCTTCAGCTCCAAATACCCGCGCCTTTTTGGCATCTTTAGGTGTATCTGCATTTGTTCTTATTTTAAGTTTTCGGACAGAATCGCATATATTCAAAAATTCAATAAGCAATTTGCTTTCTTCTCCAGGGTCAACCATTGGAAGCACACCTTCATACACATAACCTTTTGTTCCATTCAAAGTAATCCAATCGCCTTCTTTTAATGTCTTACTTCCAACCATTATTATTTTTTTAGAATGCTCAACATTTAAATCACTACATCCAACTATACAACACTTACCCCATCCCCTTGCAACCAATGCAGCATGCGAAGTCATACCGCCTCTTGCAGTAAGTATTGCCTCAGCAGCTCTCATTCCTTCAACATCTTCAGGATTTGTTTCTTCTCTGACTAATATAACTTTCTTACCTGCTTTATGCCATTCAACTGCATCTTCTGCGGAAAATACTATCATTCCAGAAGCTCCACCAGGACCTGCTGGCAAACCTTTTACCAACGGCTTAGTTATTTTTTCAGTATTAGGATCAACTATTGGATGAAGTAATTCATCTACCTGTGATGGAGTTACACGGCCAACTGCCATTTCCTTTGATATTAATTTTTCGTTGACCATATTTACTGCCATTTTAATAGCAGCAGGACCATTTCTTTTACCAATTCTGCACTGAAGCATAAAAAGTGTTCCTTTTTCAATTGTAAATTCTATGTCCTGCATATCTTTGTAATGCTTCTCAAGTCTTTTCTGATAACCAAATAATTCTTTATATAGCTTTGGCATTATCACTTCCAAACTCATTAAATCCTTATTATGTTCACTCTTGCTACATTCATTAACCGGCGCGGGTGTTCTTGTTCCAGCAACAACATCTTCACCTTGAGCATTAACAAGATATTCACCATAAAAATTGTTATCTCCATTACCGGGATTTCTTGTAAATGCAACACCTGTTGCAGAATCATCTCCCATATTTCCAAATACCATTGTCTGAACATTTACCGCTGTTCCCCATTCATCCGGAATATTTTCTATTTTTCTGTAAGATATCGCTCTTTTGCCATTCCATGATGAAAACACAGCTGAAATACCTCCCCATAATTGCTCAGTATGGTCATCAGGAAAATCTTTTTTTAGAACTTGTTTCACACATGCTTTAAACTGCTGGCATAATTTTTTTAAATCCTCTGCATTTAAATCTGTATCACTTTCCGCGCCTTTTTGCGCTTTCATTTCTTTCATAATCTTTTCAAGCTGTTTTCTTATACCCATATCATTTGCAGGCTCTATTCCAGCTGCTTTTTCCATAACAACATCTGAATACATCATAATTAACCTTCTGTATGCGTCATATACAAATCTCTCATTTCCACCAGTTAGTTTAATTAAACCTGGAATTGTTTTTTCAGTTAAGCCAACATTCAACACAGTTTCCATCATTCCGGGCATTGATTTTCTTGCGCCTGACCTCACTGAAACTAAAAGTGGATTTTCAGGGTTTCCAAATTTCTTACCCATTAATTTTTCCATCTTTTCAATAGAAATTTGCGCCTGTTTTTTTAATTCTGCAGGATATTTTCTACCGTGCTTATAAAAATAAGTACATACTTCTGTTGTAACAGTAAAACCCGGTGGAACAGGAAGTTTCAAAGCAGGATGCCCTGCCATTTCAGCCAAATTTGCACCCTTACCACCAAGCAACTCTTTCATTTTTTCATTTCCATCAGCCTTTCCCCCGCCGAAGAAATAAACATATTTTTGCTCTTTACCCTTTTTACCTTTTGCCATATAATTCTCCTTTCTATAAATAATAGAACAGATTAGTTAAAATTTGTGTTTTTATTATAACATTATAATTTGTATAAAATCAAGATTTTAATAGACAAAATAATTTAAAAATCTATAATTAATATATCAATATGTCTATAAAAATAAAGCGTGTCATCACAAGATTTTTGTTGTTTCTTGTTTTGTTTTGCAAATATTCTTTTTCTGCTGAAACTGAATATAGCTGTTATATTGTTACAGAAAAAGCAGGTGTTTTTTCACACAGATTTATCACTGAGGAATTACAAAACAAGTATGGTGATAAAGTTCTGTTTTTGAATATTGGTGCATGGACGGATAGAAACTGGATAAAAGAACATAATGTAAAAGAAACCCCTGCATTTATTTTGTTTGATAAAAACAAAGTCGAAATTGACAGAATAGAAGAATGCAAAAACATAGATAAACTTGTCCATTTCTTCCAAAAAAACTTAAAAAATGAAAAGGATATTTTTAAAATTACTGAGTTAAAATATTTTCTCACAGAAAATAATCATATTGATGTATATAGCATAGACTCATCTTTGGAGAAATATAACGAATTAACTATTTCACAAAAACAATCATTAAAAATCTTTGCAAAAGATTTAAAGAAATATCTTAAAGAATATAAATCCGTTGAATGGCTTGAAGATGCAATAAATGCTGTAGACAACATAAGTAATAAAACAAGCAGATATAATTTAAAACGAAAAATAGCATCTACAGTAAAAATAGTTCCGAATCTAAAAACGTTTTACAAAGAAATATCTAACTGGAATGATGGTACTATTTATCCTATACTCCTTGGAAATAATATGTGGAGTGTAAAATTTATTGAAGCATTTAAACCTGAACAAATTATCTATGTGCAGGACACTCAGAATACTTCTGATGATACTACTATCAATGATATTATTACTACTTCCCTTTATAATTCTGCTCTTAAAAATAAATCGTCCAAGAAAATTTCAATAGAAGACGTGAACAAATTTTTTCTTGAAAAAATAAAAAATAATCCATTAGGAATAGTGATTATTGACCCTGTTTTTTCTACTGCACCTGCAGGTGTAGCTTTAGCAGCAGCAAAATACCAGATTGTTTACATCAGAGAAAAATATGGTGAATTTGATAAAACTGTCACTTTTCAGGAAGCTGATGTTATAAGAAAAGATATTATGAATTATTTAGATAAATTTAATGTCCCTTACAAAAACTATGGAATAGACCTTGATGGTATTACACTTGCTATTGACTTGCCATACAGATATAAAGCATTGGAAACAGAAGCTGAAAAAGGAATAAGAGTTACAGATGATTTCATTGATACAAACGATTCAGGATTTCCCTGGGGTATAGCAGGAAGACTAATAGGTGATGAAAGCTCTTCTATATACAGAGCAATGTGTTCTATATTTTTGAATATAGACGAGGCTCTTTTTTTTAGCAAATATTCAACATCTTCTTCTCCATGGAAAGAATACACACCCCAAAAAGCAGTAGATTTATTCAAAAAACAAATGCCTGTCCGAGAGGTTCAAGCACAAGATGCTACATCAAAAAGATGGAGAGAAGAAACATACTGGGGGAATAAAGCAAATTTTGTATTTATCAACTCAGCAGGCGGAGCTTATAATTGGTATGTTAGTGATGGACAAGCATCTTCATTAGACATAGTTTCATCTATCCCCTGCAATGTCTATATTATCCACAGCGGCTCTGCAAGTAGCCCTCTTGATAAAACCAGTATTTTAGGCAAATGGTTTGAATGTGGTGCATACAATTATTTTGGCTCAATGTCTGAACCTTTATTAGAAGCCTTTGTTACCCCTGATAAAATAGCAAAATATTTATTTGACGGATATCCATTTGCCTTAGCAACCAGAGATATAATCGGAGGATATTCATATCCATGGCGTCTTGTATTTTTTGGTGACCCATTATGGACATTATCCAATACAACCGAAAGAGTTCACTTAAATAAAAAACCAAAAAATACAAATATTTACGAATACTTTGATTGTCTTTACAAAAAAGAATGGGATAAGTTGGACAGCATATATAAAAACAGTGAAAACATTTTTAAAACTAACAATACATATAATATCGCATTGCTAACTTACAGCAATAAAGAAGATATTAACAAAATAATAGATATTTTGAAAAAACCTTCTTTTTATGAACTATGGCCTGCAACTTCACTATTGTGCAACAGACTAATTCTAAAAAAAGCGTATAGCAACAATAGTGCTGAAAAACTAAAATTATTAAAGCTTGCATATAAAACATCAAAAGATATATTTGTCCTTGAAGATATATTTAATGAATTAGCAAAACAAAATAAAGATGAATTTTTTAAAGAACTTGACGCTTTTTTAAAAGAGGAAAAATCTTTTATAAACTCAATTGTATTTGAAAAGTTCACAAATATATATATTCGTGAACTTAAACCTTCCTTAACTGATATTCGCAAATTTTTAACTGACTATTCAGAAAGCATAAAAGCAGCAAAAGAAACTATCAATATTATCTCAGATTACACTTTTAAGTGTTATAATAATACTCCAGATAACGCTTCAGCCATTATAGAAGAATTAATTAAAATAGGCGGTCCAAATGAAAAAACTAACTTAATAAAAAAATATTTGTCTTATTTATTGGGGATAAATGACTACACGAAAATAAAAGCTTTTATAGATACGAACAAAAAATTATGCGGCTCAGACAAAGACATTCAATATTACTCAATTTTATCAGACAGCAGAAGTACTGATAAAAAAAATGCCATAGAAATAATTGAAAATTATTTAAAAAATAACGAACGTTCGGATTATGCTTCTGTCCTAAAAGATGAAATAAAATTATTAAATAATATCACACCTGACAAACTCCATATTGAACTTGTCCTGCATAAATCTTCAAATATTGTTATTGATGGACATATAAATGAAACAGAATGGAATGGATATTCAACCATACAGAATTTATGTTCTTTAAGTAATGAGAAAATCTATCTTTTTTTGACTCAAGAAAAATTATACATAGGCGGTATTTTCTATTTAGAAAAGGAACTGAAACCATTACTTAAATATTCCCAAAGAGATGCCTCTTTATGGGCAGATGAAAGCATAGAGCTTTTTATAAATTATAACCGTGATTATAAATCAATACACCAAATTGTATTTAATGCAAACGGCTATATTTTTGACTATTTGGCATTTAACAGAAAATGGGATGGTGATATAGAAGTTAAAACAATAATAGAAGAAGACAAATGGACTATTGAAGCATCAATTCCCATAAAAGATCTTTTTCCTGCTGGATGGACAAAAAACAATGACCAAAGAGAATGGTGGAACCATATTTTTGGATTTAATATTGTTAGAAATAGCCCAAACTCAAATTATAAATCAGCAAGCTGGACTGATTGCAAAAATAACAATCACAATGCCCAATTATATGGGTATATAATAATAAAATGAGAATAATTGCAGGATATGCCAAAGGAAGACAGATAAAATCCATACCCGGGCTTTCTACACGCCCTTTACTTGAAAAAGTCAGAGGTGCAATTTTTAATATACTCAGAAATGAAATTATGGAAAAAGAAATTTTAGACTTATATTCCGGAACCGGAAGTATAGGTTTAGAAGCATTAAGCAGAGGTGCTAAAAGCATTATTTTCATAGATAATAATTTAGTTTGTGTCCAAACCATACAGGAAAATTTAAAGAATTTAGGGTTTGCAGATTATGCAACAGTATATAAAAATGATATTGAAAAAGCTTTAGCGATTATTGCAAGAAAAGAGTTTAAATTTGATATAATTTTTATTGATCCGCCATATTTGAAAAATTTATGTGAAATGAACTTAAAATTAGTTGAAAAAATAAATATTTTACGCAATTCAGGAATAATTGTAATACATCACCATAAAAAAGAAATACTTCCTGAAAAATTTAAAAATATTTATCTTTCAGACAAAAGAAAATATGGAGACGCCATAATTTCAATGTATAGTATAAAATCCTCCTCCCCCTGATAAGGGGGAGATAGAGGGGGTTTTTAAGGAGGCAACAAATGAAAAAATTTTTACATTGCATAATCTTTATATTGTTTTTTTCCACTACAATCTATGCAATAGATGGAACAGGCAAATTCCTGCTATCTTTAGGTGGAGGAGTAAGTCTCCCTTCAACACCTGTAAAATTCAAGGATTCTTATCAACAAGGTATGGCTTTGGAATTACAACTGGGATCAGGACTGAGCCCAAATTTCAACTTATCTCTTTTAGCAAATTATTTACAACATACAAATAAATCTTCAACTGACCAATATTTACGTTTTATACCTGTTACTTTACAGTTCACTTGTAATACAATGCCAGCAAATAAATTAATAAATCCATATTTCGGCGCTGGGTTTGGAATAAGTTTAAATGAGCAAAAAACTACAGCAGGAAGCAGTAATTGGTTTGCTTTTTCATGGAACATAGCGGCAGGTATAGAACTTATTGCACAGGAACCGGAAAACGATGCACCGGGTGTTTCTCTTGATTTAGGATTTAAAGTTTTTTCACTGGAACCAAGAATTACCACTGATGGCACATATTTTCTTATTCCAATAAGAGGAGTTCTTAATTTCTATTTCTAATTTTATACAGTAACTGGTTCTTTAACATCAGCAATAGCTTCTGGCTGTTGTATTTCTTGCTTTTTAATAGTACTTTCTTTGTCTGCAAATTTCATAGACATTATTTTAGATACTCCAGCTTCTTCCATTGTAACCCCATATAACACATCTGCTGTTTCCATAGTTAATTTACTGTGTGTTATTATTATAAACTGGGTGTTTTTAGAAAATTCTTTTAAAATGGTTGCAAATCTATTTACATTTACATCATCAAGAGGAGCATCTATTTCATCCAACACACAAAATGGGCTTGGCTTTACCATAAAAATTGCAAACAAAAGCGCTATTGCTGTTAAAGCTCTCTCTCCACCGGAAAGCAATGATATACTTTGCAAACGTTTTCCTGGAGGCCTTGCTACGATTTCAATACCACTCTCAAGCAAATTCCCTTCATCAACTAAAATTAAATCTGCTTCTCCACCTACAAACAGATTTTTAAATACCTGAGAAAAATTAGTTTTAACTTTCGTAAAAGTATCCAAAAAAAGCGATTTAGTGGTAGCATTTATTTCATTTATCACATTATGCAAATCTTCTTTTGCCTTTCTTAAATCTGCTTCCTGTTCACTTAAAAATTTGTATCTGGTTTCAAGTTCCTGATATTCTTCCATTGCAACAAGATTAACAGGACCTATTTCCTCTATTTTAGCCCTAAATTCCTGAATTTTTTGTTTTTTCTCTTCAAGATTAATCTCTGCCTCAGGCAATTTTTCAATAGCATCCAAATCAATATGGTAATCTTTTTCCATCTGCTCTTTTAAATTTGATATTTGCATCTCAAGCTGAGCTATTGTAACATCAAGTTTATGTAAAAAATCCTGCCTTGAAGTAATTTCATCACGTATATCTTTTATGGCTCTTTCAAATTCCTCAATCTCATATTTCAATTTTTCTGCAATTTGTTTTTCTTCTAAAAGTTTCGTTTCAAAATTTTCCTTTTCAGCTATTAAAACATTTATTTTAGATTCTGATGAGGTTATTTCAGTTTGCAAATTTGTTATTTTATCATTATAAAGCGACATACCGTTTGTCTTCTTCTCCACTGTTTCTTCCATCTCTACTTTTTGGAGAGATACTGTTTGAATTTCTCTTTCCAGTGAAGATATGTCTTTGCCCAAACCTGTTAATTCTAATTCCTCTTCTTGTAATTTTATATATTGATTATTAAGCTTATCTTCAATAGCATTAAATTCATTAGTCCATTTTTCAAGCTCATTTTCAGCAGTTCTAAGCTCTGAATTTAATGTATCAAGTTCAAGTTTTAAATTTTCTATTTCACGCTCACGAATAAGTAAAATTTCTCCTTCAATATCATCACTGCCACCGGAAATATCTTTATCTGAAATTACTAGTTCGCCATTTAACGTTACAATTGTTATCCCCTTTGCATTTTTTGATAACTCAAGTGCAATATTTATATCCTCAACAATAACAACATTTGAAAGTAAATTCTTAAGAGCAATAAAATAAGGAGTATCCTTTTTAACAAAATCCATTGCTTTGCCTACAACACCTGAAAACGACAAAACATCACTAGTAATACTGTCATTTTGGTCTTTTAAAGTATCTAATGGCATAAGTGTTACTCTTCCTTTATCTTCTTCCTTCAAATATTTAATAATACTCAATGCAGACTGCAAATCCTTAACTATAATATTTTGCAATGAATCACCTAAAACTGCAGCTATTGCTTTTTCATATTTGCCATCTGTCAATATAATATTTGCAACAACTGTTTTTAATTCAGGCAGAATCAAATTTGAGGTATCCATAACTGCCTTAACACCTTTACCATAACCTTCCCATTTATTCTGCAATTCTTTTAATGTATATAAACGCCCTTCTTTAGAATTCAATACTGCACGGATTTCGGAAATTTTATTCTCACATTCTTTTACACGTTTCAATGATTCATTCTTACTTAATTCAAAATCTTTTAGATCATTTCTACCTTTCACAACATCTTCTTTGCTCTGATTTGATTTTTCAACACAGTGTTGCAAATCAGACATCAATTTCTTAAGATTTTCTTCCTGCTGCAAATATTTTTTTTGCAATACATCTATTTCTGCATCATCTGTATTTTTCTGTTCATTCAAACTCTTTATATGGTCCTGAACAAGCAATATATTATTTTCAGCTTTAGCCAATTCCAATTCAACTTTATGTATTGTGTTTTGCAATTCTACAATTGCTTTTTCTTTTTCTAAAAATCTTAATTTTACACTTTGTATTTCACTATCATTAGTACTTATTTTTGTATTCAAGCCTTCAATTTCACATTTCAAATCTAATGCATCTTTTTTATCTGATAAAAGTTGCACTTGTAATTTTTTGTATTCAACATTATTTACTATTATTTCTAAATCTTTTAATTCATTATTTAATTCTTTATATTTTTCAGCGCGTTTTGCCTGTCTTTCAAGAGAATTTGTCTGCCGTTTTATTTCAGAAATTATATCATTAATTCTTAATAGATTTGCCTCAGTTGCTTCAAGTTTACGTAGAGATTCTTCTTTTCTGTTTTTGTATTTTGCAATACCTGCAGCTTCTTCAAATAGATATCTTCTATCAGCAGGTTTTGTGCTTAATATCAAATCCATTTTCCCCTGTTCTAATAAAAAATATGCATCAGTGCCAATACCTGTATCCATAAACAATTCCTGTATATCTTTGAGTCTACAAGATGTTTTATTCATCAGATATTCACTTTCGCCTGACCTGAAAATTCGCCTTGTTACAGTAACTTCTTCATAATCTACAACCATACTGGTTTTTGGATTTGAAAATGTAAGAGAAACCTCTGCCATAGAAAGTTGTTTTCTGGAATCTGTACCATTAAATATTACATCTTCCATCTTACTTCCAC
>JBBTED010000003.1:0-1780 GCA_038042445.1 Candidatus Firestoneibacteriota bacterium
ATAAATAAATCTATTCCAATTTTTGGTTTAATGAGTCTGCATACCTCCAAGCATCTTTCTATAGGCCGCTTCGCAGTTTTTTTTACTATCAATAAATCAATATCACTCCATTCATGTATCTTTCCGTCTGCCAGCGAACCAAAGAGAATTATTCTATCGGGCTCATAATCTTTTTTTATAATCTCTACAATCCGATGGATCTCTTCTTCTAGTAGATTCTTTCTTTCCGTAATGGTAAATAGCTTCATAGTTATTTCCATGATCTTTCTTGAGAAAATGACCCTATTGTAAAATTTAAGTTGCAAGATTTAAGTTTGCTTATAACTTACAACTTAAATCTTATTAAAAGTTTTTTTTATTCGCAGTTTTCTCAGAATCGGTTCTTTATTTTTTTAAATATTTGTGCCATTCCGTAAGCTGCAAATATAACCAAGACGGGTTCTATGGGGCTTCGAAATCTATCATCTCCCCAGAATATTAATGTCATAATGGTAAAAAACAATATTAGTAAATACAAAATTGAACCTGCATTAGATTTCTTTACTGAAACAATTGATCCATATATAACAAATGAGAACACAAAAAAGTACTGTAAAGAAAAGAAAGTTAAACGATTAAAATGCCAAAATAGTATGAATTTGTAAAACAAAATTTTTAGCATAAATAATGGATTTGGGGTATTCACTTGATTAAGGTTGCTACAACATGTTGTAGTTTGTGGGATAATCTTCCATGCCCGATATGCTATATGTAGGGGGTACCTTAGTCAAGTGAATACCCCAATTAATGGATTTTTAAATACGAAACTTATTCCTTTCTTCCAGCATGTTGTTTATAATTAATAATAGGGGTATGCACTTGACTCTTGTACACACTATATCTTGTGGTTCACAAAATCATTCGATCTCCACGTATTGTGGTTACAAGAATCAAGTGCATACCCCTAATTAATAATTTCTTCTTCTTTGAATAATCCAGATTTATAAGGTTCTATCCATCCCCCTTTCTGATATTTTAACACTTCTGGATTGTTGGCACCTAAAAAGGTTGCCCCACTTTGTCCTATAATGGGAATGAATTTATGGGTAACCAGGCAATTTCTCACGGTCGCTGGTGATATTACCAGAAACATTGTACAAATTACTATACAGCATGCTTTTGAAGTTAATTTTAGGTTGTTTTTAAAAGTAACAAACGCCCAAAATGGCACAAGTAAAAAAAATGGGAAAAGGTATGCCCGTGTTAATGTTGCTAAACCTAAATACATTCCTCCAAAAACAAGGTATCGTAAATTAGGATGATTTCGGCTTTTTACAAGATATAAAACGCCTAACATGAGAAAAAAGGTAAATAATGTTTCTGATAATAAGCTACACCAGCAAAACATCATACAATACGTAGCAGAAATAAACATAGCAATAAGAGCACTTCGCCTATCGAATACCTCTTTCGCAATTTTATAAACTATCAGACATGTGAAAGAACTAAATATGGATAAGGCGACTCTAACGACAAGGGGATTGATGCCAAATAATTTATATTGCGATTTCGTGATATTCCTCTGCATCTGATGTAGGAACGTCATTTATTCCCACATAAAAAAAGATATTATAAAGTATCCGTATAAGGAAGGCCAAAATAAAAACAAGAAACATTGTCTTGTCTACGGCTTTGATCTTAGCAATCATTTTGAAAGTCAAAAAAAGAATCTTATTGATCTTTTTGTAATTTGATGGAAGGCAATTGGCACACATGGGAAGTTTGCTATGCATTGCCAGAT
>JBBTED010000004.1:0-27314 GCA_038042445.1 Candidatus Firestoneibacteriota bacterium
AACCCTTATAAATCAATCTTTTTAATTTTGTAGCTTAAATTTGGGAAACTCGGGAAATAATATAAAACCTATATTCCTGCAGACGTGAAAATACTGCATTTTTCTAAATTTACCTTGACAAAAGGTTCAAATGTGTTATAATAAGAACATAAAGTGATATAATATGTTCAAAGAAGAACGGCAAAAAGAGATATTAAGCATTATAAAAGATTCGCAATCTGTATCAGTAAAAGAATTATCAAATCAATTTAATGTTTCAATTCTTACTGTTAGAAGAGATTTGGATGCATTGTTTGATAAAAATCTTATACAAAGGACACATGGTGGAGCTATTGCAAAAGAAAGTAGTATACTGAAGGAAATTTCTTTTAATGAAAAAGATGGCATAAATGTTGTTGAAAAAGATAGAATTGCTAAAGTTGCAATAAAATTCATAAATTCTACTGATACAGTTTTTATTGATGGTGGAACAACAACTATACGTGTTGCAAGAGAATTAAAAAATCTTAAGAGTATTAAAGTCATTACTAATTCTATAAAAATAGCAATTGAACTTTCTGAAAATGATAATGTTATACTTCTTGGTGGAAATGTTAGATTTAAGAGTTTTAATACAGTAGGAGCATTAGTTTTAAGAGAATTGGATAATTTCTATGCGGATAAACTGATATTGGCAATAGACGGAATAGATTTTAACAATGGTTTGACAACTACAGAATTAAGTGAATCTGTAATTAAAAATAAAATGATAAATAGAGCTAAAGAAACAATGGTTGTTGCTGATTCTTCAAAAATAGGAAAAGTCGGTCCTTTTAAAGTTGCACCATTAACAAGTGTAAAAAGGATAATAACTGATAGTAATCTTTCAAATGAATATATAAAAAACTTTGAGACAGTAGGTGTAGAATTGATTATTAGTTAAAAATTTGAATATCTATTAGTTTTAAAAAATAGAGAGACACAATATGGCAGAAAAAGTTTGGACAGGGGATTTGCATATTCATACTACTGCTTCAGATGGTGATGAGCCATTAAAAGTTCTTCTTGCGGCTAAAAATGCTAATTTTGATTTTTTAGCAATTACTGACCATGAAACTATAGATGGATACAATAAAGTGGAGGAAGTAAGAAAGAAATATGGCATCGATATTTTGTTAATTCAGGGATCAGAAATTATGAGTCCAAATGCACATATAGTAGCGTTAGATATACATAAGGATATATCAGGGGTTGGTACTGATGCTGATGTATGCAGGAGAATAAGAAAAGAAGGCGGATTTGTAATAGCTGCACATCCTGTATGGCCTGAATTTAAGAGTAGTTATTGGGACAAAAAAATATTTCATAAATTAGTAGAAAACAAAGAGGTGGATGCAGTAGAAGTAATAAATTATAGTGCAATGCATGGATTTGAGCCAAATCGTCCAGTATTTGATTTTTATGAAGAAATGTCATCTAAAGGTGAACCATTTTCAATAACAGTAGGTAGTGATGCACACGATTCTGGAAGAATAGGTAAATGCAAGCTTTTTGTATGGGCAGAAGAATTATCAGGGAATCTTAATGTTTCATCAAGTTTAATATCTGTTGAATCATTTAAATTTTACAAATTAGGAAATAGACAAATTTTTGACAAAGAAATTCAAGTGAAAAACAGTTTATTCAAGGATGAAATAAATTATTTAGATATTTGGGCTAAATTAGATAATAGGAAAGAAGTGTTTAATTGGAGAAAGAAAATAGATTTTGCTCCTTGTGTTTTGATTAATGATTCATTTAAAATTGATGATTGTATGAATAATTTATCAAAAGCTAATGCTATAAGACTTGAGACTGTAAAAATGGATGGATGGAAAGGGCCAAAAGATTTAAATGCAATATGTTATTTAATGTGGGATAAGAAATATTTTTATGTGATTGTAGATGTTACGGATGATATTTTTTATCAACCTTATACAATATTATTTACTACATTTATGGGGGATAGTATTCAAATAGGGATAGACCCTTTTTTTAGTGAAATTATGGTGTATAAGGGGTATGATGGAGTATATGAAGTTACTTTGAGTTCAACTTCAGAGGGACATAAGATTCATAAGATACAAGTGCCTAAAGCTTCTGGTGAAGTGCGAGGTGAAATGGGCAAAAATGCTAAATTGGATGTAATAAAAAGAAATGGTGGTATGCTTTATCAGGCATCGATGCCATTTGAATATTTAAAACCATTGTGTCCTGAATTAGGAAAGACCTTTGGTTTTTCAATTATAGTGAATGACAATGATGGGTTAGGACGAAAAGGATTTATAGAATGGGCAGGTGGGATAGGAGACAAAAAATCTCCAGCTTTATGGGGAACGGCAACTTTTGTAAAAGGATAAATAAAGAATCTACAGGGTCTAAAGAGTCTGTAATACCAAAAAAGTGGAGGATATATTATGATGAAAAAAACTACATTTGCGTTATATTTTGGGAATAGAGGAGTTTTTCCAGCAAAATTTATTGCTGAGGCAAGACAGGAAATGGCAAGAGTTTTGAGTGAAATGGGTTATGATTATATTATGTTAGATGAAACTGTAACTAAATATGGGGCAGTAGAGACACTACGTGAAGGAGAGATTTATTCAGATTTCTTAAGAAAAAATTATGGTAAATTTGGCGGAGTGATCCTTTCTCTTCCAAATTTTGGTGATGAAACAGGTGCAGTAGTTGCACTTAAAAATGCGGGAGTTCCTATTTTAATTCAGGCATATCCAGATGTGCTTGATAAAATGGGGCCTGCAGATAGAAGAGACGCTTTTTGCGGGAAATTTTCTATACAAGATGTTTTTGTGCAATATGGCATTAAATTCACCACTTTGCTTCCACATACAGTTTCACCTTCTACTATGATATTCAAAAAACATATTGATTATTTTGACAGGGTTTGTCGAGTTGTTAATGGAATGAAACATTTAACTATTGGAGCTATTGGTGCACGGACAACTGCATTTAAGACTGTCCGAATCGATGAATTGACTTTGCAAAAAAATAATATTACTGTAGAGACTTATGATCTTTCCGACATATTTAAAAAAGTGCAGAATATTAATGTTAGTAGTACTGAATACAAAGAGAAAATAGAGAATTTTAAAAATTATGCTAATTGGAACAGTGTTCCTGAAAATGCATTTTCTAAAATAATAAAACTTGGTGTTGTATTAGATAATGTGATTAAGGAAAACAAATTGGATGCTTTAGCATTACGATGTTGGATAGAATTACAGGAACAGCTTGGAATTTCAGCTTGTATATTACTGAGTGAGTATAATAATAGACTTATACCAGCTGCTTGTGAAGTTGATATTGGTAGTGCGGTGATGATGTATGCACTTCAGCAGGCATCTGGTGAATCAGCTGCTTGTTTAGACTGGAATAATAACTATGAAGATAATGAGAATAAATGTATTCTTTTCCACTGCGGGCCTGTTCCCCAGAATATGATGAAAGAAAAAGGAATTGTTACAGACAATTTGATTATTGCTGGTTCTTACGGTCCTGGAGTATCATTTGGATGCAATATAGGCAGAATAAAATCTGGTCCATTTACTTATTCCAATTTATTAACATCTGATGGAAAAATTAAATTTTATGTTGGTGAAGGAAAGTTCACTGATGATATGATACCTGAAAATTTCTTTGGATGTGCTGGAGTAGCAGAAATTGCAGATTTACAAAAAGTGATGTTAAAAATAGGAAAGCAGGGTTATAGACATCACACAAGTATTACTTCTGAATATATTTCAGCTCCATTAATTGAAGCATTTGTAAATTACCTTGGATTTGAATTAACCTCATTGGATTAAGGTAGTCGTCCGCCTAAGGTGGACGTTCTGTAATCTGAAACTTTCGCAGGCTAAAGCCTGCGGCTACAATAAAGGAGGAGTATGTTAAGTCTTAATAGTATTATGAAAAATGCTTATAATAAAGGTGTAGTTATTCCTTCATTTAATATTTCGTATCTTCCTATGGTTGAACCAATAGCTTCTACACTTAAGAATTTAAAGACATTTGGTCTTATTGAAGTAGCAAGACCAGATATTATGAAATTTGGAGCTAAAAGTTTTGCAGATGTTGCAAAGTATTATAAGCAATATGCGGATAAGAATTTTGTCCGATTACATCTTGACCATATACCTGTTATAGATGAAGATGGTAAGAAAGTTTCATGGAGAGAATTGATAAAAGATGGAATAGAGCTTGGTTATGATTCAGTAATGATTGATGGTTCACGGCTTTCTTTTGAAGAAAATATAAATGTAGCAAAAGAAGTTGTTAGTATAGCACATGAAAAAAATATACCTGTTGAAGCAGAATTAGGAGCAGTCCTGGGGCATGAATCTGGGCCTATTTTACCTTATGAAGAGCTTTTTGCAACTGGCAAGGGTTTTACTTCTGTAGAAGAAGCAGAACAGTTTGTTTCAAGAACAAAAATTGATTGGTTGTCAGTAGCAATTGGCAATATACATGGGTCAATTACTGGCATAGCGAAGGATCAGCCAAAAGTAAAAGCAAGGTTAAATATTGAACATCTCAAAAAAATAAAAAAAGTTACTAATATTCCGATTGTTCTTCACGGTGGTTCAGGTGTTCATCGAGATTATGTTTTAGAAGGAATAAAAAACGGTATTTCAAAAGTTAATGTAAGTACTGAAGTGCGTCAAGCATACGAATCTGCTTTAAGAGAAAAACCAGGTGATATTGATAATGCACAAAAAAAGTTATCATTGAAGGTGGAAGAGTTGATTAGAGAATACTACAATATAGAAAACTCAGTTTATTTGATAACAGATTTATGAAATGTGCGATTTTATATAAATCTGGAGATTTAAGAATAGAAGAAAGACCTATTCCTCAACCAAATGATAGAGAAATATTGATACAAGTGGATGCTTGTGGAATATGCGGTACAGATTTGCTTATTTATGATAGAAAGTTTCCTGTTGATTTTCCTTATTCTCCAGGACATGAATATGTTGGAAGAATTGTTAGGTTAGGAAAATTTGTTAAACATTTTTCAAAAGGGGATAGAGTTGTAGTTAATCCAAATTATTCCTGTGGATTATGCTATTATTGTAAAAGAGGTAAAGTTCATTTATGTGAGAATCAGAAGAAAAAAGTAAAGTCCAATGGAGGATTTGCAGAATATGTAGTTGTTCCTGAAAAATTAGTATATAAGATACCTAAGAGTTTAACGAATAAAAATGCAATTTTGGTGGAACCATTGTCTTGTTGTGTTCATTGTATAAATGAAATAGATATAAATTCAACAGATACAATAGCAATTTTAGGGGGAGGGACAATAGGATTATTAATGTTACAGCTTGTTAGAAAGCTAAGTACTAATAAGATATTTTTAACTGAACCAAATGCGAATAAACGTAGGATTGCAAAAGAATTTGGTGCAGATATAGTTATAAATCCATTGAATACAGATACAGGTAAAATAATTAACAATAATACTAATGGATATGGGGTTGATGTTGCAATAGAATGCACTGGAAAAAAAGAAGTTATAGAGGAATCATTAAGATTGATTAATAGGTCTGGAATAGTAGTTCTTACAGGATTAAGTGGCAAAAATGAAATGATAAATATAAGCCCTTTACGTATAGTTAAAGATGAACTAACTATTAAAGGTGCTTTTTTGAACCCATTTACCTATGAAAAAGCAATAGATCTTCTTGCTAAGAAAAAGATTATTACAAAATCTTTGATTTCAGATGAGTTTTTATTAAAAGATTTAAATAGAGCAATAGAGTTATGTAAAAAAGGTTATACTATTAAAACTATAATAAATTGTTAGGAGGAAAGGTGAAAATATATAAATCAAAAGCATTTCTGTATTACAAACCAAAGGATATTCGTGTAGGGGAGATAGAAATAAAGCCATCAGATACAGATTTGATAATTAAAGTGCTTGCATGTGGACGATGTGGAACTGATAAAACAATCTACTATAAAGGGCATTATAAAGTTGATAAGAACGCTCCAATAGTATTAGGTCACGAATTAGTTGGTGAAATTGTATATGTAGGTAAAAAAGTAAAAGAGTTAAAAAAAGGAATAGGATACAAAGAAGGCGAGAGATTAAGTTCAAAATATCTTAATTTTAAAATTGGAGAGCGTGTAACTGTTCAGTCACGTATAGCAAGATATAAAAATGGATTACTTATGTTGGATAATCCAATAACTATATTAAGTTTTTATATAGATGCCGGTTATTCTCAATATATGAAAGTATCTGCTGATTTAATAAAATCAGGGTCTGTTCTTAGGGTGTCTGAAGGTATATCAACAGAAGAGGCATTATTGGTAGAGCCAACTGCATGTGTGTTGGAATCTATATTTGCAACACCACATCCAATAGGAGTTGATAAAGAAGGAAGGCATATATTTTCATCAGGCATAAAAAAGGGTGGAAAGGCATGTGTTATAGGTTCTGGAACTGTAAGTATGATATATGCGATGCTTTGCAAAACTGAAGGTGCAAAGCAAGTATATATGGTAGTTCGTTCAAAGGAAAAAGCAGATTTAGTTGGTAAGGTTTTAGGTAAAGATATAATTACAGTAATTTCTCCATCTTATAAAGATAAGTCTATAGATATCAAGGAAAAAATAGAAGATGGTTTGGTTAAAGAATTATTGAAAAAAACTGATGGAAAATTGTTTGATGATGTGATATCAGCGTGTCCTGATTCAGATAGTCAAAGATTGATGTTGAAATTATATAATATCTATGGTTATGCTGTTGGCGCTTGTTTTGGTGGAACACATGAAAAAGCAGATAGAGTAGAATTAGATATAAATCACTATAGAACTGCTAAAACTATAGGGACAAGTGGATGTTCTACTAAAACTATGGAAACTGTACTTGCCTGGCTAAAAAGCAAAAAAATCTCCCTTAAAGGATTTACATCTAAGAAAAAATATACTTTAGATACAAATACTGATGAATTCTTTACAACAGATGCAGGTGGATTAAAACCAGTTCTTTATCCCTGGGATTAAAAATCAAATATTTAGATGTTGTATTATAATCTACTTTTCTGTCTTGTGTCATTCCCGCGCGTGTTTATCGGGAATCCAGTGTCGTTAAAATATTGATAAAACAAGACTCTGGATGCCTGATTAATACACTCGAGCATGACAAACTCCTGTGTATAAACAAAAACCTTGTTTTGAAAAAAATATTTGATATAATATATTGTTATAATTATAATTAATGTAATGTTAAAGGTAATATGAAAGGTAGTCGCAGGCTTTAGCCTGCGGTTTTTTTTCGCAAGCTAAAGCTTGCGTCTACAAAACATTAAAACTTTTTAAAATACGACAATTAATGATAGGAGGGAAAATGAGTGAGGTAAAAAATAATAATACAGTAGAGGAGCAATGTGCACTTTGCGAATTTAATTGTCCTGTTCATACTAATGTCCGAAAATATGTGGAGTTTATTTCATTGGGCAAATATTTTGAAGCATATCAAGTTATACGTGAATTTAATCCTTTTCCCTCAGTGTGTGCTTTGGTTTGTCCTCATCCTTGTGAAACAGAATGCAGAAGAAAAGATGTTGAAGAACCAATAGCTATTCGTGATTTAAAAAGATTTGCAATTGAACGTGCTGAATACGGCAAAAAATTTGATACGAAAGCTATTTCTTCAAAAAATAAAAAAATTGCAATTATTGGTGCAGGTCCTTCAGGTTTGACTGCTGCTTATAGTCTTGCACAACAGGGATATTCAATTACAGTTTATGATAAATTAAATCAACCAGGAGGGTTGTTGTATTATGCTATACCAAAATATAGACTACCTAAAGAAATATTAAATAAGGATATAGAAATTGTTAAATCTATAGGTGTTGAGATAAAAACTGGTGTTGAAATAGGTAAAGATATAAAATTCAATGAACTTAAATCAATGGGATACAATGCAATTTTAATAAGTGCGGGTCTTTCAGTGAGTCGCAGTTTAAAAATACATGGAATAGAAAATTCAGGAGTTTTGCATGCTTTGCAATTTTTACAGGATATAAATTCTGGCAAATCACCTAATCTTGGCAAAAAAATTATAGTAATTGGTGGGGGAAATGTTGCTGTTGATGTAGCAAGAAGTGTCAGAAGATTAGGTATTGATGATGTCACTATGGCTTGTCTTGAATCCAGAAAGGAAATGCCTGCATGGGAATGGGAAATAAATGAGGCTCAAGAAGAAGGAATAAAAATTTTACCTTCACGTGGACCAAAACAAATATTAGGAAAAGATGGCAAAGTTTCGGGTTATGAAATGGTGGAAGTTAAATCTGTTTTTGATGAACAAAAGAGATTTAATCCAAGTTTTTATGAGGACAGAATATCTTCTATTGAAGCTGATACTATAATTGTTGCAATTGGTCAGTCTGCTGATTTATCTTTTTTGAAAGATTCAAATATTAAATTAAATGAAAGAGGGCAAATATTAGTTGATAAAAATACTTTGGCTACTTCTGAATCCGGAGTTTTTGTTTCTGGAGAAATAGCTGCAGGACCTGGTAATGCTGTAGATGCAGTAGCAAGTGGTCAACGTGTTGCAAAAATAATTGATGCATACTTAAAAGGTGAAGATTTATCCAAAATTGCTGTTTTTAGTCGTACCAAAATTGATAAATTGCCTAAAGATATTTCTGAGAAAATACGTAAAATTCCGCGAGCTAAAATGCCTATAGAATTAGCTTCCAAACGAATTAATACATTTAACATTTTTGAACTTGGATTTTCTGAAAAAGATGCACTCGTTGAAGCAAGGAGATGTTTGAGTTGTGGAGCTGGTGCAGTGGTTGATTCTGACAAATGCGCACTATGTCTTACTTGTGTTCGTATATGTCCTTATGAAACTCCGTCTGCAATTAAAAATACTGCTCAAGTGCAAATAGAAAAATGTCAGGCTTGTGGACTCTGTTCTACGGAATGTCCTGCAGGTGCTATAAGTTTAAGGGGATGGGATGCAGATTTAATTACTAATGAAATTAAAAATGCGTTAGCTGATTTAAATAGTGGGACATCAAAAACTTTAATTCTTGCCTGCTCATATCACGTTAATAATTGGTCTGAATATGACAACATTAATAATAATACAAATTCAAAATTACTGTGGCTTATTTGTACAAATAAATTAAGTGAGCTTGAAATGTTGAAAGCATTTGAAAATGGTGCTGATAAACTTGTGATTATTACTTGTCCTGAGGGAGAATGCAGATACAATAGTGGGGGACAGTGGATACAGAAAAAAGTTGGGCGAGTTAAGAAATTTTTAAATGAACTTGGAATAGGGGAAGATAAAATTGCAGTATATCCTTATTCAAAAGAAATAAAAGAAAAGTGGAGTGAAATTATTAAATGATACATTTAAAGTGCAATAAAAAAGATGTCGCAAAAATTTGCTTATTACCCGGGGATCCAGGCAGAACACAGTTGATTGCCGAAAAATATCTGGATAAGCCAAAAAAAATCAATGATTTTCGTGGTTTGCTTGCTTATACAGGGTTTTATCAAAAAGTTCCTGTTTCAATTGTTACTACTGGTATGGGATGTCCTTCAGCAGGTATTGTTGTGGAAGAACTTGTAAAGCTTGGGGCTAAAATATTAATACGTATAGGTACTTGTGGAGGGGTTTCAAAGAATATAAAACCAGGAGATTTAATTATACCGACTTCTGCAGTTGGACTTGTTGGGATTATTTCTGCTTATAAAATAGAACCATGGACACCAGTTCCGGATATTAATGTGGTAAATGCGCTATTAGATTCAGTAAAAGAAAAGAAACTGAGATACTGGATTGGGGCAATATGTACTTCTGATGCATTTTACCGTGAAGTTGAGCAGGCAAGAGAGTGGGAAGATAAAAAAATACTTGCATTTGAAATGGAATGTGCTGGAATATTTGCATTAGCTGCTTTAAGAGGTATTAAAGCTGGTGCAATTTTAACAGCAACTGGAAATATATTGTATGGTCGTCAGGTTATGGAAACACTTTTCGTTAAAAAATCCATAGAACAAATGATAAAAGTAGCACTTTCCTCTGCATATTCCATTGCGAATCCATCTCTTTTATAGTTACTTATCTTATTATTTGTCAGGCAAGATGCCTGACCTATTAATACATATAAAATTATTCCTATAATTCCAAAATAGGTCAGGCATCTTGCCTGACAGCGGGTGGGGATTTTTTTCTTTTACTAAAATGGCTAACTGATTACGTGAAAAGTTGGTAAGTTATAAGATTTAAATTTTTTCGAGTTGGGTAGATTTAATCCAGCCTTTGAGTCCTTCTTTAGGCAATCCAATGGCAATCCAATTGTCTTTAATACCAAGAACTAAAACTTTTTTGCCTTCTGGAACTGTGAAACCTACTGCATATTCATCTCCAGGTCCATTTTTTGCTTGGGTTTGTGGCTCTATGACTATTGCTTCAACAATTTTACTATTTACATAAATTCTGCTAATACACCAGCAAAGTGATAAAGCAAACACTATACTTAGAATTAAATTTGGGATTTTAAGAAAGTCGATTTTAAATAAAATATATATAAATAAACTTATAGCAAGTAACCAGTAAAAAATAGCAGTAATTATAGGCAATTCGTTCAGATTAAAGAGGTAATATATTTGTTTTAAAAACTGTATAAATACATTTTCTACTTGTGTTGGATTTTCTTCAATTCGTAACTGAGCAAATTCAAGATTAAATTTTGCATCTTCATTTCTTGGTGAAAGTTTTAATGCACGGTTATAATTTAATACTGTTTTTCCAATCTTACCGGATTTAAAATAGGCATTGCCTAAATTATAATATAATTCAACTGAAACAAAGTTGTTTTCCAATAATTCTTCATATAATGGGATGCTTTCTTCAAAATTTTCATTTTCATACGCAGTATTTGCCTGTTTGAATAAATCAGCAGGATTTTGTGCGTATAAAGGTGCAACAAAAATTAAAAGATAAATAACGCATTTAGCCAGCCAATATTGGCTGCTATAGAATTTTTTCAAGCTGTGTAATAATTTGTATTGCAGTTTCATAGTTTTTTTTCGTACCTTCCTTTGACAATTTTGATGGAGCAAATCTTGCGAAATCACATTCTTCCAATAAATTTATTACTTGTTTTATCAATTCTTCAGATGCATTTTTACATTTTAATTCTTCTTCAATTTGTTTGAGAGTTAAACCTGAAGCTGAAATCCCTAATTTTCCAGCAATGAAAGTGTAGATTGATTCAGATAATTTGCAGTGAAACTCTTTTATATCATTTGTCTGTAATAACTTTTTTGCTGATTCTAAATATTTTTTTGCAAGTTTAGATGCTGTTTTAAAACGTGCATATTTAATATCTGTTGACATTTTCTCTGTATGTTTTTTGTATTGAAATGCGATTGCAAGTGTTAAAATTGGGATAAATTGAAGGAAAATAAAAAGAGTCGAACTATATAAATTTTTCGTGTTGTTTTTAAATACTGTAGATGGTTTTATATGTCTTATGTCTTTTTCTATAAGTTTAACTCCTTCAGGAGCAGTTGTAGGTATTGCTTGCATTGCTACAGTATCTTGTTTTGATCCTTGTGTTACATCAAATATAATAGGTGGTGAGGTTAGCGTTTTATATGATTTTTCCTGTGGGTTGAATATAGAAAGTTTTAGAGATGGAATTTGAAGCTTTCCTGCTACTTGTGGAATTAATACTGTTTTAAAAATTTTTGAACCTTGCACGCGATAATTTTCTTTTGAAATATTAAGTGAAGATATAGTATCATATTTTCTAAATCCCTTGAGCTCAGATAAAGAAGGTTCTGCAATAGTTTTTATATTTCCTACTCCAGAAACAGATACTGTTAAAGTTACAGGTTGGCCTGTTTGTAATTTTGTTTTATCTGCACTTGCTGTTAGTTTATAGTTTCCAACAGTTCCTTTGAAATCTGATGGTTTGTTGTCTGTAGGAAGTGCTAATACTTCTATTGTAAGAGGATTACTCTTTAATGCTATTGTTTTTCCTTGAGAAAAAAAACCTTTAAAAAAATTATCATTAAAGAAATCATTTGCTGAGAAATTGTCTACACTGCAGTTAAGTGTAGCAGGACCTATTGTAAATTTTCCAGAAGATGTTGGGAACAAAGCGGTTTTTATTTCAGTAACTAAATATTGTTTTGCGTCAATTGTTGCATAATAATTTTGTTGTGGAGGAAGATCTTCTGTCCAAAATCCTGTTAAAGACGGTGGTACATATTGTGGATTTGATGATAATCTTATACATCTATAAAATTTGAATGAAAGTATTATTTGTTCATTTACATAACAGGTTTTTTTATCTATAGATGTTGTTATGAAAAGTTCTTTTCCTGATTTGCCCTGTGGCGCAGTTTCTTTTTCAGCCTGTTGGTTACTACTTTTACCGCTAGGAGAAGTGTTTGTAGATTTTGTAACTTCTATATTTATTGGATCAGTTTTATATGTTTGGTTTTTATGTGTTAAAGTTATAGCGCCAATTGTGTATTTGCCTGGTGCATTTGGAGCAAGTATGTAATTAAACACAACAGAGGAAGATATTTTACCATTAACTATAGATATACTTTGTGAACGCCCAGAGGAATATACAGCAAATCCTGGAGTAGAAGGAATATTGGGTTGTGAAAGTGAACTTGCATCTCCTGACACAGTTACTTGTAACATAAGTTGTTCATCCATAGATAAAATATTTTTATCTATGGATGCAGAAATTGAAATATTCTGTGCATAAACATAATTATACGTAAATATACTTGTGGCAAAGAAAATAAACAAGTATTGTACTAAAATTTTAGATTTTATATATTTCATTTTTGATTTTCTATTCTACCAATCATATTCAACATTTGGAATTGCAGGCATTTGCATCATTTTTTTATTTTTCTGATTTCGTTTTTCATCATCTTTCATTGCATTTAAAATTGATTCTGCTTGTTCTTTTGACATTCCAGTCTTTTTTTCTCCCTGTTGATTTTTTTCATCTTTTTTTTCTTTTTCTTTTTTATTTTGTTCTTGTTTTTTGCCTTGTGATTGTTGTTGCTGTTGGGACTTTTCATTTTGCTTGTTTTTATCCATATTTTCTTTTATTTTCTTTTGCACAAATTCAATATTGTATTTTGCATCTTCATCATTTGGGTCAAGTTCTAATGCTTTTTTGTAATATTGAATTGATTCAGGTAGTTTGTTTTGCTTGTAGAGACAATTACCTGCATTATAATATGTTTTTGCTTGTATTTTTATATCTTTGCTGTAAGTTGCTTTTTCAAATTCGGGAAGTGCTTGTTCATACATTTCTTTCTTGTAATTGGAATTTCCAATATTAAAATGCAAAACTGGCGATTCTGGTGAACTTATCTGTGCATCGCGGTATTTTTCTAAAGCTTTATCATATTGTTTGTGTTTATAATACTTATTTCCTTGCTTTGTTTTTCCAGCTAACGATGCATAAGATTGAGAACTAAAAAACAAAATTAAACATAAAATTGTAGCCGCAGGCTTTAGCCTGCGTATTTTTTTAATCAAATCACCTAATTTTACCTTCATTTTTCTTTCAGGAAAAATAAATTCAAATATTAAAAGTAACAGGGCAGGAAATAATATCCATTGGAATCTGTCTTCGTATTTGCTGTATGTTTTACTTGTTAGTTGTTTCTTTTCCATTTTAGAGATATCTTCATATATTCTGTCTACTTCAATTTCTCCATCACTGGCTCTATAATATTTTCCGCCTGTTTGTAATGCTATTTTCTGGAGTGTTGTTTCATCAAGTTTACTCATAATTACTTCACCTTTTTTATCTTTTTTATATCCTGTGACTGTTCCTGTTTCATCACGTATTGGGATAGGTTCACCTTGTGGATTTCCAAATCCAATAGTGTATATTTGTATTCCTTCTTTTCTGGCGTCATCCGCTGCGCCAAGTGGATTAGTGTTATGATCTTCGCCGTCCGTTAATAATATCAATACTTTATATTTACGTTCTTTTTGTGAAAAACTTTTTATTGCAGTTCTTATTGCTTCACCAATAGCTGTCCCAGGATATGGAATTAAATTAGTATTGATAAGTTGTAATATCATTTTTGCTGCACTATAATCAAGTGTAAGCGGACATTGTACGAAGGGGACACCTGCAAATGCTATTATGCCAATCCTGTCGCCTTGTAATTTTTCAATTACTCCTGAAAGCTCACTTACTACTTTTTCCATTCTGTTTGGTTTTATATCTTCAGCAAGCATACTTGTTGAACAGTCTACTGCAATTAATATATCTACACCATGTCTTTTAATTTCTACAAGTTTGCTGCCGAATTGAGGCCCTGCAAGAACAAGTATTAAAAGTGTTATTGAAATAATCAATAGTATAGTTTTTGTAATCTGTCGTTTTTTTATGATTGGATCGATTAATTTTGATAAGAGAGCAAGTTCTCCAAAATTCTTTAAAATATTTTGTTTTACCTTGAATGTCGCAATAAAAAAGAGTATTAATCCCGGTACTAAAAACAACAAAAATAAATAATATGAGTTATCAAAATGCATAATATCACCTTTAAATTGTCATGCCGAACTTGTTTCGGCATCTCATTAGATCCTGAAACAAGTTCAGGATGACCCTTCGGGTCATTTTATGGTATTTTTCTTAATATAGTGCTTGCCAATATAATTTCTCCAAGTAGTAATATAAAAGCAGGGAACGCAAAATACTTATATAGCTCTATGTAATTTGTATATTCTTTTACTTTTATTTCTGTTTTTTCCATAGTATCAATTTTTTTGTAAATTTCTCTCAAAGCTTCCGGGCTTGTTGCTCTGAAATACATTCCTTCAGTTGTAGTTGCAATTTCCTGTAAAGTATTCTCATCCAAATCTTCCTGTAATTTTACATATCTTCTTCCAAATATTGGATCATCTATAGGAAATATTGCACCTCCCGGGACTCCCATTCCTATTGTATAGATTTTTACAGCCATTGTTCCTGCTACTTTTGCTGCAGTTTGCGGGTCAATTTCACCCATATTATTTCTGCCATCAGTTAAAAGAATTATAACTTTGCTTTTAGCAGTGCTGTCTTTAAGACGATTTGTGCTTGTAGCTATTGCAGTTCCTATAGCAGTTCCATCAGTTTGAGTCATACCTATTTCTACTTTATCCATAAAATCAGTTACTGCTCCATAATCTAAAGTTAAAGGACATTGTGTAAAAGAAATGGCTGAAAATACAACAATTCCTATTCTATCGTGTTTTCTACCTTTTATAAATTCTTTTGCAACTTCTTTTGCAACATAAAGTCTGTTTTTGGGTTTAAAATCTTCAGCTCTCATACTTGTAGAAGTATCCATACATAAAATTATATCTACTCCTTTTGTAGATATTTCTTCGCTTTTTTCACCTGCTTGCGGGCGTGCAAGTGCCAATGTTAGAAGTGTTATTGTTAAAATACGTAATCCCCATATTATTTGCTGTTTTAAATTTGCATTTGTGGGGGGCAGTTTTTGCATAATATTTAAATCAGAGTATTTTATAACTGCATTTCCTTTGTATTTCAATTTAAACCAGAGAAATACAGGTATAAATAACAATATCATTAAATATATCGGATATGCAAATCTCATACTGTTTTTTTTACCGTTTCTTCCACTACTTTTTTTGTTATATCTACAATTTTTTGTGCAATGCTAAAATCTTCTTCGGTTTTTCTTATTTCCGGGGTGTATTTTGCAAATTTTACTAAATCGCATTCATCCATAAATTCTTTTATAAAACTACAATGTTTTTTATCAATATCAGCTTTTTTCATTTCCATAAAAAGTTCAGCTGTTGTGCGGTCCAAAACTGAAATATTATATCTATCCTCAATATATCGCCTTATTATTTCTGAAAGCATTATATAATGTTCTTTTGTTTTTCCAGATTCAATTAGTTGCATTTTTCTTAATTTATCAAACCGTTCGTATGCAAGTTCATGTGCAGGTTTTGTAGGTTCCGTTTTTTGCCAAAATGCCTTATTCATCAGACTTTTTTGGTACAAATTCCATCCAACAAAGCTAATTATTAAAAGAAGTATAGCAATTGTAGCATAAAGTAAGCCTTTTCCTTTTATTGAGAGTGGAGATTTTATATCTCTTATATCGTCTGTGTCAGAAGCAGTGTGTTGGACACTTTCTACAAAAATAGAAATTTCAGGGGATTTAATTTCTTTTTTTACGCCATCTTTATCTGTATATTCCACAGTTAAAGCCGGGATTTTGTATTCACCTGTTGTAAAAGTTGTTAGTAGGTAGCTGTGTTTAGTTACAACTTTACTCCATTTCTTTTTTGGTCCATCAATGCGATAGTCTTTTATCTCAAAACTTGTAAGGGTTGAAGGAATATCTGGTAATGTCACAGATAGACCTTTTTTTGCTTCGATTATTACTTTATAATTAAATCTATCACCAATCGTTATTTTTGATTTATCAACACTTGCTTTAATTGTTACAGGTTCATCTTTGGCAAAGAGAGTAGTGTTTATAAACAGTATCAATATTGCTATTATATACCATATCTTTTTATCAAACAACCATGTAGGGCAAACCTTTATAGGTTGTTCAACAACCTGTTTTTTGTCATCCTGAACTCGTTTCAGGATCTCAAAACATCTTGATTTTATTAGATGCTGAAATAAATTCAGCATGACAAAATGCGTAATATTCTGGTTGTCGGACAGTTTCTTTAGGTTTGCATTTCTTTCTTTATTCATTTTATATTTTTAGATCCTGAAACGAGTTCAGGATGACATTTTAGGTCATTTTGTAATATTGAATGCATTATCAAAAATTTGTACTTGTTCAGCACGCATTAATTTGTTTAATAATTCTGAAGAAGCTTCTTGTTCTTTTTCTCTTTGTAATATGGATTGTATTTCATTGGATGTTTCTTCAAGTGGCTTTTGTTTTTTGGTTTTGTCTAAAAAGTCTTTTTTATGTGCGTCATAGTATAATTTGATTTCAGATTCACGAATATCAATTTTACCTTTTAGTTCTTCTGAAAGTAATTTTTGAACCATCAAAGATTTTTTTATTTGGAAAGATTTTTCTACAATTTCAGAGTCATTCTCAAAATTTTTTCTTTTTGCAGAATCATATAATAATTCAGTAGCAATATACTGTTTCAAAAATTCTATTCTTTTTGCCGGCTCTTTATAATTTTCCTGAATGTATGGGGGTAAACTATTTATTTGTTTTTCCAACTCTTCTATAGTGATGTTCCTTTTGCCTATTTTTGCAACAATAAGGCCTTTTGGAAGAGGCGTAGGTTTATTTAATAAAGTGGATTTTTCCATTTCACGTTTTGCATCAGCAGATCTGCCTAATCTTTCTAAACATTCAACAGATTTTCTATTTACTTCATCTGTTAATTCATTTTTTGGTGAGAGAACATTTACAAGTGTATAAGAAGCAAGAGCTTCTTCGTAATTATGTGCATTTTCCATATAAATATTTCCCATTAGATATGCAATATTAGCGCGTTCTTTATCATTATATTTTCCAGTTTCCAGAAGCTTTTTGTATTCAGTAGCAGCTTGCAGATATAGACCTTTGTCAATTAAGGCGTATGTATACTCGCGTGTGGTTTTAAGTTTTTGTGATAAACTATGTTTATTAGTTAGATAAACAGAAACAATTAGTATTATTAATATTACAACTATAATGATGATTTTCTTTTTCATAATTCCGTCTCCTATTTCATTTTTCTGGATTCCTGTTTTCGCAGGAATGACAATTACATTATCTAAATCTTTTCTCGCGTTCTTTAAAAAACGCCAGAAGTGGTTTTATATAAGGTTTGTCCGTTGATATTTTAACTCTATCAACATTTATTGAGTTGAAAAAATGTTTTTTGTAGTCTTCTAATTCTTTTGTTTGTTTTTCAAAAGTTTCTCTAAATTTTGATTCGGAAGTATCTATTAATTTTGTTTCTCCTGTTTCAGTGTCTTCTAATTCAACAATTCCAATATTTGGGATTTTTTTCTCACGTGGGTCAGAGATATCAATTGCGACTATATCATGCCTTCTGTTTGTAATGTGTAGGGGGCGTTCATATCCAGGATTTAAAAAATCAGAAATTATAAATACAACGTTTTTTCTTTTTGCCACTTCATTCAAATATTCCAATGATTTTGCTATGTTAGTTCCGGTATGTTTTGGTTGAAAATACAGTATTTCACGTATTAATCTTAATATATGGCTTCTACCTTTTTTAGGAGGTATAAATTTTTCAACTTCTTCAGTGAATAGAATAAGTCCCACTTTATCATTATTTTTTATTGCAGAAAATGCCAATAAAGCAGAGATTTCTGTAATTATTTCAGATTTGAATCTACCATAAGTTGCAAATTTGCCTGATAGACTCATATCTACAACTAACATTACAGTAAGTTCTCGTTCTTCAACAAATTTTTTAATATAAGGTTTGCCATATCGTGCTGTAACATTCCAGTCAATGGTGCGAACATCATCTCCAGGCTGGTATTCCCGGACTTCTGAAAATTCCATTCCACGTCCTTTAAAAATACTTTCATACTGGCCGGAAAATATATCATTTACCAGTTTGCTTGTCCGTATTTCTATACGTCGGACCTGTTTTAATATTTCTGCTGGAATCATAATGATTAAACTAAAAGTTTAAAGCTAAAAACGAAAAACCATAATTTAAAATTTAAAACTTTCCTTGGTTTTTCGCTTTCAGTTTTCATGGTACGTCTATATTGTCAAATATTGTTTTAATTATTGTTTCAGAGGTTGTTTCTTCAGCTTCAGCTTCATAAGTTACTATTATTCTGTGTCGTAATACATCCATTCCTATGGATTTTATGTCTTCAGGAGTTACATATCCTCTTCCTTGTATAAATGCATAAGCTTTTGAAGCCAAAGTCAAATATATTGTTGCACGTGGAGAAGCACCGTATGCAATTAAATTTCTTAATTCTGCAAGTTTGTATTCTTCAGGGTTTCGTGTTGCAAATACTATATCAATAATATAATCTTTTATTTTATCGTCTATGTAGATATCATTAACTACTGAACGTGCTTTAAGTATATCTGATGGAGATATCACTTTATTTATTTTCATTTCTTTTCCTGAAGTCATACGTTCCATTATTTCACGTTCTTCTTTTTTACTGGGATAGGTTATTTTTAATTTTAACATAAATCTGTCGATTTGTGCTTCAGGAAGTGGGTATGTGCCTTCTTGTTCTATTGGATTCTGAGTTGCCAATACAAGAAATGGTTGTTCCAATGGAAAAGTATGTTCTCCTATAGTTACTTGTTTTTCCTGCATTGCTTCTAAAAGTGCGCTTTGCACTTTTGCAGGTGCTCTGTTAATTTCATCAGCTAATATTAGATTTGCAAATATAGGACCTTTTTTTACTGTAAATTCTTCACCTTTTGGATTATATATGGTGGTTCCAATTAAATCTGCCGGTAATAAGTCAGGAGTAAATTGTAGTCTTTGAAATTTTGTATTAATTGCAGCAGAGATTGTTTTTATAGCCAATGTTTTTGCTAAACCAGGGACACCCTCTAGTAGAATATGTCCATCTGCCAATAATCCCACAAGCAATCTTTCAACCATATAATCCTGGCCTACTATTACTTTTCCAATTTCATTTGTAAGAGTGTTTACAAACTCACTTTCTTTTTTTACCTTTTCATTTATTGCTTTTATATCCTGTTCCATAATTGCCTCCTTTGAAAATGGGTTTTTCTTGGTCCCCTTTATTAAAGTGTTATGGGATATGTATGTGTTCAATGAAAGAAACTATTGACATAATTTTAAAATTAAATAATAATAAAATTTAAATGTTAATAGATAAAAATTTTATAAGAATAAATACAAAATGTCAATAGATATATCAATAGTTATATCAGGTCAGGCTGGTCAAGGTGTGCAGTCTATTGCTTTTACTCTTGCGAAGGTTTTTACACGAGCTGGATATTTTACTTTTACTTATCACGATATAATGTCAAGGATACGTGGAGGTAATAATTCAGCAATAATAAGAATTAAAGAGAGTCCTATTGATTCCATAAAAACAGATATTGATTTATTAATTTGTTTGGATAAAGAGGCCATAATTAAAAATACTGATAAGTTAAAAGATACTGGGATTTTGATATATGATGGTGATAAAATAAAGCTTGATGAAATTAAGCCAAATTATTTTTCAATTCCTTTGGAGAAAATAGCTCTGGAAATAGGTAAAAACAAGTTGATGAGTAATTCTGTAGCAACTGGTTCTGGGCTTGCGTTGATGAATTGGAATCTTGATGGAGTTATTGAAATCATAACGCAGATATTTAAACACAAAGGTGAGGATATTATTAATGCGAATATAAATTCTGTGAAAGCAGGATATGATTATGTAAAAAAGAATTTTACTGGCAAATGTCCATGTGAGATTTTTCCACTGACGACAGTTAAAAAAAATAGATTGCTTATTTCAGGAAGCGAATCAATAGCAATTGGCGCAGTTGCATCAGGATTGAAATTTTATTCAGGTTATCCGATGTCACCATCTACTGCAATAATGGAATTTCTTACAGCACATTCAAAAGAGTATAATATAGTTGTGGAGCAGGCAGAAGACGAGATATCTGCTGTAAATATGATAATTGGAGCGTCTTACGCGGGTGTTCGTGTTATGACTGCTACATCAGGTGGTGGATTTTGTTTAATGGTAGAAGGTTTATCATTGGCTGGTATGGTGGAGACTCCAATAGTTATAGTTATAGGACAAAGGCCTGGACCTGCAACTGGTTTTCCAACACGTACAGAGCAAGGGGAGTTGAAATTTGTATTAAATGCAGGTCATGGTGAATTTCCAAGAATAATTTTTGCACCCAGAACTGCAAAAGAAAGTATATATTTAATGACTAAAGCATTTAATCTTGCTGAAAAATATCAGATACCAGCTATAATTTTAGTTGACCAATACTTTAATGATTCATATTGGACAGTGGATTCATCAGATATAAATAAAGAAGAAATCAATAGAGAGGGTTTTTTAAAAGAAACTAATTTGGAAAATTATAAATATAAAAGATATTCTTTTGCTGAAAATGGTGTTTCACCCCGAATAATTCCTGGAACTCAAAATCAGGTTAGTTATGCTGACAGTGATGAGCATACAGAGGAAGGACATATTACAGAAAATGCTGAAGTTAGGGTAAAAATGGTAGAAAAAAGATTAGATAAGCTTAAGGATATAATAAATCATATAAATCAACCATTATATATAGGAAATAATCTTCCGGAAATAGTGCTTATAGGATGGGGTTCTACTTTTGGAGCTATGAAAGAAGCTCTTGATTTGCTTAATGAAAAAGGTGTTCCTACAGGGTTATTACATTTTAGTGAAGTTTATCCATTGCCAGAACTTAAATTAGATTTCGATGTGAAAACAGTGAAAAAAATATATTGCGTAGAAAATAATGCTACAGGTCAGTTTGCAGATTTATTTGAGTTGCATACAGGAATTAAAATTAAAAACAGAATTTTAAAATATGATGGCAGACCTTTTACTGCCAAATACATAATTGACAAAGTAGGATTATGATAACGAAAGAAGATTATATAAGTAATGATGAGATAGCTTGGTGTCCTGGGTGTGGCGATTTTGGAATATTAAATGCTGTGAAACAGGCATTAGTTGAGTTGAATTTAGAGCCGTATAAGGTGTTGATTGTTTCCGGTATTGGACAGGCTGCAAAATTACCACATTATTTAAAATGCAATACTTTTAATGGTTTGCACGGTAGGACATTGCCAGTTGCAACTGGTATAAAAACTGTAAATAATAAGCTGACTGTTATTGCAGTTGGTGGTGATGGAGATGGATATGCGGAAGGTGGAAATCATTTTATCCATGCAATGCGAAGAAATCCTGATATAGCTTATTTAGTGCATAATAATCAGATATATGGACTTACAAAAGGACAGGCATCTCCAACAAGTGATATTAATTTGAAAACAGGGACAACTCCTTTTGGAAATTTTAATATTCCTGAAAATCCACTTGCTTTGGCAGTTGCAGCAAATTGTAGTTTTGTAGCAAGAGGTTTTTCAGGGGATGTTCAACATTTGGCAAAACTTATAAAAGAGGCAATTTCTCACAAAGGTTTTTCTTTGGTTGATATATTGCAACCTTGTCCTACATATAACAAATTGAATACATTTCAATGGTATAGAGAAAGAGTTTATAAACTTGATGATGATAAAGATTATAATTTTAGTGATAAAATAGCTGCATTTAAAAAAGCGCAAGAGTGGGGAGAGAAAATTCCAATTGGAATAATTTATAAAGTTGAAAGACCCACTTTTGAAGACAATATTTTACAAAATAAAGATGTTCCTTTAGTTCATCAACCTTTAGAAATTCCAGATGTTCAAAAATTATTAGAAAGATTTATTTAGGAGAAAGAACTTATGAATAAGCGTCCGAATTTTCTTATTTTTATGAGTGACCATATGAATGCTGATGTTGTTAATGGAAATTCCTGTTATATGCCGAATGCAAAAAAATTAGCAAAAGAAGGTGTGTTATTCAAAAATGCGTATTGTCCTACACCTCATTGTTGTCCATCACGTGCAACATTTTTTACAGGAGTGTACCCAAGCAAACATGGTATTTATAATAATGTGTCTAATCCAACTGCTATACATACAAAATTGAATTCAGGAGTTATTACTTTTTCAGAATTATTGAAATCATCAGGTTATCGGCTTTTATTTACTGGGAAATGGCATGTAAGTGCGCAAGAGAATCCATCTGATAGAGGTTGGGAAGAGCTTATAGTAGGTTCTGGGAAAACTGATGTATCACATCGAGTTATTGATTATTGGCGTGACCCTGCAAATACTAAGGATTCAGATGTTTGTTCTCGTCAAAAAGGGCAGATATTACGGCCTGGATGGGGAGATTATCAGGCATATAAAACATTGCCAAGTAATTCTTATGTTGAGCATGGTGATTATAAAATAACTAATAGTGCAATACAAGTTATTCCAGAATTGGCAAAAGACAATAATCCATGGTGTTTATATGTTGGAGTTAATGGACCACATGACCCATATTTTGTACCAGAACAATTCGTAAAATTATATAATTCAAAACAAATAAAACTGCCGCCTAATTTTATAGATAATTTAGAGGATAAGCCGCGTATTTATCAACGTTTGCGACAGGAGAGATTTGGGCAATTAACAGAAGATGAAGTGCGTGAAACTATTGCTCATTATTGGGCATATTGCAGTATGGAAGATGCATTATTTGGAGAAGTCTTGAAAAAATTGGAAGAAACTGGACAAATGGAAAACACTGTTATTGTATTTTTATCTGACCATGGAGATTATTGTGGAGCTCATGGCTTATTTGCTAAAGGTGTTCCATCATTCAGGGAAGCGTATAATATTCCATGTATTATACGATATCCAAAAGGAATAAATAATCCTGGTCGTGAAGTTGATGAATTTATTAGTTTAGCAGATTTTGTACCAACATTTTTGGATATAGCAGGTGCATCTATACCTGAAAATTTAACAGGCAAAAGTATAGTTCCATTTTTAAAAGGTGAAGTTCCAAAAGACTGGACAGATGCGTTTTATAGTCAATTTAATGGTGTTGAGCTTTATTATACCCAACGTATTGTTGCAACAAAAGATTTTAAATATGTATTTAATGGATTTGACTTTGACGAATTATATGATTTAAAAAATGACCCGTATGAATTAGTAAATCTTTCTCAGAATAAGAATTATGAAGAGGCAAAACATAATTTAGTAAAAAAGATGTGGAAATTTGCAATGCAAGAGAATGACGAAATAATGTTTAATCAATACATAACAGTTGGATTGGCTCCTTGGGGGCCTAAAGATGCTATATGAAACGTGCGGTTTCCCTTCGTCTATGCGGAGGGATTAAGGAGGATTTTTAAAAAAATGGTTACTAATGACATTAAAAAATTAATTAAAAAGGCACTTATTGAAGATATTGGAAAAGGTGATATAACTACTAATGCTATAGTACCACAGGAAAAATTGGCTTTTGCAAAATTGATTGCGAAAGATTATGGTATACTTGCTGGTGTTGAAATTGCAAAATATTCATTTGTCTTATTAGATAAGAGAATGACCAAAGGGAATACTGGAAGTGTAAAATGGACAGCTAAATTATCTGATGGCTCTACACTTGTTCCCGGCAAAATTATTGCAGAAATTTATGGTCCTGCAAAATCTATTTTAACTGCAGAAAGAACTGCACTTAATTTTTTGCAAAAGCTTTCTGGAATAGCGACAGAATCTTCTAAATTTACGAAAAAAATAAAACCATTTAAAACGAAAATTCTTGATACTCGTAAAACTACTCCACTTTTACGAACTCTTGAAAAATACGCTGTTAAAGTTGGTGGAGGGTTCAATCATAGATTTGGTCTTTATGATGCGATTCTTATTAAGGACAATCATATAAAAATTGCAGGTAGTGTCCGTGAAGCAATTAGAATGGTAAAAAATAAATATCCAAACAAAAAGATTGAAATTGAAGTTCAATCTTTTGAGCAGCTTAAAGAGGCATTGAAATTTGATTTAGATAGAATTATGCTGGATAATATGAATATATCAGATATTAAAAAAGCAGTTAAACTTGTCCGACATAAATCAAAACTTGAAGTATCTGGTGGTGTTCACTTAAAAAATGTCAGAAATATTGCAAAAACAGGAGTGGATTATATATCAATTGGATGTATTACTCATTCTCCTAAATCTTTAGATATTAGTTTGGAATTTGAATGATTTATTCTGCAGAAAGGTAACATGGTAGAGCTTTTAAGAATGTATGAAACACAACAAATATTTTTATTATGTAGAAGCCTCTTTAGAGGCGAATGAATGAAATTGATCGGGGCTAAAGCCCTTTCTACATTTTGAGTAAAAATGGTATCATTGGAAGGTCAATTTGTACGTAAGGAAAATGATAAAAAACAATATAAATACAAAAATCATTGGAAATAATATAATATATTATGATGAAGTTGATTCTACAAATAGTATTGCATGGGATATTGCTTTAAATAACAAAAATTGTGAAGGCACAGTAGTAATTGCAAATACCCAGAAATCTGGAAAGGGAAGGGGGAAAAATATATGGTTTTCTCCTCCTTGTACTGGTTTATGGATGTCTGTTCTTTTGCAGCCCAAACTTAATCCTATACATGCTTCAAAATTTACAATGTTGGCATCACTTGCTGTTGCTGATGCATTGAGAAATGTGGCAAATGTTACGCCTGTTCTAAAATGGCCAAATGATGTTTTAATTAACAGTAAAAAAATTTCCGGAATACTTACTGAAATGAAAAATGAAACAGACATAATAAATTTTCTTGTAATAGGTATAGGTGTAAATGTTAATATTGTTGAATTTCCTTCAGAACTTAGAAATACTGCAACTTCACTTATGATTGAAACCAATAAAGAAATATCACGAGATGAACTTTTGCAACATCTTCTAATAGAAATGGATAAATTATATTTATCTTTTCAATCTGATGGTTTTTTACCAATACGTGATAAATGGCAGGAATATTCCGATATAGATGGGAAATTTGTGAAAATTAAAAATTTTCCAGGAAACGGCAATTCTGAAATTTTTCAGGGCCAAGCAATTGGAATTGATGAAGATGGTTTATTAATAGTCCGAACCGATACAGGAATTCAAAAAAAAGTCCAATCAGGCGAAGTTACTATTTTATGAAAACTAAAATGTTATTAGCGATAGATATTGGAAATACGAATATAAGTTTTGGATTATTCGAGGGTGATAAATTAAAGGCGGATTTTAGATTGCAAACTAATATAAAATCCGATGAATATAAGTACGAAAAATTACTTATGAAAGAACTTAAAATTTTGAGCAATCCAGTGTTAGATGGTGTTGTAATTGCTTCTGTTGTGCCAAAGCTCCAGCTATGTTTTAAAAATATATGCAAACGTATGAAAGCAAAAAAAGTGTTAATTGTTGACGAAAAGGTATTTACGGAAATGCCGATTTTATGTGATAATCCAAAAAAGGTGGGTGTAGATAGATTGGTTAATGCTTTCGCCGCTAAAGAAATATATGGATACCCAGCAGTAATTGTTGATTTTGGGACTGCAACTACTTTTGATGTTGTATCACGCAATGGTGAATATTTAGGTGGTGCAATTTTGCCTGGAATTAATATGTCAGCTAATGCATTGCATAGAGAAACAGCAAAACTTCCTTTTGTAAGAATTACAAAACCAGCTAAATTTATAGGAAAAAATACTATTGATGCAATTAAATCAGGTGTTTATTATGGGGCAATTGGTGCAATAAAAATTATTTTTGAAGGAATTTCAAAGGAACTACATAGTTCTATATTAACAATTGGGACAGGAGGTTTAGTAAATATTCTTGTAAAGGAAGATAAGAAGATTTTTAACTATATAAATCCTTTTTTAACTCTTGAAGGATTGCGGATAATTTATAAGCGATATGAAAAAAATAATTATTAGGGTATTATTAGTTTTGCTTGTAAGTTATCCTATTTTAAATAGTACGGAAATGAGTGGTTTATTAGTTGATAATCTTAATGCTTATGTGCAATTTACTCCAATGATGTATTATTGCGTTGGTATGTATGTTTATGCTATGAATAATAATATTCAGTCGCTCAAAATATTTTCCCATATAACAGAAAAATATAAGACATCTGATTATGCGTCAAAATCTCAATATATGATAGGTAAAACGTATGTGAGGATGCAAAATAAATTAAAAGCCAGAGAAGAATTTCAGAAAATACTTGAAGAATATCCAGATACTTATATAATAATTAAAGCAAAAGAGAGATTGGTAGAATTAAACAGAGAACTCAGATGAAAGCATATACTAAAAATTTAAATATAATTTGGCGTGCCATGAACCTTTATGGTTCTTGGTTGATATTTTTATGTTGTATTTTTGGATTGGATAATGTTTTTGCAGAATCTAATTATGTAAATGTTATAACATATTCCGGTGTAATAAATCCAATTTCAGCAAGGTATATAAACAGGTGTATAGCAATTTCAGAAAAAGATAAAGCCCAGTGTTTGATACTGCAATTAGATACTCCAGGTGGTTTGGACAAATCTATGCGTGATATTGTTCAGCGGATAATGAATTCAAAGATACCTGTAGTTGTTT
>JBBTED010000005.1:0-7399 GCA_038042445.1 Candidatus Firestoneibacteriota bacterium
AAGATTTATTCTACAATGTTCCTGCCCGTTTAAAATTTTTACGTTCGCCTGCAACAGAACTTGGACATATAAATGATACTATCTTTAAATTCGCGCTTTCGCATCCAGAAATAAGTTTTAAATTTTCGCATAACAAATCAGAATTATTAAATGTTCCAGTAACAAAAAAATATGAAGAAAGGATTTTGGCGTTATTTAACAAAGTATGGCTTGAAAATATGATAAGAGTAGAAGATACAGAAGGTTTCTTAAAATTAACTGGTTATATAAGTAAGCCGGAATTTACACGAACATTAAATACAAATCAATGGTTATTTTTAAATAAGAGACCTATTCAAAATAAATTGGTTAGCCATGCAGTTGGGCAGGGGTATAAAGAATTATTGCCTAATGGTAGAACTCCTGTATTTGTTTTATTTATGGAACTTGATGGTGCTGAATTTGATGTAAATGTTCATCCAACAAAACGTGAAGTTAAATTCATACATTCAACTCAGGTTCATCAGGAAATAGCAGACAAAATACGAAAAACTTTGCAAAATGCGAGGTTAATTCCAAAAATCAATTTAGAAAAAACTTCAATTATACAAGACATTAGAAATAATGCATCTTATGTTCAATATAAACCTTTAGATATAATTCAGGAGCGTAAAGATGAAATATCTGAAACTATACGAGAATATCAGGCATCTTTTGACGAAGATTCCGTAGGGGAAAAAACTTCTGATACTATTGAGGAATTAATGCCAATTGCACAATTAAATGGGAAATACATACTTGCCAGACATAAAAATGGGCTAATAATAATTGACCAGCATGCTGCTCATGAAAAAATTGTGTATGAAAAATTAACAATGAATGATGTGAACAAAAAGCCACAACAGGGGTTATTATCTCCTATTAATATTGAATTTGATTTTAAAACAGCGCAGATTCTTTTAGAAAACATACAATTGTTTAATGAAGTGGGTTTTGATATTGAAGAATTTGGCAAAAATGTTTTTATTCTACGTGCAGTTCCAATCAATTTTAAAAACACAGATTATAGAGAAATATTTTTAACTATGCTTGAAGAATTATCGGAAACTGAAATCTCTCAACCCAAGAAAAAAGATGCAATATTTAAATCTATAGCATGTCATTCATCTGTTAGAAGTGGAGATAAACTTGAATTTGCAGAAATGGAAAAACTATTAAAAGAATTTCAAAAACTTAAAATACCATATTGTCCGCATGGAAGACCAGCTTCTTTAAATCTCACTTATGGGGAGTTAGATGTCCGCTTTGGCAGAAAGTAAAAAAATCGTTGTTGCAATTGTAGGTCCTACTGGAGTTGGCAAAACAGAAATCGCTATTTCTTTAGCTGAAAAATTAAATACAGAGATAATTTCTGCAGATTCAATGCAGGTCTATAAATATCTTGATATTGGAACTGACAAACCAAATATTGAGATGAGAAATAGAATTAAACACCATCTAATAGATTTTCTTGAACCAGATAAAAGATTTAGCGCGGGTGAATTTGCAAATAAATCTAAAGAAATAATTGAACATCTTCATTTGCAAGGTAAAATACCAATACTTGTTGGCGGAACAGGTTTATATATAAATGCTGTTTTAGATGGAGTTTTTGAATCTCCAAAAACTGATTATATTTTGAGACATAAACTAGAGGAAGAAGCAAAGGAATTTGGAGTAAAAAAACTATACGAGCGTTTAAAAACAATAGATTCTGTTTCGAGCTCAAAAATACATATAAATGATTTAAAACGGATAATACGCGCTTTAGAAATTTATGAGTTAACAGGCATACCTATTTCTGAATTGCAGAAACATAATACAGTTAAACCGGGATATTTAGCATTGGTTTTTGGAATTACACGAAATAAAGATGAATTGCATATCCGAATTTCAGAACGAGTTGATAAAATGATAAAAAATAAGCTTGTAAATGAGGTAGAAAACGTGATAAAATTATATGGAGAAAATGCTTTTGGCCTTGGAGGTCTTGGATACAAAGAAATTTTTGGGTTTTTAAAACAAGAATATTGCTTAGAAAAAGCGGTAGATTTAATTAAGCAAAATACTAAAAGATATATAAAACGTCAAATGACTTGGTTTAGAAATAAGATGAAAAATATAGAATGGATAATTTTAGATAATAATACAGCTATTGATAAAGTTACAGATAAAATGTTACAAAATATCAAGGAGATGATGAAATATGAAAAATGAATTCAAAACAATACAGGATGAATTAAAAAAGCAAAGGGTTGCAAAGGAAGATTCAGCTAAGCCACAAAAACAAACAAGTTTAGCAGAAAATCAGCCAGTTGTTACTCCTGTTAAACATTCAGGACGGCTAAAAGAAATGTTTAAAAATATAATGAATTCTTCGTCATCAGAAGTAGACTCATCAGATTTAAATTCTTCCAAATTTTCTGATGGCTCAGTTGTTGAAAGACTTAGGCAGGAATATAAAATGTCACAAAGACATTTTCAACAGGAAAAAGAAGAACTAAAATCATACTATCAAAATAAACTAATGGAAAAAGAAATTGAAATTCGTCAGGAGACTAATACAAAGATTAACGAATTAAAAGAAGGCTTCCTTAAGGATAAACAAAAATTAGAAGAAAAACTTGCAATTGAAAGAAAAAAACTTGTTGATTCTTATGATACACAGTTTTCTCGGAAAAAAAATGAAATGGAAAGCACAATTGGGGATATACGTCATGAATTAGAATTAGAATTAACAACTGAAGTAAAACGTGCGGATACTCTTGAAAAGAAATTATTAGTATTAACTGATGCTTTAAAAAGTGCTGAACAAGATTCTCAAGAAAATGAAAAACAATTACAACAAGAACGTCTTACATTAGATGAAGAACGTAAATCCATAAAAGAAGCAATGGAGAAGTTAAAGCAAGAGATTAAAGAGGGAGAAAAAAGACGTTGGCAGGAAAAAGATAATTTAATGAATGCTTTTAAAGAACAATTATCTCAGAGAGAAAAGTTTTTACACAATAGTTTTGAGGAAAAGGAAAACGCATTTGGAGTTAAAATTAAAGGGTTGCAAACTGAAATAATATCATTAAATGATAAAATTGCTGAATTGCAATCTGTATTAAAGCAATCAGATGTGATATTTAACGAAAAAGAAAAAAGGATGCAGGAAGAAATAGAAATTCATTTGCAGACAATTCGTACTAAAGAATCAGAATGGACTTCATTACGGGAAAAATTAACTTTCAGAGAACAACAAATGCAGAATTCACTGCAAAAAGCTGAAGTTGAAACAAAGGAATTTAAAAGATGGGCAGAAGAAGAGATTGCAGAAAAATTATCCAATATAAATGAAAAAGATTTGTTAGTTAGTTCACAAAAGGATGATTTGAGAAAGCAAATTGCACAAATTGAAACTTTACAGCAAATGTTAAATTCTGTTAATGATGAAATGAAGCGTAAAAATGAACGATTTCAAATAATGATTGAAGGCAGAGATTCTGAAATATCAACTCTAAAAGACGATTTGCAAAAGTTTCAGTTTGATTTTGAAAAGATTAATAAGTTATTAATTGATAAAGAAGAAGAAATACGTATGTTTGACAGCAAACATTCGGATATGGGAAGAATGACTAAACGGTTAGAAGAAGAAAAACAAAAGTTATTGGAGAATTTAGAAGCCAGAATTGAGGAATTAAATGGATTGCGTAGAGAGATGATAGCAAAAGAAACAGAACTAAAAGGAATGATAAGAGCAAAAGATGCTCAGATAATGGAAATGGAGGGTAGATTTACAAAAGAATTAACCAAAGAAATTAATACTTGGGTAGAAATTCTCAAAATGAAGGAAACAAATACCACTGAATGAAAAAAGTTTTTTCTAAAATTAAAAATGTATGGAGCAGGGATTTTTCTCTGTTGCTTACTGCACAAGTTTTAGAACAACTTGCAGATTGTGTTGCATGGATGGGAATAGTAGCAATAGTTTTAACAAAAACTCCCGGCTCGGCATTTTCAATGTCTATGTTAATGTTTTGGCTTGTATTCCCTATGATTTTGTTCGGACATCTTTCAGGAGTATATGTAGACAGGTGGAATAAAAGATGGACAATGATTTTGGCAAATGTAATACGAGCAGGTATTACTATATTGTTAATTACAGACGCTGTTCATGAGATTCCAATTTTTGCAATATATATTTTTATATTTATATTTTCTTTTATAACTCAATTTTTTATTCCGGCTAAATCTTCAATTATACCTAAGATAGTATCTACTGAAAATTTGATATTTGCAAATTCATTTTCAACATCACTAACACTAATAATGATTTTAATGGGGACTGCAATAGGTAGTATTTTTGTAGCACACGTTGGTATTGCTCAGTCTTTTATGTTTAGTATAGTTTTATTTGTTCTATCCGCATTGTCTATTGGTTTTATAAAGTGTCAGGAGACAATAAAAACTACAGATAAAGCAGAAGTTACTACAGGAGTGTTAACAGAACTAATTGATGGAATTAAAATAATTCTGCAAATTCCAATGGTTAATTTTGTAGTGAAACGGATTTTAATACTTATGGCTGTGATAGGTGCTTTTTATGTAGAGTTAATAGTTTATTGTGATACTTTGACTAATGGCGAAAAACTAATGAAAAACATTGAAGCACTTGGATATTTGCAACTGGCATTTGGAGTAGGAATAATGTTAGGCCCTGTTATTCTTGGAATACTTGAGAAAAAACTTTCAAAGATTGATTTAATAGAAGCAGGATTTTTATTCGTTGGTTTTGCAACTTGCATTTTTGCGCTGAATGAAAGTTTTACATACGCACTTATTATGGCACCATTTATTGGTATAGGTATAGCTGTTGTAATGATATTGGTAGAGACTACATTGCAAATGGTTGTTCCGCCAAATGCAATTGGCAGGGTTTTTAGCTCAATGTTAAGTATCCGGAATACCGCTTTTATTTTAGTTGCATTAGTTATTGGTATTGCTGAAGGATTTATAAAACCAAAATTCACACATCCATTTGTAATTACCCGTGAACAAATAATATTTTTTATATCAGGTTTATTTTTAGTAGTTTACGGTTTAACTGCCAAAATGGCAAAAGTTTACATAAAAAAAGGAGAACAGGTATGAAAATAATGTTGGCTAGTGAATCATATTATCCGAATGTTGATGGTGGTGCTGTTGCAGAACATAATCTGGCACGTGGATTAGCGAAACTTGGGCATCAGGTTTATATTATAGCTCCGGGTAATCGGTGGGAAGATTATACGGATATGGATGAAGGAACGACAATATTTAGGCAAAAGGCATGCACAATGTTTTTTCTGCCAAATTATAAAGCTACAATATGGCCATATAAAAATATTTCAAAAATAATGAATGAAATTAAACCTGATATTTTGCATCTTCATAATCCATATCCAATTGGCACTTGTTCAATGTTAGTTGCAAAAAAGCTAAAAATTCCTGTTGTTGGTTCAAATCATCTTTTACCAGAGAATTTATTTATGTTCATATCAAAACTAAGGTTTATGTATAATATATTTCGCGATTTAGGATGGAAAGCTTTGGTTAAATTTTATAACAAATGTAATTACGTTATATCACCAACACAGACTGCAATAAATTTACTGTTAGACCACGGTCTTAAAACTCAGTCTGGTCCTATGTCAAATGGAATAAATCTTAGTGTTTTTAAACCAGGTGTTGCAGATTCAGAATTTAAGAAAAAATACAATATACCGGAAAAACCAGTTGTGCTTTATACAGGAAGATTAAGCGGAGAGAAATGTCTTGAAGTATTAATGAATGCTGTTCCATTAGTGCTAAAAAAAATTGACGCTTGTTTTGTATTTGCAGGTGAAGGTGGAGAATTAAACACTTTAAAAAGTTTAGCAGAAAGTTTAGGTGTTTCTAAAAATGTAGTATTTATTGGTTTTATGAGCAAAGGAGATTTTCCCATACTATATCGTGCCGCAGATTTATTTGCAATACCATCTATTGCAGAATTGCAAAGTATAGTTACAATGGAAGCAATGGCAACTGGTTTACCTGCTGTAGCTGCTAATAAATATGCTTTACCTGAATTAGTTCACAATGGAGAAAATGGGTATTTATTTGAGCCCGGAAATTCTCCTGAACTTGCAGATAAAATATGTAAAATTTTGTCGGATAAGCAATTAAAAGAAAAAATGGGAAAAGAATCATTAGAAATAATAAAAATACATGAATTAGACAATGTTGTCCGACAATTTGAAGCAATATACTTAAAATTTGTTAAACGATAAGTTTCTGGTAGATAGATAATTAATGGAAAAAGCTATACTTGTTGGAATTCACTCGCCAGATATAAAATCTCATGAATTAGAGTCTTCATTTGCTGAATTGAAGTTTTTAGCAGTTACTGCTGGTGCTCAAGTTGTCCATCAAATTATTCAAGAAAAAAAAACTCCGGATTCTGCTTATTTCATAGGCAAAGGTAAAGTATATCAGCTTAAAGAAATCTGTGAAAATGAAGAAGTTGATTTGGTTATATTCAATAATGATTTAAGACCAATTCAGCAAAGAAATTTAGAAGCAATTATTGGCCAAAAAATTATTGACAGAACAGGATTAATACTTGATATTTTTGCTGCAAGAGCACGAACAAAAGAAGCCAGACTTCAGGTGGAATTAGCTCAGTTTAATTATTTATTGCCAAGACTTACAGGAAAAGGAGTATTGCTTTCACGTCTTGGTGGAGGGATTGGAACACGTGGTCCAGGAGAACAAAAACTTGAAATTGACAGAAGACGTATATATGCTAAAATTTCACATCTTAAAGATGCAATAAATACAGTTAAAAAACATAGATTCCTACAACGTGAAAGCAGAAAAGAAATTCCAGTTCCAATTGTTGCAATAGTTGGCTATACAAATGTTGGTAAATCTACTATTTTAAATAAACTTACATCCTCTAATGTATATGTGCAAGACAAACTTTTTGCAACTTTGGATCCAACAACACGAAAGTTAATTTTGCCAAATAAACAAGAAGTTTTTTTAACTGATACAGTAGGTTTTATAAAAAATCTTCCACATCATTTGGTATCAGCGTTTCATGCTACACTTGAAGAAGTAATTGAAGCAGATATACTTTTAAATATTTCAGATATAACAAGTGAAGAAATAGAAACTGAAATAACAGCAGTTGATAAAGTTTTAACTGAACTTGAGAGTAATAATAAACCAACAATAATGGTATTTAATAAAATAGATAAATTAAATTCTGACACAAAATTAAATATTATTAACCATTGGACATCTGAATATACTAATTCTATTGCAATATCTGCTATAACTAGTAAAGGGGTAAACTTACTTTTTGAAAAAATAA
>JBBTED010000006.1:0-42128 GCA_038042445.1 Candidatus Firestoneibacteriota bacterium
AAAATCAAAAAAGAAGCAGATGTAATACTGCCGGGGCATGACCCTATTGTTTTTAAAAAATATCGAGAGGGAATATAAAATTAAAAACTTCAGTTCCCCCTTTGAAAAAGGGGGATTAAGGGGGATTTTTAAAATTATGAAACTAAAAAATAAAGTAGCAGTAGTAACAGGCGCAGGTAGAGGTATAGGAAAAACTATAGCTTTGGCATTAGCGAAAGAAGGTGCAAAGGTAGTAATAAATGATGTTAATTTTGAATTATCGCAAATGGTTGCTTCTGAAATTAAAAAGAAAAATAGAGAAGCTATTGCTTTGCAGTCTGATGTTTCAAACAGTATAGAAGTTACTAATATGGTAGATGAAATTATAAAAAAATTCAAAAAAATAGACATACTGGTTAATAATGCTGGTATTATGCAATCAATATCCGTAGAGAAAATGACTGAAGAAAATTGGGATAAAATGATGGCGATAAATTTGAAAGGAGTATTTCTTTGCTCAAAAGCAGTAATGAAATATATGAAAAAGCAAAAATCAGGCAAAATTATTAATATTTCTTCTTTAGCTGGAAAAAGTGGTGGTATTATGGTTGGAGCCAATTATTCTGCTTCTAAAGCTGGAGTTATAGCTTTTACTAAATCATTAGCAAGGGAACTTGCACCTTATAAAATCAATGTTAATGCAGTAGCACCGGGAACTGCAGATACAGATATGGCTAAACTTTTTTCTGCAGAACAACGAAGAAAAATAATTGACGCAATACCGTTAGGCAGGTTTGCAAATCCTGAAGATATTGCTAATGCAGTTGTATTTTTAGCAAGTAACCGAGCAGATTATATAACTGGAGCCACTTTAGATGTAAATGGTGGCTTACTTATGGATTAATACAATTTCATTTTTTTGTTTGTCATGCCCGAGTGTATTAATCGGGCATCCAGAGTCTTGTTTTATCAATATTGTAAAGACAGTGGATTCCCGCTAAATGACTGCGGGAATGACACAAAGAGGAGTGTCAAAATGAAATTAAAAAATAAAATAGCATTGGTAACAGGTGGTTCAAGAGGAATAGGTAGGACTATTGCTTTAGGATTAGCGAAAGAAGGCGCAAATGTAGTGGTTAATTATGTTAGCCATGATAAGAACGCTAATCAGGTTGTTAAGGAAATAAAAAAAATAGGAGGAAAAGCAATAGCTATTAAGGCAGATGTTTCAAAACAGGATGAAGTAATTCAAATGGTAGAAAAAGTAATTGATGAATTTAAAAGGATAGACATTTTGGTAAATAATGCTGGTATAGGACATTTTAAATCTTTTTTTGAAATTACTGAAGACCTTTGGGATTGGGTGCTTAATGTAAATTTAAAAAGTGTATTTTTGGTTTCTCAGGCAGTGGCTAAAGTAATGGCAAAACAAAAAGGAGGGAAAATTATAAATATAACTTCTATTTCCGGTGAAAAAGCTACACATCCTGATCAAACAGTTTATTGTACGTCTAAAGCAGGTGCTAATATGCTTACCAAAACAATGGCTTTAGCTTTATCTAAATACAATATAAATGTTAATGCTGTTTTACCTGGAACAATAGAAACTGATATAAATAGAGAAGGTTTATCCAAAAACGGAGTGAAACAACATATAATCAAAAATACTCCATTAAGAAGATTGGGTATACCTAAAGATGTTGTTGGAACAGTTGTATTATTAGCATCTTCTGAATCTGACTGGATTACAGGCACACTAATACCTGTAGATGGCGGATTTATTATTTGATAAGGTAGTGAATGGTCTTTAGACCATTCATAGAAAGGAGAAAATGTATGAAACATACAATTCATGAAAGTAAAATAAAAACAGTCCAATTGCCGGGTAGATTGCACAAAATGATAGTTAAACCAGAGAATATGGGAACTAAAAGAATGTGTTTTGGAATAGCTGATTTTCCTGCACAGGCTCATGCACCTGCACATGTTCATAAAAAAGAAGAAGAAATTATTTACATTCTGACAGGTTCTGGGAAAATGTTTTTTGATGGCAAATCAGAACCAATAAAGCCGGGAACTTGCATTTTTATTCCGCCTAAAGTTGTTCATAGTATAAATAATACCAGTAAACAGGTTATGAAACTTGTATATGTATTTTCACCTCCTGTTGTGCAAGGTTCTTATGATAAAAAATGAAGTTCTCTGTCATAAAAAGCAGGATTTTCTTGGCGATTCTATACTTGTAGATAAATATATTTGACTTTTACTAAACTGTTTTGTTATAGTAGTAATATGTTTATCTTTTATAGATTGGTTTTAGCACATTTTATTGCTGATTTCCCATTCCAGACCAATAAAATTTTTGCACTAAAAATAAAACGCAAATGGGGAGTTGTTTTACATGGATGTATTATAGGTTTTACGAGTTTGATATTTTTACTGCCTTTTCTAAATCATCCAAAAACATGGTCACTTATTATACTTTTAACTATTGCACACACATTTCAAGATAAAAGCAAGGTTATCTATAATACCCAATTTGAAAGAGATAATTTTTGGACTTTTATCTTTGATGAATTTGTTCATTTGTTTATAATTATTTTAGTTGCATTTAATTTGAATGGACTTACACCAAATATGAATTTGCCATGCTGGTTTAATTCTATATATACAAATGATAAACTAATAATTGCTGGAATATGGTATCTATTAGGAACTTATACGACTACTATTGCTATTAGTTATATTAAGAAAACTTTTAATAAAGAATATCGTATGGCTCCTTTTGAGATGCCGCCATTTGGTTTAAAATATTTAGGCATATTAGAAAGAATTGCAATAATAACTTTAGTGTGGCTTAGTGGGTTTTATTATGTTCTAATATTGGGTGTAGTGATACCAAGTGTTTATTTGTGTATAAAGGGCAAATTAAAACCACTTGATTTACAATTATCCACATTAATCGCAATTGTAATAGGTTTTTTAATGCAACTTACGGTGTAAACATTAACTATGTTTTGTACAAAATGTGGTTCTAAAAATTCAGATGACTCAATTTTTTGTTTTCAATGTGGAGAGCAATTAAAAAAGCCAGATTCTACTTTAGAAAATTCTACTATCATACAAAATTTACCACGACCAGCAGGATTTTGGATCCGTGTTATTGCATTTATATTAGATGGTGTTTTTATTTTTATCTTAGATATTATATTCAGCTATAGTTTTTTTGGTGAATTTCCTTTTTCAAATACCTGTCTATTGTTTAATTTTAACATTAATATACCAGCTATGATTTTAAATTCACTTTTAAAAACACTTTATTATATTGGCTTAACAGGTTATTATGGGCAAACCTTTGGTAAGATGATTTTAAAATTAAAAATCTTAAATACCGATGGTACAGAAATAAGTTATGGCACTGCGTTTTTGCGTTACTGTGCATATATATTAAGTATTATCCCATTTTGTCTTGGATTTATTATTGTTGGATTTCGTTCTGATAAACGTGGTTTTCACGATATTCTAGTTGGCACCAAAGTTATACATCTATAATTATGTCCTATAATTTAAAAGAAATTGAAAAAAAATGGCAATCTGAATGGGAAAAAACTAAAATATTTTCCTCAACAGATTTTTCTGATAAAGCTAAATATTACGCTCTAATGATGTTTCCTTACCCATCAGGTAGCAGACTTCATATGGGACATGTTAGAAATTATGTAATTGGAGATGCTCTGTCACGGTATCAGAGAATGCGTGGATTTAATGTTTTACACCCAATGGGCTGGGATTCATTTGGTTTACCTGCAGAAAATGCAGCTATCAAAGAAAATATCCATCCGGGAAACTGGACAAAAGAAAATATAAAAATAATGACTGAACAACTTAAAAATCTCGGCATAGGATATGATTGGGATAGAGAAATAACAACTTGTGAAGCTGAATATTATAAGTGGACACAATGGTTGTTTTTAAAATTATATAAAAAACAACTTGCATATAAAAAGAAAAGTACAGTGAATTGGTGTCCGTCCTGTTCTACTGTATTGGCAAATGAACAAGTTGTAAATGGTATTTGCTGGCGATGCAAATCTGAAATTGTGCAAAAAGAACTGGAGCAATGGTTTTTTAAAATCACTGAATATGCCCAGCGGTTACTTGATGATTTACAAGAACTTTCAAATTGGCCAGAAAAAGTAAAACTAATGCAGGAAAATTGGATTGGAAAAAGCAAAGGTATTGAAATAAATTTTGTATTGGAAGATAAAAACATTTTAATACCTGTTTTTACTACACGTCCTGATACAATTTACGGTGTAACATTTCTTGCATTAGGTGTTGATCATCCTTTGATTAACGAAATTTTTTCTATAGAAAAAAATCCTGCAATACAAAAATTTAAAGAAGAAGTAAAATCCTTAACTCTAACAATGAGAATTTCTGATCAATTTGAAAAAAAGGGGTTATTTATTAATAAGTATGCAATAAATCCTATTAATAAAGAAAGGGTGCCTATATTTTTAACTAATTACGTAGTGATGGAATATGGGACTGGTGCTGTTATGGGTGTTCCTGCACATGATCAACGTGATTTTGAATTTGTCAAAAAATACAATTTACCTATTAAAGTTGTAATTTGTCCTAAAGATAAAGCAATTAATGCAGATACTATGTTAGAAGCATACGTTGATACAGGTATACAAGTTAATTCTGACAAATTTTCTGGTTCTTCAAATGTAGACACAATCGAAAAAATTTCAGATTTTATAGAGGAAAAAGGAATAGGGAAACGAAAGATTAATTATAAGCTTCGTGATTGGTTAATTTCCAGACAAAGATACTGGGGTGCTCCAATTCCAATTATATATTGTCCTACCTGTGGAATATTTACTGTTCCTGAAGAGCAATTGCCTGTATTACTTCCTGAAAAAGTTGATTTTATGCCAGGTGCAATTTCACCATTAGCAAAAGTTTCAGAATTTGTAAATGTTAGCTGTCCTAAATGCCAAGGGCAGGCTAAAAGAGAAACTGACACAATGGATACTTTTGTTTGTTCTTCATGGTATTATTTACGTTTTACTACTCCAGATTCAAAAGATGTTCCATTTGACAATAAAATTGTAAATTACTGGATGCCTGTTGATCAATATATAGGTGGTGTTGAACATGCAATATTACATCTTTTATATGCACGATTTATAACAAAAGTGTTATATGATTTGAAATATCTTAATGTCCAAGAACCATTTAAAAATCTATTTACTCAAGGTATGGTATTAAAAGATGGTCAGGTTATGTCAAAGTCAAAAGGTAATACAGTTCCAGCAGATGATCTTATTGAAAAATACGGTGCAGATACTGTTCGAGGATTCATTTTATTTGCAGCACCGCCTGAGAAAGATTATGAATGGGATAATCATGGAATTGAAGGTGTATCCAGATTTATTAATAGAGTTATAAGAGTTGTGGAGAAATTTGCAGACTATCCTACTAAAATAGTTGATATTAATTGTCTACCGTCTAATGAAATCGCTAAAATACTTGTAAAAACATTACATAAAACCATAAAAAGAGTAACTGATGACATAGAAAAAGGATTTCATTTTAATACAGCAATAAGTTCTTTAATGGAATTTACAAATCATTTGTATTTAATTGAAAACCTATTAGATAGAGATTTAGGTGAAGAGCTAAATTCGTATATTAAGGAGTCATTGACAACTTTTATTTTATTATTAGCACCATTTTGTCCGCATATTTCAGAAGAATTATGGAAGAAATTAGGTAAAACTGGTAGTATATTTAGACAAAACTGGCCAAAATATGAAAATTCTTTGACAACTGATGCCCAGACTTTAATTGTAGTTCAAGTAAATGGAAAGCTTAAGCATAAATTATCTTTTTCAACAGGTGAAACGATTGAAATAATAAAAAATACTGTATTAAATGATATTAAAGTAAAATCACTAATTGATGGAAAAGAAATTAAAAATATAATAGTTGTTCCAGATAAATTAATAAATATTGTAACAAATTAAATGTAGCGGTTGGATTACCATCCAACCAAAAGGAGGAAAAAAAGAATGTTAAAGAAAATTTTTTTAGTTACTTTCATATTTTTAAGTCTACTTGCAGGATGTGGATATACAGGTAAATCTATATTGCCACCAACTATTAAAAAAGTTGCTATACCTACATTTGCAAACAAAACTTTGAAGTATGGAATAGAAACACGTTTAACTCAGAGTGCAATACGAGAATTTTTAATTGATGGAAGATTAGAAATAGTATCTCCTGAAAAAGCAGATGCTATTATAGAAGGAACTATACGAAAATATTTTCTTGAGCCATTATTGTATGATGCAAATAATGTAGTAATTCAATATCGGCTTAAAATGGTTGTAGACATTTTATTTAAGGATGTAAAGTCAAATAAAATAATATGGGAACAATCAGAAATTGGAGGAATTCCTGGAGGAAGTACTACATTTTATGTGTCATCTTCAGGTGTAAATGGTGTAAATCGGGTAAAAATTGATACTGAACAAGAAGCATTAGAAAGAGTTTATGAAAAAATTGCACGAGATATAGTAAATCGTGTTATTTATGGTTGGGAAAATCCATAAATCATTCTACTAGTAATTCCCGCATATAAGTAATAGGTCAGGCATCTTGCCTGACATCACTCAGACTGACAATATGAAACCTACAAAATATTATAAAGATATAATTAATGCTATATCAAAAAAGTCCATAGACCCTGTATATTTTTTTTGGGGAGATGAAGACTTTCTTAAAGATGATGCAATTTCAAAAATTTCACAAATACTTTTAGATAAAACATCTTGTCAGTTAAATTACATTGAACAATATGCCAGCGACTGTGATATTAAGTCATTAATTGAGAATGCACAAACATTTTCATTTATGGTTTCACGAAAAATTATTGTACTAAGAGATACGCATTTTTTAAACAAAAAGACTTTTGAAAAAGAAAGAGAATTAGTATTAACATATATAAAAAATCCGGTTAAAACTACCTGTTTTATTTTAGTTTTACCTAAATTTGATGAGAAAGGTAATATTATTAAAATAAATTTTGAAAAATCCGAGTTTTATAAATTAATTTTAGAAAACACAGCGAGCATAAAATTTAATGGATTAAATGAAGCTGAATTGAATAATTGGATAGTACTTAATTTAAAACAGCAAGGTAAAGCAATTACTAAAGAGGCCATAAAATTATTGCTGGATAAAGTGGGGAATGACTTAACGTCTATTATAAATGAATTGTCAAAACTTTCACTTTATGTTGGAGATAAAAGATTAATTGAACGTTCCGATATACTTGTATTAGTTAATGAAATCAATGAAGACACTGTTTTTAAATTAGCTGATGCAATAGGCTACAAAAAAAATGACGATGCACTAAAAATACTTCAGAATCTATTGGATTCAAATGCAGAAATACTCCATATATTGGTTATGATTGCACGACATTTTCGTTTAATATGGAAAGCAAAATCATTGATTAAAACAGGAAAAAATGCAAATGAAGCATGTAATACTTTAAGAATTAATAAATATTTTCAAGAAAATTTTATCAAACAGCTTTCTCTATTTCCTGAAACACGATTGCTTCAGGGTTTTAAATCTTTATTAACTGTTGATAGTAATATTAAAACTGGAAAAAGTTCTCCCAAATTATTACTAGAATTACTGATTTACAGTCTTGCTACTGATAACGTTTATACGTTTAGTTAATCTGGATTTTTTACGTGCTACTGCATTAGGATGCAAAATTCCTTTATGTTTTAAGCGATCTATTAAACTTATTGCATTTTTTAGTGCCAATTTGCCTTCTTCGACATTTTTAGCGTTATATACATGGTGTACTGCTGTTTTTAAAGCGGTACGATGTGATTTATTTCTTATTGCACGTCTATTGCTTTTTCGCATTGCACGAATTGCTGATTTTGTTACTGGCAATTTTATACACCCCCTAATTAAAGTAAAGGTAGTCGCAGGCTTTAGCCTGCGTTTTTTCCTTTAGTGTTTATTTTTTTTCTGTTATAATTTTTGTATTATATAAAATTATTCTAAATATGTAAAGTAAAATGCAAGAAAAACATTCAAAAGAACATATTATAAAATCTGTTGGGATATTTAGTTTTGCAACATCTATTAGTAGAATATTAGGATATATACGTGATGCAATAAACGCAAGTTTGTTTGGTGCAGGATATGTCTCAGATGCATTTTTTGTTGCTTTTAGAATACCTAATTTGCTACGTGATTTACTTGGTGAAGGTGCTTTAAGTATGGCATTTATACCAACATTTACAGAGTATCTTCAAAAAAAATCTAAAAATGAAACTTACGAGTTGGCAAGTATTATTTTTAATATATTAGTAATAATTTTTTCTATAATTGTTCTGCTGGGAATTTTATTATCTCCTATTATTGTGCGAATTATGGCACCAGGATTTACAATAGAAGCAATGAAATTAACCATATCTCTAACTCGTATAATCTTCCCATTTATAGCTTTTATGGGTTTTGCTGCATTATTTATGGGAATATTGAATTCATACCAGCATTTCACAATTCCAGCATTAGCATCCGTATTTATGAATATTGTTATAATAATTTTTGGGATTTTTATCTGTCCTTTATTTGGAGAAAAACCTGAACAGCAAATTTTTGTTTGGACAATAGGAACATTATTAGGAGGATTAGTGCAAGCACTGATACAAATCCCAATACTTTTTAAAAAGGGAATTAGATATATTCCTAAGTTAAACTTTATTTCTCCGGTAAAACGAATTTTCAAATTAATGGTGCCTGCTATTTTTTCAAATTCAGTTAATCAAATAAATGTAGTTTTAGTTAATACAATAATGGCTTCATTTTTGGGTGAAGCGGCGATTACTTATTTATACTATGGAAACAGACTAATGCAGCTTCCACTGGGTATTTTTGGCGTAGCAATTGCAACTGCAGCATTTCCAACTATATCAATGCATGCTGCAAATGCAGATATAGAAAAAATAAAAGAAACTGTATCATTTGCATTGCGAATGGTATTTTTTATAACTTTACCTGCAACAATAGGGTTAATCGTATTAAGTTTGCCAATAAATACACTGCTTTTTAGATATGGTAGATTTACAGCTGAATCTGCAATTGCTACTGCTAATGCTTCAATTTACTATTCTATTGGATTATTTGCATTTGCAGGCTTAAAAGTAATAGTGCCTTCGTTTTATGCATTGCAAGATTCGAAAACACCTGTAAAAGTAGGTATTGCAGCTGTAATAATAAACATTGTTTTAAGTGTATTTTTGATGGATTCATTAGGATATTGTGGGTTGGCATTATCAACATCAATTTCTGGGATACTGAATTTTTCAATATTATTTATAATGCTTAGAAATAAGCTAAATGGTTTAGATGAAAAACGTATATTCAAATCATTTGTTAGAACTTTTTTTGCAGCTATTTTTATGGGAGTATCGTGCTATTTTTTTGCAGATTACATAAAATCTATCCTAAATATAAATATATATATGTATAGAATACTTTATGTTTTTATATCTATCTTGTTTGGTATATTAGCTTTTTGTGGATTATCTTTTCTTCTAAAAGTGGAAGAAATACACAGTTTTTATCAATTCTTGAAAAAGAAATTTCTCCCATCAAAAGCAGATATTATTCAATAACAAATGGTTTTGTTATGTAGAAGCCTCTTTAGAGGCGAATAAATAAAATTAATAGGTTTAGAGACCATTCTACATTAGAAAAAATGAAATGACATCTTATAATGGCTATTACTGTAAAAGTTGTAAAACTCATTTCTACATTAAAATTACTATAACTTCAAAAGGTATAAAAGAAATAACGTTATCTGTGAAAAATGTAAAAAAATCGCTGAATAAAGCGAAAAATAACCTGAATAGTCATCCTGAACAAAGTGAAGGATCTAAAAATGTATTTTTAAAACAAACTTTAAATTATTTAAATCAATATTTTAAAGGAAAAAGTATGTCCGCGAAATTACCTTTTGATTTATCAGATTCTACTTCTTTTCAGCAAAAAGTGTGGAATGCAACACAAAAAATTCCGTATGGACAAACACGTAGTTATTTATGGATAGCAAAAAAGATAAATAAACCTAAAGCATTTCGTGCAGTTGGACAAGCTCTTAAATCAAATCCATTACCAATATTAATACCCTGTCATCGTGTGATTAAATCAAATAAAACATTAGGCGGTTTTATGGGGACAGTTGGAGTCCACATTAAAAAAGCTTTACTAACTTTAGAAAAAGCAATATAATCTCGTATTATGTATGAATTAATGGTAGAGGGTTGGTTTTCTGCTGCACATTTTTTACGTAATTATAAGGGTAAATGTGAAAAATTACATGGTCACAATTGGAAAGTCCAAGCTTTTATTAGAGTAGCTGAACTTAAAAAAAGTGGTATAGGCATTGATTTTAAAATCTTGAAATCCTATTTAAATAATATACTAAATGAATTTGATCATACATTGATAAATGAACATAGATTTTTTAAGAAACTTAGTCCATCATCTGAAAATCTTGCATATTATATTTTTGATAGATTAGTTCAAAAACTGAATTCCAGTCAAGTAATTATACATTGTGTAAGTGTATGGGAATCTAATACTTCAAGTGCAACCTATTTTGTAAAAGAATAATAACAATTATGGTCTGGTGCAAAAAGACAGACCATAAACAAAAGATTATGAATACTTCTGAAAAAAGAAAATATCCAAGGCGCAAACTTCCATTGAAAATAAAATATTATATACTTAATCCAAACAAGAATACATCTTTTTTAGATAAATTTTTGCAGAAATTTCAAACTGTTAAAACTTCCGATATTAGCGGAAGTGGGGCATTACTGATTGTAAAAAAATTATTAGATATAGGTGCTAAACTTCATCTTGAAATATATTTTCCTGAAACATATCAAACAATAACTGCATTTGCTGAAGTTGTTCGTTCATATATTGGAGTTGAATATGGTAATGAATGTTGTTTTGCAGGCATTCAATTTCTTGAAATTCATACAGAATCTGATAAAGAAATAAAAGAATCATTAGATGAGCACTCTAAAAAAGCGAACTGGGAAACAGGTGAATTGAAAAATATTGCTCAACATCAATTATTAAAACAACTTTTAGATTTTGAATTGTTAGAACGCAAAGCAAAAGGTCTGGCTGATTTATAATTTTACCCAATTCTAAAATATCTTTATGGTTTGGTGAAAAAACACAAACCATAGTTAAAAAATTATGACAAAATCTTCACATCCAATCATTTCTACTAAAAAAAAACAACCTGAGAGTTTTAATTTTTTAGCACGATTTATTGAAACAATGTCTAAAATTACTGGAGTGTCTATTATACTTAAAAATGAAACATATTTACCAAAAGAAGAGGATTTTAGATTGGACAACTCTTATTTTATTCATAACAGTAAATTTTGTAATTTTATTAAATCTTATCCAAACGAATTAAAACGGTGTTGGAACTACGAACGAAACAAAGCAGACAAAAAATTACATTCTACAAAAAAAATGTTCGTCACTAAATGTAGATTTGGTGTAATAGATGTGCATATACCTATTATTAAGGGAAATGATTTTTTAGGTTCAATTGTATTGGGACAGGTATTTTTTGAAAAACCCTCTTTGAATAATTTTCACCAAATTCAAAAGAAATTGACAAAAAGTTCAAAAATTGACATTAAAAAACTTTTTCAGATATATCTGAAAGCATCTTATATTACACAGAATAAGCTTATGAATATAGTTAATCAAATCGATTTATTAGCTGATTATATAATTGAGATAAATGAAAAAAATAAATTGATGCAAAAGCTACGTAAAACATATAGATATGAGGATATTTCAAAAACTACAAATTTCAAAACTTCCCAAGAGGCTATTATTAAAAGAGCAATTGATTTTATTAAAAAAAACTATAATAAAAAAATAACATTGGAAGATGTAGGTAGAGTTGTATTTTTAAGCCCAGATTATCTTAGTCATTTGTTTAAAAATATAACTGCCAAATCCTTTACTGATTTTATTAATGATTTGCGAATTGAAAGAGCGAAGATTCTTTTAAAAAATCCTCTTATAAGTATTAAAAATATTGCCTATGAACTTGGAGTCAATAATCCCTATTATTTTAGCAGATTTTTCACCAGCAAAGTTAAAATCCCTCCATCTGTTTTTCGTAAAAAATTAAATCAATAGATATTATATGCAGTTTTATCAAAGCGTAAAAGTATATCTTTTTAGCGTCATTGTGCATTTACAATTTTGATAAACTTACATATAATTAGATATAAATATTAGATACTGTAAAAAGTTTTATGAAAGAAGGAAACAAAAGTAAAAACCAGTTATTTAGACTGTGTCATAAAGGTAGTCGCAGGCTTTAGCCTGCGGGAAAAATAGTAAAAAAAGAATACCGCAAGCTAAAGCTTGCGACTACTACTACAAAGAAAAAATGAGGAGGGATGGAAATTATGAAAACGGGTGTTACTTATTATGGTAGTCGGCGTGTGGAACATGTAATAAAAGATTTAAAAGAAATAAAAAAAAATCATTGCAATGCTGTTCTTCATTGCTTGACTGAAGAAGATGTTTCTTTTAATTTAGAGTCAATGAAAAAAATTGTTGCGGTGAGTCACGATATGGGATTTCAGGTTTACAATAATGCATGGGCATATTGCGGTGTTTTTGGTGGAGTAGGTTATTCAGGTTTCACCATACATAATCTTGATGCTTGCCAGGTTGATAATCATGGGAATATACTTCCTGCAGCCTGTTTAAATCATCCTAAATTTAGGGCTTATATGAAAAAGTGGGTTGATGCTGTTGTTTATATTGGGGGAGACATTGCTTTCTGGGATGAACCACATTTTTATATACCTTCTGTAGACTGCTGGTGGTTTCAGGACAAATCATTATTAAACTCAAAAACAAGCTTAAGCTGTTGCTGTGATAGATGTCAGGAACTTTTTGAAAGTAAATTCAATCATAAAATGCCTCAGGAAGAAACAAAAGAAACGATTAAATTCAGGCATTATTCCATGATTGATTTTTTTGAAGAATTGACTTCTTATGCAAAAAAAAGCGGATTAAAAAATAATGTTTGTGTAATACCTCAGCATATCTCAAATCAAGATTCTACTGGAACAGGAAATGGGAAAGATATCGCAGCCATAAAAGATGTAGACGAAATTTCTACTGATCCATATTGGAGATCAGAAGCAAGTGTTGAGGATGTGGAAAAATCGTATAGGAATGCATCTAGATTACTATATACAATAGCCAAAGAGTATAAAAAAGAAGCTCAAATATGGATTCCCCATGCTTTTATCCGTAAAGGTAAAGAAGATCGTGTTAGATATGCCTATAGAGCTACATACGAGGAGGGAATTCGCAATATTTTTACTTGGAGCTATAAAACTCCAAATAACTCTGCCTGTGATGACCCGGATTTAGTTTGGAAAATACTAGGAGAAGAATACAAAAAAATGCATAAAAAATAATTCCACAACTGTAATTAAATAGAGTCATGATAAATTCAATAAGTTTAACATTATAGAAGAAAAGTGATATATTTTTTGCTTATAATAAGTCAGATATTATATTTGGCAAAAAGGTAAAAAATGCAGAAAACTATACAGCCCAAAAAAGTAACTTTCTCATGTTTAATGCAAAGAAATGATGTAACTCTATATATATGAGAGAGTTTTTAGAATCTGACTCGTTTTGGACTATTTTGGAGGTAAGTAATGAGGTAAGAATTTGTTAAAAGGAGGAAACTATATGTTTGCAAAGATAAAAGTAGTAGTGGAAATACTGGCAGTTTTTTTTATAGTAGGTAATATATCAGCTCAGGATGAGGTGTATATTATTTCCGGAAAAACAGGGCTTGCTTCTGGATGGGTATTTACACCCCCAAAAGTCTGGGGAACTACTACAACTGAAAACAGGGAAATAGTAAAAGAAGCAACATCCTTATCTATGCAAATAGATATAGAGCATGATATTGTAAAGCCCTGGGCAGGTACAACTTGTTTTGATAAAGATACTAAAGAATTTTCAAATGCAATAATGCTAAAAAAATCTCATTTGGAAAGTGGACTATTAAGTTTTTATATAAATGCTGGAAAGGATATAGTAGGTCGTTTTCAGGGAGCACAGAGGTTTCAGGTGATTTTAGAATTTCTTAAACGTGACAATACAAAATATAGACCAAAATATCCTGGATATATAATAATAGACAAATATTTAGATGGAGAAGCTATAGATAATGATCCTGATACATGGCAGAAAGTGAATATTCCTGTAAAATCATATTTAGACAATATTAGTATTGATGAAATTATAGGGATTGTAAGTTTTTCTGTACAGTTTTTTGGGTCTTTTGCTCCACAATCTGGTATTTATATTACTGATGTTAAAATTTCTTCTGATAAGCAACAGAATATTAAATCTGAAACAGAGGCAAAAAATATGCAAGATAATGTAGAAAAAGATATATATTTTTCTGAATTTAAAGATTTGGATAAATCTATTCTTATGCCTGAAGAAATAAAAATAGAAGGAGCAAATTATATTGTTTCTGGTAAGCCAAGATTTCTTGTAGGAGCTGAGTATCCAGAAGCATTTGGTCCATTTTTAGAAGTGCCAACAACACCGGGATATGCAGAGAAATACAAGTGGATATATGAAAAAGTAATGAGTTATGAAGAGGCACAAAGATTAGGTTTTGACACATTAGGGTTTTTTCCTGTACCAAACTGGATGACAAGATATAATCCCATGTTTCAATTTTGGGGAAATGCAATAGATAATGAAATAAAACATCGTAAATTTATCAAAGAAATAAAGTTACCACTTTATGTTGATTTTCCAATGGCTGGATGGATGGGAGGACAATTAGCAAAGACTACATTAATACCAGAAAGAGCCAAATCAGATCCAAATTTTAAACAGCATTGGTTTCCATTTGATCCTGATAATGAGGATGGGATGAAATTATATAAAGAAAATTGGACATACGGAACAACGATGGTTGTAGAAAGTGGTGGAACACCACTTTTTTATGAATTATTTAATGAACCATCATATTTTTGTGAATGCAGTGAAAATCGCAAAAAATTTACTGATTGGCTTATGACAAAATATAAAAACATAGAAGAGCTGAATAAAATGTGGAATACAAAATATTCATCTTATGAAGAAATCAGTAAATTCAAAAGTAGAATAGAAAATGCAGGTTTATATGTAGATTACACAAAATTTTTAGAAGATAGATTTGTCCAGATAAACAAAGAAGGAATAGAAACAATAAAATCAATAGATAAAAGAAAAGATGTTCAAATTACATGCCAACCAATGGTAGAAATGGCTATAGATCCACATACATCATCATATAATTATTATAAACTAAACAAAATCTTTACTACAATACAAACACCTACAGCTGCAGGAGGCGGCGGTTATGGAATAGGTTTGAAAGGACCAGCAAAAGAACTTATTGATACACTTATTCAAAATTTGGAAGCAATAAGAGGAAGTTTAACAATGAGTATATTAAGAAGTATAGCACCTGATAAGCCAATAGTAGATGGAGAAATGGCGTTTCCATTACCTACGCGAGAAGGACTGAAAAATGCATTTTGGACTGTTATGATGCGTGGTGAAAATGCAGGGTATCTTTTTAAATATGATAGACGCGCATGGGATTGGAAACCAAATACAATAGAAGGAGGTATTGCAATGTATGGATAGATGCACTATCAAATCTTGGTTTATTTGATCATTCTGAAGTGACTAAACCAACATGGCGTTCTGCTATTGAACGTTGTGGTCTAACTACAACTTACAGTGATTCTCCAGTTATGGCAATTTCTGGACAATCAATTAGGGGTTATTCTAAGCAAGAAATCCTTAACTTTTTAAAAGACGGTGTACTTCTTGACCTCGATGCGTGTAAGATTATAACTGAGTTAGGGTTAGAAGAGTATATTGGAATACAAATAATGAAAGAATTTCGCCAAAGAGACTGTCTTTGGCCGAACGTAGTTGGTGTTGAAGAATTTTTTGACCAGGAATTAGGAGGTAAACCAGACACATATCTGGGAGGTTTTCTAGATAGCTGGTCAAAGAGGTTTGGATTAATTAAGATGCATAGCGGAGCACGAATATCAAGCCAAATGCTTGATATTAATAGAAAACCAATGTTTCCATTATTAACGCGATTTACAAATAAGCTTGGAGGACGTGTAGCTGTTCTTCCATATGATATCAGCCAAGTTGCATGTTCACCAGACTTTCTCAGGCCAATGCGGATAGTTCAGCTTCGCGAAACTTTACGTTGGCTTTCCAGAGGAAAACTACCAATGTCTGTTACAGGAGGCGCTTATCCATTACCATTGCGTGTTGATTATCCTGACAGTATACTTTTTTCTATATTTAATCTTTCGTTAGATGCCTATAAACCGCAAGTTGAAGCGTATGTAGGTAAAAGAAAGGTAAAAAAACTAGAGGTTTTAGATGACAATGGTGTATGGAAAGTATTACCATTTACAAAATGGAACCTTGAAAACGGTATTTTACGATTTCAAAGTCCGGATAAACGTAGTTACGAACGTCCGTTATTCGTGCTTGTCAGGTAAAAATTTTGCGACTGGTATAGGTAGGTATATTGGTAATATCCGTATAATAAAATAGAAATAAAAATAATATATTAAATTTATGTTTTTAAATAGACCTGTAAATTTTATACTTTACTTTTTTAAGGAAACCGCTTCAATTTTGGTATCACAAAAAGAAAAAATTACTGAATCATTTAAAGCGGTACAAGGTAACACTAAAATTCTTTTAATTACTGGGGTTTTTTATACTATTCCTATGGTATGGTTTGCAACGTATCTTCCCCTTTATATGATTGCTTTAATTCCACAAATTATTGGCCTAATATTGGGAGGACATCTGGTAGATATATGGGGTAGAAAAAAAGTCCTGGTGTTATTTAATACAATATGCTGGATAACTTCATGTAGTATTTTATTGCTATCTCAAAATCTTTGGGCTGTATTGATTGCAATGTGTTTATTAGGTTTTACATCAATTGTGATTCCTGGGTGGAATTGTCTTTTTGTTGAAAATACAGTAGTTGAAAAAAGGCCGTTATTATTTTCAATAGCTCAAATATCTTTTGTAGGCAGTGGTTTATTTATGCCGATTGCTGGAATTATTGTCAAAAAATTTGGAATTTTATTTGGATGTAGAATTTTATTTGGGATAATAATTCTATTCGTATTATTTGCATTTATAATACGGCAAAAGAATCTTGTGGAAACAAAAATGCAAATACTAGAAAAAATTTCAAAACCAAATTTTGTTAAGGAATATATTGTGATAATTAAAAAAGTTTTTTTGGATACCAACCTGACCTTTTTCTTGATTATTCAGACTATAACTTTGTTTACTACACTTGCATGGAACACATATTTCCCAATATATATTACTGATGAAAAAGGTATTGGTATAGACAAAGCAACTATTTCAATACTTCCATTTATATTTTCAGGGTTGTTTGTTTCAATGGCATTGTTAATGCCTCAATTTGATATTGAAAAACAATTAAGAAATAGATTATTATATGGTATGCGTTTTATAGCACTCTCAAGTATTCTATTGCTTCTTTCTCCATCCCATACAATGGTATTATTGTTTATCTTAACTTTCATTTTAGGTCTTGGGACAATATTATTTATACCTGTAATAAATGCTTATGGTGCCAATATAATGAAAGATAATGAACGCGCGAAAATTTCTGCAGTTATATTAATATTGGCAACATTATTTTCTATTCTTGCTGTTCCTGTTGCTGGTAAACTTTATGAAATTAATCCAAAACTAACATTTCTATTTATAGTTAGTCTGCAATTTGCCACAATACTTTTTATTCAAAATAAGTTTAAAATAGATACTTCCAGTTCTAATAAAAAGAGATTAAAGGAGGTTATAAATGAAACTTAAGCTTGGAATTGTTGGATGTGGGGGGCTTTTTTGTAACAGGGTTTTGCCTGTTTTACAGGAAATGTCAGAATATCAAGTTATAGCTCTTGCAGATGTTAATCCTGATGCATTGTCATTTGTATCTAACAAATTAAAGGTAAAAGAAAAATATATAAAATTTGAAGATTTTATTAAGAATTCTTCTTGTGAAGCTGTATATTTGTCTGTTCCAAATCATTTACATTTTCCTCTTGCATCAGCTATTTTGAAATCAGGCAGACATATTATTTGTGAAAAACCTGTTACAATTTCTTCACACGAAGCATACGAATTAAAGAATGTTATTGATAAAACCAATAGTGTTTTTATGGTAGCATATATGTCATATTTTAATCGCTATAATGAAAAAGCGATAGAAATTATTAATTCAGGGAAATTAGGCAAAGTAAAATATATAAATAGTGTGCGCAACAGTTTCTGCCAAACTGGTGAAGGAGAAATCACTGTTGTTGACAAATCAGGAAGAAAAAAAGATGTACATATTTAAGAAGTTAATCCATACAAATGTGAATTCGAATATTTCAATAAAGTTATACGAAAAGAAAAAGTTTAGATAAAAGATTTTCTATAGAAGGTGCAATTAAAGATATGGAGATATGCGATGCTATACGAAGTGGGAGGGGATGATAAAAATGACAAAACCTGTTATTAATATCTGTTTAGCAGAACTTTTAGGTAAAATAGATAAAAAATCAATTCCAATTATTAAAGAATTTGGTGTGAATTGGGTGGAATTATATTTTTTAGGCAATGTAGATAAAAATAATGTTACTGAAGTAAAAAAAGTATTAGATGCAAATAAAATATTTGTTTCAGCTTTAAATCTTTGGACACCTTCATTTTGGAAAAAGGAAGAAATAGAAAATGGAAATCTTGGACAACATATAAAAGATGGAATATCTGTAGCAAAAGTATTAAATACAAAATTTATAATTATATATGGGGTATTAAAAAACAAAGAAACAGAAATAGATTCAATCGATAATTATATTAAACGAATGGAACCTATAGTTAAAGAAGCAAAAAAAGAAGGTATGATTGTTGTTATAGAAAATGACTATGATATAAATGGTATAGAATTAACACGTAATGCATTAACTACACGCAAAATTATTGAAATGTTTAGAAACGACAATGTTTTTATTAATTTTGATCCCTGCAATTATTTGGTTGCAGGAGAAGAACCATTTCCTTATGGATATGATATAATCAAGAAATATATACGCTACATACATTTAAAAGATGCAACCCAATATGTTCTTGAAAAACATGGTAAAGTTCCAGTACAAAAAGATTTTTCTGGAGAATATGCATGTGTACCTTTAGGTGAAGGTGCTGTAAATCACTATGGTTTGATAAAACAGCTATTAAAAGACGGTTACGACGGATTTCTGTCAATTGAACCACATGTAAAAAAAGAAGAAGTTGCTGCAGCTATTAAAAAAGGACTAACATTTCTTTCTGAAATAATTTAACCATAGTGTTTCTTAAAAATGGAGGAGTTATGAATACTAAAATGCATCAAAATTTATTCTATAAAGAACAATATAATGCAATAATTTTAGGTGGAGGGATATCCGGTGTAAGTTTAGCACTACGATTAGCAGAAAAAAAGAAAAAGGTTCTTATTATTGAACAACGTCCAAGTTTTTGCTGGGAAATTACTTCAGCTTTTCAGAATCAACTCTTTGAAAATGAGTCATTATTTGATGCAAGTTTTCGTCAAAGTTTACTTTCTGCTGGTGGATTACGCAATAATCTAATTGATCCACCAATTTTTGAAATATTGGTAAATCGTATGCTTAAACGCAAAAATATTGATATATTGCTTTATTCATACCCTTTAGAATTAATAACAAAAGATGAATTAGTTATTGGAGTAATTATTGGAAGTAAAAATGGAATTCAGGTTATTAAAGGAAATCTATTTGTAGATGCTACTGAAAATGCAGTATTGTGGAAACAAACCAATGTAGATTTTGAGGAAACTCAAACTTATCCTGTTAAACAAAGGATAGTTTTCAATGGAATTGAAAAAAGAGTGAAATTTCCACTTATTTTTGAGAATGTAGCAGGTGTTAATAATATTTCAGTTTATCCGTCAGTTTGGAAGAAAGAAGCTTATATTGAATTTACTATTCCTGAACATTCTATATCTTCAGTAAGACTTAAGCTTATTGATGTAATTTCTTTTGTCCGTAAAAATATCCCTGCATTAAAATCTGCAATAGTTACACATACAGGTTTTGAACCTTTTCCACTGGATACAAGTAGTCATTTGAAACAAAGTGTTGTGAAAAATCCTTATGTTAAGAATCTTTTTGGATGTGGATTATGGATAATTCCAGATAAATGGATAAGAGAAAAAAACAATACAATTACAGGAAGGATGCAATTAGCAAAAGAAACAGCTATGTCTATTTTAAACAGTTCCAATTCCAATATTGCTATTCATGATGAATTATTTGCTAAACTTTTGAATAAAAATAGAGGGGAGAGAGAGAAAAAAGATTTTACACTAAATTCTGATGTTATTGTAGCAGGAGGTGGAACTGCTGGTGCATTAGCAGGTATTTCAGCAGGTCGTAAAGGTGTCCAAACTACAATTATTGAAGCAGGAACTGCACTTGGTGGTATAGGAACCTGTGGTGGAATTCATATTTACTATTACGGTACACGTGGTGGATTACAAGATGAAATAGATTCTCGTGTTTCTAAAATATCTTCTTTGTTTGCAGGAAAATATAAAGTCACTGGTTTTCATCCTGAAGCAAAAAAATTTGTTCTTGAACAAATGTGTAAAGAAGCTAATGTTGAAGTAATCTATGGGAGTACTGTATTTGGAGTTAAAATTAAAAATCACCACATTTGTGGATTATCTGCTGTTAATTCTAAAGGAAAAATGAATTTCAAAGGAAAAGTAATAATTGATTCAACAGGTGATGGAGATGTTGCATCTATGTCAGGAGTTCCTTTTATAATTGGTAGAGAAACGGATGAAATTCAGCATACTTATAGCCAACCTGTTGGACATCTTGATGAAAATGGCAAAATGGAAGTTGTTAACTTTGATTCAGGAATTGTGGATACATTGGATATTTGGGACTTAACCAAAGCACGTTGTAGTGGAATAATTCAATATTACAAGAAATCTTTTAACGAAGAAAATCGCTTATTATATATTGCTCCGTTAATAGGAATACGACAAAGCAGACAGATAACTGGAGATTATCAACTTACTTTATTAGATCAGGTCTCAGGAAAACGTTTTGCAGATTGTATAAGCTATACAACAACACATTATGACAATCATTTATTTGATTGCGAGAATCAAAGTGATGAAGCTGTTTTATGGGTGTGGATGCTTGGAAATTGGATTAAAAGAATAAATTGTGAAATTCCATATAGGTGTATATTGCCAAAAAACATTGAAGGTTTGTTAATTGCTTGTCGTTCAGCTTCAATGACAGCTGATGCACATTATGGATTTCGTATGCAAAATGATATACAACGTATTGGAGAAGTAGCAGGTATTGCTGCAGCATTATCAATAAAATCTAAAAAAACACCTCGTAAGTTAAACATAGAACTCTTACAAAATGAACTAAGAAAAACTGGAATATTGAATTCTAAAAAATATCTGTTAAAACCACCAATAAAATGTGAATTATCAGTTAAAAAACTAAAAAAATTGCTACTTTCAAAGGATAAAGAAAAATTTAAAGATGCAGTATGGAATTTATCACATATTAAAGACAAAAGAGTAATAGCAATCCTAAAAGATATATTTAATTCTGCTTCTGGAACCTTGAAATTTTGGATTGCAGTTATTTTGGCATTCCAGGGTTTCAAAGATAATAAAGTAGTTTCTGAGCTATGCAAATGTGTTGCTACTCGTTGCAATATTATTCCTGAAGGGCATAAAACAGTACCTTTATGGCAATCTGCTATTGTTTTACTTGGTAAAATCGGTAAATCAGGTGCAATACCTGTATTATTTGATGTTTTAACAGACAAAACTGCAAATTTAGACACATTAATCAGTACTATTAGAGCATTAGGTCGTATTCGTGATAAATCGTCAATTCCAGTGTTATTACAGTTATTCAACCGAACTGATTTACCACATATTAGGAATTACCAAATTTCAAGCAGATATGCATTATCTCAAATCAATGAAAATGCACGTTGGCAAATTGATCTTACGATATGTGAAGCTTTAGTGAATATTAACAAAAAACCACCATTAAAAATCATTCAAAAATATCTTAATGATAACCGTGGATATGTTCGCCGTTATGCTAACAAAATCTGTAATAAATATGCCAAAAATTAAGCAAAAATAATTGCGTGTTTGTCATGCTGAATTTTATTTCAGCATCTTGATTGCTGATAAATCAGCAACTACAATCCAAGTTAACATAATGTATCTTATCGGACTCTCTTATTGGCAATAAAAATTAATTAAAGATTAGATACAACAATATATAAGCTTTTATGCACATTCAATTATTTTGATTCTGATTTTTTGGTTAGCCCTTTTACTATATCGCCTACTTTTGAACCATTTTTCCAAAACCAACCTTGATTTACTTCCAGGACATAAGAAATTTTGTTTTTTGATGTTTTACTTCTCAAATCAAATGGCTTTAAATCTAATAACTCTGTTATAACTCCATTTTTATCTATGAATGCCAAAGATAACGCAATTTTAGTATTTTTCATCCAAAAACTTGCATATTCTGGTTTTGAAAAAACAAACAACATACCGTTATTCCAATCCAAATTTTCTCTAAACATCAACCCAATTGTTCTTTTTATTGCAGTATCTGCAACTTCAACAATCAAGTTATAACCGTTAATAGATATTGTGATTTTCTCATTTTCATTGTTCGAAAATAGGAATTTTGTAAAAGGTGGAAATAATAATATGGAAACTGAAATCAGAATTAAACAAAATTTTTCTAATATAAATGCAAAAAAACGTTTTAACATAATATGTAAAAACTTCATTTTTATTTTTGCACTCCAGTGGATTTAACTTCATTTTCTGACGGAGTTTCAGTTTCTGCAAGCGGTTTAAATTGTGTTTCATAAAGTCTTGTATAAATTTCGCACTTGTTTAATAATTCATCATGTTTTCCAACATCAACTAACTGACCGTTTTCCATTACAACGATTTTATCAGCACGTAATATTGTCGAAAGCCTATGTGCAATTACAAAAGTTGTTCTATTTAACATTAGTTTTTCTAATGCTGTTTGAATCATATATTCAGTTTCTGAATCTAATGATGATGTTGCTTCATCAAGAATTAAAATTGGAGGGTTTCTCAAAATTGCACGTGCTATTGATATACGTTGCTTCTGACCGCCAGAAAGCTTGACTCCCCTTTCACCAATAGGTGTTTTATATTTTTTAGATAGTTGCAATATAAAATCATGTGCATAAGCTGCTTTTGCAGCTTCAATAATTTCAGAAGTATTTGCATTAAGTTTACCATATCGTATATTATCCCTAATACTACCACTGAATAAAAATGTTTCCTGCAAAACAATTCCTATTTGTGAACGTAAAGAGTTTAATGTTACACTTTTAGTATTATATCCATCAATAAAAATAGCTCCTGAAGTAGGATCATAAAATCTTGCCAACAAATTAATAAACGTAGTTTTTCCAGCACCGCTTGGCCCAACTAATGCAACCATTTCACCTGGATTAACGACAAGATTTATGTTATGTAATATTAATTTCTCAGAAGTATAAGAAAATGAAACATTTTTAAATTCTATGTGGCCTTTTATCGCAGGTAATTCAATTGCTCCGTTTTCATCAGCAATATCAGCTTTTGTATCAAGAATGTTAAATATTCTTTTTACTGAAACTAAAGCACGTTGCAACATATCATTAAATTGTGTAGAACGAACTATTGGGGCATAAAGATATCCTAAAAAAGTGTAAAATGCTACAAGTTCACCTGTTGTTAAATATCCACGTATTACCTGATGTCCACCAAACCAGAATACAATTGCAGTCCCAATTGATGAAATTACTTCTGCAATTGCCCAAAGTGTTGTTCCAAGAGTATTGAGATACATATTCCATTCAAAATTTGTTTTAACACCTTCTTTAAAATGCTTTGTTTCGTAGTTTTCCATTCCAAACGATTTTACAACTCTTGTTCCAGATAAAGATTCATGTAGATTTCCTAATACTTTGTCCCATTGACGTCTTGATAATCTGCTGGCATGAACAATTCTATCCCTAAATGCTGCATAATTAAGCGCAAAAAATGGCAGAACAGTTATAGATAGAAAAGCTAATTTCCAGTCCATTATAAAAAGAATTACAAGAACAATCAGAAAAGTGGCAGTATCAGTGATTAAATTAATTAATCCATTGATTATTACATTATATACAGCATCAACATCTCCTGTAATTCGTGCAATTATTTTACCTGTTTGTCTTGTTTCAAAAAATTTCAATGAAAGATTTTGTAAATGATGGTATATGTAGACACGTAAATCAAAAACAAATTTTTGTCCAATCCAGGTTATAATATAATTTCGCAAAAAAGAAAACATTCCACGAATTATAAAAATAATTATAATTAGAACAGATATCCAATTTAATGATGTAGTTTTTCCCTGTAATAAAATATCATCAATTATTATTTTTATTATCCATGGCAGGGGTAATGTTAAAATAGATGTGATTATAACACATATTATTCCAATTGTTATTTGAAACTTATATGGAATTAAAAAGCGTAAAAAACGTAAAAGCTCTTTCATTTAACTTTTATACGGATATTTGCAGTCATTCCAGGCATAAAGTTTTTTTCAGTGATAGCATCAACAATAATTCGTATTTTAAATTTTGATACTTCACGATTAATGGTTAAACCTCTATATTCTTCAGCAGCAGAAGCAATATCTTTTACATATCCTAAAAATACCTTATGCGGATATGTATCAACTTTTATATAGACTTTTTGACTAACTTTTACTTTACCAATATCTCTTTCTGCAATATTAGCAAGCAGATAAATATAATTTACATCAGTGATTTTAACTATAGGCATTCCAACTTTTACTACTTCCCCTTGGTCTGCACTTTTTTCAGTTACAGTTCCAGAAATTGAAGCAGTCACTATAGCATTTTCTAATTTTGTTAAATCAATTTTATACTGTGCGTATGCCATATCATAATTAGCTTGTGCTATTTCAAGCTGACGTGCTGGTATTACTCCTTCCTGATATAATTTTTCCATTGTTTTTAAGCTTTTTTCAGTATTTTGATAATTTATTTGTGATTTTGATAGATTTTGCTCGAGTTCTTTTTTTTCTAACCGAGCAATAATCTGACCAGCTTTTACTGTATCTCCTTCTCTAACACCAAGCCATTCTATTTTTCCATCCATTTTTGCACTAAGTATTACATCCGGAGAAGCAAAACGTGTTTCTGTTGAATACACATATAACTTGCCTAAATATAGCCATGTTATTAGAATAATCAAACTTATTACTAACATTCCAACACCTATAGCTAAGCTAATTTTAATAATCAAACTTATTCCATTTTTTTTGTGTGACATAATTTTTTAACTATGGTCTGTGACCAAAGGGAATGGTGTAACCGCTTTTTCCACCAGACCATAATTTATTTTTCTCCCCCCACTACTTTTATGAATTTTGCTTTTGCAATCGCATAGTCATATAATGCCTGTTGATAATTACTTTTTGCTTCTGTTAATGTAAGTTGTGCAGTAATGATCTCAAAACTCGGTATTAAATTATTCTCATAACGAATTTGTGCCTGACGCAACCCTTCTTTTGCGATTTCAACATTTTTCTCTCTTAATTTAATGATTTCTTTGGATTCTGTCAAGACTCTATGTGTGTTTCTTATTTCTGCCTCAATTTCAAGCTCAATATTTTTATGTTTTAACTTTATTTCTTCTATTGCAAATTCAGACTGTTCTTTTGCAATTTTATCAATGCCACCATAATAAATGGGAATATTTAAAGCTAATCCAATTTGCCAATTAAATACTAATTTGTCATCTGGTGGAAATTTATTTGCCCGTTCAATAATAGACATATCATTTGACAAACTAAAAGTTGGAGAATATTTCAACAAAGATAATTCATAATTAATATCTACCAATTTTTTTTCTAAAATTACGGAAGATATTTCTGGCCGATTTAAAATTGCATTTTTAATTGCATCATTAACATTAGGTGAAAAATAATCCAGAGAAAATTCGCCATTTATTTCTACAGGTAGAGATATATTTCTACCGATTATTCGATTAAAGTTTTCATAATTCTTTTCCAATATATTTTTATTTTTCAAAATAAGAGCCTTAGCATTATAAACTTGAATCTCTGCTTGCAATACATCATACTGGCTTAGCTCGCCATTTTTAAATAGAATATTTGTTTTTCGCAAATGTTCATCCATTCTTGTTAATGCATCTTCACTAATTGCAAGTGAATATCGTGCAAGCAAAATATCATAAAACGCAGCTTTTGTATCATAAATAAGCTGAACTTTTTTAATAGCATATTGAATTTCTTTTACCTGAGAATTTAAATCAGCAAAATTAACTGAAAGTGTAAGTCTATTCCACGTATATAACGGTTGATATATAGACATTTTACTAGTGTATGTTTCAGGTTTTTCTAATAGTCCTATTGCACTAGGTTCTGTAAGATGTGCATAGGATAAAGAAGTATCTATTTTAGGAAGTTTTGATGATTCCGCTTCTTTAATTGAAGTTTTTGCTGAGAGTATTGTATTTTGTGCACTAAGTATACCAAGGTTATTTCGCATAGCATAATCAATAGCATTTTCTATTGTGAAAATATTTTCTTCAGCGAAAATTGAATATAAAAAAAAGCTGCTGCAATGCATAAAAATGGCTATGAAAACTATTTTTATATAATATAACATATATTGTATTTTTTATTCTAAAATTTACCCAGCTGGCCAGGAAAATTTTCTTCCACCTAACAAATGCAAATGAATATGAAATACAGTTTGTCCAGCATCACTGTTGCAATTTAAAACTAATCTAAACCCGCTTTCTGCAATTTTGTTATCATTTGCCAACTTATTCGCAATAGCAATTAATCTGAAAAGTATATTTTTATCAGTTTCATCAATATCAAGAATTTTTGGAATATGTTTACGTGGAATTATTAGTATATGTATTGGTGCTTGAGGATTAACATCTTCAAAAGCTACTATTTCTTCATCAGAATAAACAATTTTACTTTTAATTTCTTTTTTCGCAATTTTACAAAATATACAATCTTCCATATATCTTTCTTTCCCCTTATAATAGTAGAGACAGATTTACCTGCCCATTTATTGGGCGAGTAAACTCGCCCCTACGTTGCAAAACGAAAATATACTATATCGCTATCTTTTATCTGATACTCTTTGCCTTCTACATTTAGTAAACCAGCATCACGGACAGCAGATATTGAACCTAATTTTATTAAGTCGTCATATTTTATTACCTCAGCACGTATAAATCCTCTTTCCATATCAGAATGTATTTTGCCAGCTGCCTGTGGAGCTTTAGTTCCATTTTTTATTGTCCATGCTTTTAGTTCAGGTTCTTTTACTGTATAAAAAGTTATTAGTCCAAGTAATTTAACTGAAGACTTAATTAGTTTATCAAGACCTGACTCATCTATACCATAGCTTTTATACATATCTTTTTGCTCTTCTTTTGGAAAACCAGCTATTTCTGTTTCAATTTTTGCTGAAATTAGAACTATTTCAATATTTTCTCTTTTGCCGACATCTAATATTTTTAGAATTTTAGAATCATTCAAATTATTTATCTGATTTTCATCAGTGTTTGCAACATATAGCAATGGTTTAAATGTTAAAAGATTATATGCTTTGACTTTAAATTCTTCTTCTGCGGAAAAATTCAAATTCTTAACTGGAATACCATTTTCAAGAGAACTTTTAAGTTTTAACAATAATTCTCGCTCTTCCTCTGCTTCTTTACTTTTAGCTTTACACATTTTTTCCACAGTAATTAGTTTTTTTTCTATAGTTTCAAGGTCAGCAAGTAGCAATTCAATCAGGATGATTTTTATATCATTCTCCGGATCAATTTCATCAGTTATGTGTGGAACATTGTTATCAGAAAAACATCTAACTACTTCAATTATTGCATCTACTTCTCTAATATGAGCCAAAAATTTGTTGCCTAATCCTTCACCTTTACTTGCATCTTTAACTAATCCTGCAATATCTCGAAACTCAATATTAGCTGGAGTTAATTTTTCATGAGATATTAAAGTTGCCAATTTATCAAGCCTTGAATCTGGTACATTAATTATTCCTATATTAGGATCGATTGTTGTAAATGGATAATTTGCAACTGCGACATTTAAATTCGTTAATGCATTAAAAAGTGTTGATTTGCCTGCATTTGGTAAACCAATTATACCTAATTGCATAATTTTTTACTATGGTCTGTAACCAAAGGGAATGATGGAACCATATTTTTCCACCAGACCATAATTTTCTATTTGTTTGCTAATTTCACAAGCCAGATACTTATTTCATATAATGCAACCATAGGTAAAGCTACAATTATTTGAGTAAACATATCAGGACTCGGAGTAATAATAGCTGCAATAATAAAACACCCTAACATTGCATATTTCCATTGTTTACGCATAACCTGAGAATTAAGAATGCTTAATTTTCCAAGTAAAAATGCAATTGCAGGCATTTCAAAAATAATTCCACATGAGAGTAAAAGTATTAATGTAAACGATATATAACTTCCAATTGAAATCATTGGTTTTAAATTATCATTTCCAAAACTCAATAGAAATTTAATTGCAGAACCTAATATGAAATATCCAAAACAAATACCACAAATAAATAAAATAAAAACAAACGGCAAAAACAATATTAGATACTTGCGTTCCTTCCATAAAAATGCAGGTGAAACAAACCTCCATATTTGATACAAGATTATGGGTGATGCAATTACAACTCCTCCAATAATAGAAATTTTTATATATGCTAAAAATGCTTCTGTTGGAGTTAAATATACAAGTTTACCAGATATAGGTGTAGTTATTAAATTATAGAGATGTTCTTTAAAAGTATAAGTTGTAATTGTTCCAATTAATACAGCACTAAGTGAAATAATTATTCGTTTTCGAAGTTCATCTAAATGATCAACAAATGTAAGCTTTCGTTCATTATTTTCCATTTATCCAATTTTTTTATCATTATCTTCTTTATCAATTCCACCTTCTTTTACTGCTTTTTTAAATTCTTTTATTGAATTACCTAATGCTTTTCCAATTTCTGGTAATTTGCCAGCACCAAATATAATAAGTGCTATGATAAATATCACTATTAATTCCGGAAAACCAATATTTCCCAACATCTTTCATCACCTCAAGCGTTATTATATAACTCTTGTAACATTTTTGTCAATTCATTTGAGACTTCAAAATACATTACTAAATACTGTTGAAATGAAAAGGATATCTAAAAATGTCTATTTGAAATTTAAACGAGAAGTCGTTTTACTTCACTCATAAATTCACTTACATCTTTAAACTGACGGTATACTGAGGCAAATCGAACATACGCCACTTCATCAAGACTACGTAATCGTTTTACAACCATTTCTCCTACTTCAGAAGCCGGTATTTCTTTTTCTAAACGGTTCTGGATTTCTTTTTCAATATCTGAAACTATACGTTCTATTGCATCCAAACTAATAGGTCGTTTTTGACAAGCAATTCTAATACCACTGAGTATTTTATTACGATCAAATGGTTCTCTGCGATTATCTTTTTTAACAACTACTGGTAGAATTTCTTCTATTTGTTCATAGGTTGTAAATCTACGCGCACATTTTAGACATTCTCTTCTTCTTCGAATTGCCTGAGCGTCTTTGCTTGTACGCGAATCAATAACTTTATCTTCTTTATAACTACAATATGGACATTTCATATAATAATGTAAAGCTAAACTATGTGTATCATATTAGGAGAATTTTGTCAATATTTTCCCATTATACTGTTGATTTTTATCTGAATAAGTTCTGCCAACATTTTAAAACTATCATTTAAGGGTTTAATTTTACTGCGAGCATCATTTATCCATACAACTGGCAATTCTTTTATTTTATATCCCAATTTCTCAGCAATATACAAAATTTCGACATCAAAAGAAAATCCTGCTATTTTTTGTTTTGAAAAAATGTTTTTTGCTGCTTTTTTTGTAAAACATTTAAAACCGCATTGAGTATCTTTTATATCTGGTAAAAATATAGCAGAGCGTAAACTTGCAAAAATATCACCTGAAATTTTTCGAAATAATGGTTGAGGAATTTTAACTTTCGAATCTTTTAGTTTTCGTGAACCAATTACAATATCATAACTTTCATTGAAATATTGAAAAAATTTATCCAATTCTTCAATTGGGGTAGATAAATCTGCATCTGAAAATAGAATATAATCACCAATTGCATGCAACATTCCTAATTTAACAGAAGTCCCTTTCCCTTTTTTTTCAGTATTAACTAAAATTTTAACATCAGAATACATCGCTTTAGCAGTTTCTGCGGTTTTATCATCAGAGTGGTCTATTACAATAATGATTTCAAATTGCATTTCATTATTGCTACAATATTGCACAATTTTATCAATAGTATTTCCAATACGTAATTCTTCATTTTTGGCTGGTATAACAATAGATAACATATATTTTTTAATTAATTACTTTAAATATTTTAACGTTTGAAATCTGATATACTACCGTTAAATATTTTACATTATCAGGATTAAAATCACCCAAATTTTTCTCAAATTGTCCATAATATAAATAATCTATTGAGTTTTCCTTTAAAACATTTGTTCTAAAATCATCTGCTGTCTTTGAGTTGAAAAATTTATTTAAAATATCAAGTTTATCTGAAAAATTTGGTGTATTATGGTAATGTCCTACAAAAACACTATTACCAGTTCTTCCAGGTAAATACATACCAATGATAAATGAAGATATAAAATTACTTGGTGATTTAATATTTTTGTTAATCCATTCAAATGCAGAAAAATCATCTTCATAAATATTGTAATTTAAATAGTATTTTTTTACACCATTGAGATTATCAAAAATAAATTTAAATGTTGATGGTAAAGTTATAAGTAATAACAAAATTAAAATAACCTTGGCGTTAAAAATTCTTTTTTTTGAAGAAATGTATGAGCTAAATGCAAATATGCCTTCTGTTGCAAAAATACACAATGGAATTTGTGCCCCTAAAATGAATCGTCGTTGAAAATTGAATGGAAGATACGTTAATACCATAACAGCAAAAATCCACGATAAAAGTAATAATTTTTCAGTTTTTGCTGATTTTAATGTCAAAAATATTCCCCATATTGCAAATGGAATCAACAAACCATACCCAATAATATAACTATAGGGATTTGGAGATATTGTTATATTAACATCTTTCCATGCTTTAAAAACTTCAGCAAAGTTAAATATGTAGTATTCATATATCAGTGCTGGTAAGGCAATCAGAAATACTATCAAAAAGTTCTTGATAATGTTTATATCAAGTTTTTTCTTATTTATGTAATCACAAATGATGTAAATAACTAATGTGGTATAAACTGTTACAAGGTCATAAGGATGAATAAGTGTAAGAAGTAAACTGAAAATTCCTGCAAAAAATGCATACAACCAATAATTTTTTTTACAGGAAATCCAGAAGAAGTAAAAAATCAAAAGCATTAAAGCAAGTGATACTATGAAAATTGGGCGTGTTGCTACTGTGAAAAAGGTAAATCCCTCAGTAATCCATAAATCTATAGGCATTAATGCAAATGTTTTACCAAGTTTTTCGTAGAGTTCTCTTGAAAAAAGCCAACCAAATCCTGAAGATATTGTAATTAGAATAAAGCTATATAATCTCCTATTTTTTTCTTCAATAAAAATTCTTATAAAATAATAAATAAGTAATAACAGTAAAAAACCTGTTATAATTCTAAAAATGTGATAGCCATCTGTTACATTTGAGTTAATAAGTTTTATGAATTTGCCCATTAAATAAAATAATGGGTGAAAAAAATTGTTGGACTGTTCTTGAACAGTATATAGGTTTTTAAATAATATATTACCCTCTACTCCTTGTTTTATCCATCCAAGATAACTATTTTGGTCAAAACTACCCTCAAAAAAACCCATAAAGCACATATTTTTAGGAGTATATGTAGAAGCAATATAATATGGAATTATGGTAATAAGACTTAAAAAAACAGACCACACTATGGCAATTAGCAATTCATTTTTGAAAAATTTTATTTTCATATCTCCAATTTATTAAGAAAAAACTAACTATACCTATTATGGTAAAAAGAGAAATAAACATACCAATTCTAAATGATAAAGGATTATAGATAAATTTAACAGTATATTTCCCAGGTAATAGATTTACTTCGCGAAAATAGTACTTGGTAGGTAAAATTTTATCTTTTTTTTCATTTACATAAACTTGCCAGCCAGGATAGAACATATCAGCTAAAATCAAATTGTCTTGTTTTTTAACATTAACATCTATAATTATTTTTTCTGGATTGTACTCTACCAATTTAGCACCTCCATTTTTATTTTCAAAATATACCCTAGGGAAATAGGACATATTTTTATACAATTTTACTCTATTATCAACATCAACTAATTTCAAATTCTTTCCAGTTAACGTATTATTACTTATTATATATTTAACATTTGCAAAATCAAGTATAGAAGTATCATGTGATGAGGTTTGTTTTTCGATAGTATTCTGCATTTTTTCATAAACTGAAAGTCTCATTGGGTCATATCCATTGAAGTGCTGAATTTTAAACGGAATATTAAGATTTGGGAATATAAGTGTTTTTGCATCAGTAAGCGGTGTTATATCTTCAATTTTCTCATTTAAAAATGGATGAAAATGCTGTGAATTAAAATCAGAAAATGCAGAAGGAGCGATAATTACACGAAACAGTTCTGTGTCTTTTTCCAAAATACGAGCAAATTTGGATTTTTCTTTTAAAATTGAAGCAGGAATCAATGGATTCAAATTAATACCAAAATTAAATAAATCAATGACAAGACATAATATTGGTACAACAGAAAATAAATAATGTTTTGATTTTTTATATCCCCACAATACCAATACTGAGACACTCAATATTAATATACTTTTTGAAAATTCAGCATAAGCAAAATTGTATTTCTCAACAAATTTTAAAGTATCAGAAAAATTCATATTTTGCAGAAAATGAATTTTAATAACTCTAAGAATTAAATTATGGTTTAACCGTTCGAATATTAAACATATCCAGATAAAAATAGTAACAGAAAAAGCACCCCCCCAAAAGAACTTATTTTTTTTAGTTGCAGATTCAAATGCTGACATTCCAAATCCTGCCAAAACTGAAGCCGAGAATATGACAAGAAACATTATAATCGCTGGATAACGAATCACATTAAATCCTGGTAAAAGATTATATAAAATATGGTAGACTGGTGTGTATTTTCCAAATGCGATTATTATTGCAAAAATTATTATAATTAAAAAAAAGATTGTTAGTTTCTGAATATTTTTATGTAAATTAGTAAAATTGCATATTAAAAATAGAATCAAAAGAAGTGGTAAAATACCAATATATATAGATGTTATCCAAAATGAAACCGGCAAAGAAGTATTTCCTAATGTTGGATTTCCAAAGAAAAAAGGGGTAAGAAAATTTATTAAGGCAATTGGTGGAAAAGAATTCCATGATGCAATTGGAAAGTCCATTTGCTGTCTTGAGGAAAGTTTTAAAAATTCCAAACTTGGTAATAATTGTACCATTGATATCATAACTGCACTTAAAAAAATGAGCCCAAAAAGTCCGAATTTGGCAAAAGTTTCTTTTGCAGAAAAATCAATGGATATTGCAAATATTGCAAATATTGTATATGCAAGTAAAAACAAAATAGTATAAAATAATATTTGTGGGGACCCTGCTAAAAATTGAATAGCAAGAAAAATTCCAGTAATTATTGCATTTTTAATTGATTTTTTTTCAATCGCACGATGGTAAAAAAGAAAAATCCATGGTATCCATACTAAACTACCAAGAACACTTAAAAACTCTATACGTGTAATTATATAACCATTAAAAGAAAAAATTATACTTGAAATAAATGCTGAAGATTTTGAAATATTAAACTCTTGCAATAAAATATATATTCCTACTCCTGCGATAAATATATGTATAATAACAAATAGTTTTATCCCAATTTCAAAACCAGCTAAATACAAAAAAGTTTTAAAAGGATAAAAAACTGCAGATTGTAGATTGGCAATAAATGGACTACCGCAAAAACTATATGGATTCCATAATGGCACCTTGTAATTTCGGATAGAATCAATTGCAAAGTTAGACCATGGATAAAACTGAAGCATCATATCACGATAAAAAAATATCTTGTTTGTGAACAAGGCTTCTGAAAAAAAAGAAATAATAAAGAAAAAAAGCAGTAAAATATATATCACATTTCTTTTTCTATCTTTTCAATTGCAGATTTTAAATTATCCAAATGTTTTTTGACTTCTTTGAAAATATTTTGCATCTGTTCTTTTTTTGAGTGTTGAACTGTTTTTTCATCAGATAGCGTCGGCTTTAAAATCTTCTGTTGCATTAATTCATTAAGACGTATACGGGCTTTTTCATTTCGGGGTTCAGCTTCTAATATTTTTTGGTAAATTTGTATTGCATCATTTACTAATCCCTGTTTTACATATATCTCCGCAATAGTAGATGTTAGCATTTCATCTTTGTGAGAATTAGTTTCAAATACACTCTCTACTCGCTGCAATGTAGTAATTTTTTCTAAAGTCTTTTGGGCATCTAAATTACGGCCCAATTTTTCATATACTTCTCTTAAAAGAACATTCGCCATTATATTCGATGAATCAGAGTGAACAATACTTTCAAGCTCGTTTAATGCTTCCTGATACATTTGTTTTTCAACATATATTCTCGACAATAAAACATTAGCTCCAGTATATGTAGGATGAATTTCTAAACCACGTTTACAAATTATAATTGCGTCATCTAACATTCCAGTTTTTCTGTATAATTGCGCAAGTGGCAAGAAAATCAAAGAATTAGGATTTTCTATAAGCTTTTTTTTGTATTCTTCTATTTGTATATTTATATCTTCTGACATATAAGAAACGTAAAACGCAAAGTGAAAAGTTCAAAACCAAAGTTAAAAATTTATGGTAATGGTCGCGGCAACAACCCTGCACCTTCAATGATTTTAGGAACAATTTCTTCCCATGCTACTGCCATTAAGTGTATTCCACGTACTCCTTCAATTTTTTTAACTTGATGAATCAATTCAATACAAATTTTAACACCTTCTTCTTTTTCAGTTTTTGTTTCTTTTGCTTTAAGCATTCTGTCAACAAATTCCTGAGGTACTGAAACACCTGGAACATTATCTTTCATATATTGTGCCATTCTTGCAGATTTCATTGGAATTAGCCCTGGTAAAATAGCAACTTTTTGATCTAATCCTTTTTTTCTTATTTCTTCCATCCACTTTGCAAATTTTGGAACATCAAATACTGCCTGTGTCTGTATAAATTCAGCACCAGCAGAGATTTTTTTTGCCAATCTATTAGTCCTGAATTCAAATGGATCAGCATAAGGATTTTCTGCTGCGCCCAAAAATATCTTTGGCGGAACTTTTATTTCTTCACCAGATGCAAATTGTTTGTCATCACGCATTTTTTTTAATAATGCAATCAGTTGCACTGAGTCTAGATCAAAAACACCTTTTGCTTCAGGATGATTTCCGAATTTTTGATGATCACCTGTTAAACACAATATATTTTTTATACCCAGTGCCGCAGCACCTAATACATCGCTTTGAATTGCAATTCTATTTCTATCTCTGCAAACAATTTGAATTACTGGTTCTAACCCCATTTGTGTTAAAATCACACCTGCCGCTATGCTTGAAAGACGGACAATTGCTGTTTGATTATCAGTTATATTAATTGCGTCAACGTATCCTCTTAATAATTCACCAATTTTTTTAACCTGTTCTGCATCTGCACCTTTTGCAGGACCAAGTTCACCAGTAACTACAAACTCTTTTTTTGCCAAAAGTTTTTCTAAATTGCTACCTGCTTTTTCCATATATTCCTCCAATCTACATTAAATCTTCACGAACCATTTTTCTTGGACCACCATGACCTGCTGATCTCCAATCACGAATTGGAACTATTTCCTCAAGTGTATCTAATTTGCCGCGTAGTTTAAGCCGATCATAAATAAGTTGCCATGCACAGTCTATATCTTTGCTTACTTCGCATTTACCACCTTCAGACCCTCCACAAGGTCCATTTAGCAAACTCTTTGAACATCTCACAATTGGACAAATATCACCCGTTTTATTTAATACACATGTTCCACAACCACTACATCTTTCTACCCATACACCAGGTTTCAAAAGACCACCATAAAATGTAGTATCAAGTGCAGGCAAAACTTCTTTTTCTGGAACTTTATCCGAAATTCCCTGAACACCAACTCCACACGCCATTGAGATTATTGCATCTGCAGTTGTATATTTTTCTGCTATTTCAGCTATAAATTCTGGCTCACACTGTCTTCTTATAGTAATTTCTTCTATTTCAATTGAATTTCCCTCTTTATTGCGAAGTATTTTAAGCTCTGAAGCAAGAATTGCTACTTCTTTTTCACCACCAGAATGACACACCGTTACACATTCACCACATCCAACTATCAATACTTTTTTATAGTTTGCAACCATTTTCGATATTTCTTCTAATGGTTTGCGTTGTGCAACTATCATTTTATCCTCCTAACTATAACAGGATTTTATTCACCTGTTTGAAATTATGCTTCATTATAAAATATAATTAATATATGGTCAATAAAAAATTCGGGGGGTTCTTTTTTATTTCTCCTTTATTCTCACATACTTATATCATTCCCTTCACCCTTATTACGAATGATCCAAAGATTACATTTGGGAATAGATCTGACAGAGGTGCCATAAATCATTCTGTTGCTATGAATTTTACCCAAACTGCTAAATTACATGGATATAATGTTTGAGATTTTATATGAGACATTAATAGGTAAAAAAGAAAAATTAGAAGAATTTCTTGAAGCTACTAAAGCACAACTACCTTAACATATTTACATAAATAAACATGAAACTTAGAAATGCAACTTGCAATGGCTAACCTGTTACTTGTAATTGAAATGATGAAATAATTATTCTTAATTTTTTACAATTTATATAACAACTATTTATTTTTTAGAACGTTCTACCTTAACCTGATCTATCAAAAAAGTCCTCATTTGAGTCCTGGGATTTACAGTGATTAATCCAATTGCAAAGTGTACAGCAGTAATTTTTCTTATTTCTAATTTAGCACCAGAATTATCCTCAAAAACAAATTCAGAAAATGGCAGAACAACTTTGTGCCATTCTTCATCAGTCAATGATATCTGTGCATTTAAATCCCATCTTCCACCCCAACACCATAACTTAGCAACACCAACATTATTCACTAATACTATAAATGTCCCATCAGAACCATCACCTTTAATCCAAAAAGTTAAACTATCATAGCCATTATTTTCCCATTCTTCTGCACCTATAATACCTGGTATTTGAAATGCTCCCCCAGCCTTTTCACTTATGCCACCTAATGTTATTTGCATACATCCACTACCATATTTAGCCACATTACCTATCCACTGATTATCAGCATTGCTATAAGAAGAAAATCTTTTGCCACTTTCAAAAGATTCAATTACAATTCCTCCAGAGAAATCAAACTCTTCTGCATAAAGCTTAAACACTCCAAAACTTATTATAGCCATTACCACTAAAATAATCTTCTTATTTACCATATTCATATCCTCCTATACTATTAACTGGTATCCGTTATATCAAAGCCAACTGACTTTATTTCTATCATTATTATACCTCCCTCTTTTTAAATTTTTTCTTATTTTTTAAAATCTTTTTTAAAATTTGTTTGGGATAAGATATGCTAAACCTCCTCTGAAATATGTCCCATCATGCCCACTATAATAAAGCCAAAAACTATTTTCTCTCTCTACTAAAAGTGGGCCCCAGATACTTTCATGTCCACCATATTCCCATCCTGATTTTTCTGATTCTAATATTGGATTATTGTTATATTTAGTCCAATTAATTCCATCCAATGACACAGCTAATCCTATTTTAGAACGAGAAGGTGTAGGCAATTTTTCATTTGTACCAGCATAACACATAACAAAATATTTTCCTTTCTTAATAACTGCTCCATGATACGCAAAATTAGAATCCCAACTATTTTTTCCAGTACCCAAAACTGGATTTTGAGACACTTTTGTCCAGTTATTACCGTCTTTGGAAATAGCTAATCCCATCTGAAAAGTATGTGGTTCTGGTCTTTTGGGCCAATTTACAAGTCCAGAATACCACATATAATATGTATCTCCATCTTTAAGAACTGAAGGAACATTAACAATTCCTTCATCCCAAGATCCTTCTGGTCCTAAATCTAACACAAAACCCTTCGGTTTTCTTGTCCAGTGAATACCATCTTTTGATACTGCATGACCAATCTTGATTCCAAGAAATCCTTTTGGGTAACCTCCATACCACATATGAAAAGTATCGTCTATTTTTATTACCCATGGGTCGTCAACTGCTTGTTGATCCCATTCTCCTTTTTCTCCTTTACAAAAAACTGGGTTGCCATCATATTTTTTAAACTTAATTCCATCTTTTGAAATAGCTAATCCAATTTCTATAGCTATAGTTTCAGTATCATCTACCATTTCATTTCCATTCCATCCACTATAATAGCAATACCATAAGTCTCCATGCTTAATAATAGACCCAATATGTGCTCCAAAAACATCCCAACTCCCAGGCAACCCTTTTTGCAAAATCGGGTTAGTTGCTTCTTTTTTCCATTTACCTTTGAATTCATCCCAAATAGAATCTTTTTTATTTATTATCATCTATATACTCTCCTTTTTATTTTACCTTATCAAATACTTTGGAATTCTATGTGCTAATGAACGACGTTCAAAATATGAAAATATATCTTCTCTGAATGGCTTAACAATTAGATTGTCATTATCTATAAATCTACGCAAATCAATCTCACTTACTTGTCTCATTTCTTTTATCCAGCAAACTAATTTATTTTTCATCTCATCTTTTATAGTTTTGTATTCCTTCTCATTGGCAAGATTAATTGTCTCATACGATTCTTTTGAAAAATCATATAATTCTTCATCACCTCCATTAAAATAATAAATATATTTCCATTTATTATTTTGTAGGGAAAACCATTCACCACCTACATCTGAATAACTTACCATATAATCCTTTGAAGAAGTTTTCCCTTCATAAAGTGAAATTAAATTCTGACCTATACTAAATTTAGGCTTTTCTGCGCCAACTGTGTCACAAATTGTCGGTAGAATATCTGTTAGAGATACGAAAGAATCACATATTTTAGATTTAACACCTGGCACCCTCAATATTAATGGAATATGAATACTTGAATCATAACCAAAATGTTTCATAAATAGATGTTGATCTCCTAATTGCTCTCCATGATCAGTTAGAAAAATAATGATTGTATCATCATAAAGTCCTTCATCTCTTAAAGTAGATATAATATGTCCAATTTGTTTATCTATAAGACTAACATTACCATAATAATGACTTACTATTCTTGCCCTTCTATCCTCTCTCATACAAAAATCAAATTCCCAGGCAGAATGCCATTTCTGTATTACTCTGGATTTGTTTGCAACTGGCTCATTACATCCTTTAGGAAAAGGCATATCTTCTGGTTTATACATTGTATCATAAGGTCTTGGTGGGTCAAATGGAGGGTGCGGTTTAACAAATGAACACACACAGAAAAACGGTTTATCCTTTGCTCTTTTTTTCTGCAAATATTCTATCGTTTGATTGCCATTCCAAGTTGTTACATAATCTTCTTCTTTTAAATTAGATGTCGCCCACAGAATATCCCACCCATCTAAACCATGTTCTCTTTCCAATAGTTCCTTTTCTGTCAAATACTTCTGATACTTGTCTGCATTTACCCTACCAAGTTCATGGTCATCAGATAATTTAAAATAATCAAATCCATAAGTTTCTGTACATGGAACAAAATGCGCCTTCCCAATCATAGCAGTATGATATCCACTTGATTTTAATATATGACTTAGATGTGGCGTATTTTTATGTCCATAAGGTTTATTAAATGTAAAATCATGTCTTCCTGTTAGCATTGTAATTCTTGCAGGAACACATATCGGAGAAGAAGTATATGCATTAGTAAATGTAACACTTTCAGAACTTAACTTGTCAATTGCAGGTGTCTGAATAATTTTATTACCATAACACCCTAAGGCATCATATCTTAACTGATCACATATTATGATTAAAATATTTGGTTTAGACATTACAACCCCACTCTTTCTAAGTTTTTCCACTATGAATTATTTTTATTTTTTGTCATATCTTATACGAAAAAATCCATTGCCCCCAGTGCCAATATATAAAATAGGATTCCCTAATCGTTTTTCAAGTGTAAGTGACTGTATGAGATAATTAGGAAACGTTTTATCTAAAATATTTTGCCATGTTTCTCCACCATTCCAGGATTCAAGTACACCTTCAGTAGAAATATCATCATGATAGGGGCTTGTATGACAACCAACAAATATATGGTTATCATTATCAGGATCTATAACAATTGACCAAACCTTTTCCTTTATTTTTCCTAAAATTCTTTGCCATGTTCGTCCACCGTCTGTTGACTTAATTACTCCTCCTTCATTTATTTTTCCGGATGCATCTGTTTTCCCTTTTAAAGATTTTTTTTGTAGACCAACATACATAATATCTGGATTCGCCATAGAAAAAACGATTGATGCTTTAGATTGACTTATATTCGGTATAGTTTCTGAAATTTTCATCCATTTCTTACCTTGATTATCACTCTTATAAATTCCACCTGCATATTCTCTGCCTCCCTCTTTTGATTCCAAAGCACAGTATAATATCTGTGAATTATATGGATGCATAGCTAATGAAGTCAATATGGGTGAAATCTTAAATTTCATTGTCATACCTGTATAGGTTTGTTCTGTATCATATTCAAATGGAAAAGGAGGCAATCCTTCATTTCTTGGTTTCCATGTTTTTCCCCCATCTTCAGATACATAAATTCCATAACGTGTTAACCCTGCAAAAAGTCTTCTGGAGCCACGAGAACTATGTGGATCAATCAAAAGCCAATATATTTGATCACTCGGTAATCCTGTATCAGGTCGTCCGATTTTCTTCCACTTCTTTCCACTATCTGTTGAATGAAATATATACCCAGGTGCAATTCCACGGCCTATACCTGCATTTACACGATTACCACAACTAGCCCACATTTCATCAGGATTATCAGGATCAAAACAAGCTGTATCTACATCATTCACATCATCTCCAAGCATCCCTTCTGAAGCATATTCTACTGTCTTTCCACCATCTGCTGAACTAAACATACCAATATCACCATACAACATATATATCTTCTGTGGATCTTTTGGATGAACTATAACAGAGTTTGTTACAGTATTCTCAAAACCATTTGAGGTCCAACCTTTCCCATTCCACTCTATATAACAATACTTCCAAATTTTACCTCCATCTGTAGTTTTATAAACCATTACAGCCGTGGATATATACAACAACAATGGATTATTTGGTGAAACACCTATACCATAGGGATTAATATTTTTAGTTTCATATTGATAGAGTCCAATAGTCCATGCAGGTTGAAAATTATCTTCTGTAATTCTAATCCAGTTATTGCC
>JBBTED010000007.1:0-8449 GCA_038042445.1 Candidatus Firestoneibacteriota bacterium
CTGGTGGAAAAATGCAGACCATAAATAAAAAATTATGGCACATAAAAAGGGTTTGGGAAGTTCAAAAAATGGAAGAGATAGTCATTCTCAACGTCTTGGTATAAAAGCATCTGATGGAGAATTTGTAACTGGTGGCAGTATTTTAATACGGCAGAGAGGATCAAAATATAAGCATGGACTTAATGTTGGTATAGGAAAAGATGATACGCTATTTGCAAAAATTCCAGGGAATGTTAAATTCCAACAGTCTAATGGAAGGACACAAGTAAGTATTTCTTCAAAACTTGCACCAGCTACATAGTATCATAGTTGTCAATTTATTGGTATTGAGACTCTGTCACAATTTGAGATCCTGAAACAAGTTCAGGATGACAAAAAACTGATGATAAACAAAATTACAGTAGACAAGAATAGATGTAAAGGGTGTATGTTGTGTATGCCTTTTTGTCCAAAAGCTTTAATATCAATGTCTAAAGAATTAAATTCTTGCGGATATTATTTTGCGGTTTTTAATGAGTCTGTGAATAAATGTACAGCTTGCACACTTTGTGCACAGATGTGTCCGGAAACAGGAATTGAGGTCTATCTAAATGACAAAAAAAATACTAATAAAGGGAAATGAAGCTATTGCTGAAGCGGCTATTCGAGCAGGTTGCCGTTTTTATGCAGGTTATCCTATAACTCCTCAAAATCAGATTCCTGAGTATATGTCCTGGCGACAAAAAGAAGTTGGTGGTGTTTTTATACAGGCGGAAAGTGAGCTTTCAGCGATAAATATGGTTTTTGGTGCAAGTGTTGCAGGTGTTAGGGCAATGACTTCTTCATCAAGCCCCGGTATAAGTTTAAAACAAGAAGGAATTTCATATATGGCTGCAAATCAATTGCCTGGTGTTATTGTTAATATAATGAGAGGTAGTCCTGGTCTTGGAAGTATACAAGGTTCGCAGGGAGATTATTTTCAGGCAACAAGAGGTGGTGGGCATGGTGATTATCATACAATAGTATTAGCTCCTTCTTCTGTGCAAGAAGCTGTAGAACTAACTATACAGGCATTTGATTTATCAGATTCATATCGTATACCTGTAATGCTTCTTGGAGATGGTATTTTAGGACAGATGATGGAACCAATAGAATTTCCAGAAATATCCCGTAAGAAAATTCCTTTAAAGCCGTGGGCTCTTACTGGTTGTAAAGGAAGAAAGCCAAATAAAATACAATCTCTGCTAATGGCAACTGGTCAATTAGAAAAGCATGTTCTTGAATTAGAAAAAAACTATAAAAAAATTGCCAAACAGGAAACAAAATGGGAAGAATTTCAAACAGATGATGCCCAAATTATTATTGTTGCGTATGGAATTGTAGCGCGGATTGCTAAAGGTGCTATAAAAATTGCAAGAGATAATGGAATTAAAGTAGGGTTATTAAGGCCAATAACTTTGTGGCCATTTCCATATTCGCCAATTTCTCAATTTGCATCAAAAGGCAAAAAATTTTTAGTTGTAGAAATGTCTCTTGGTCAAATGCTTCAGGATGTTAAATTAGGTGTAGATGGTAAATCAAAAGTGTTGTTTTATGGTAGACCAGGCGGTTCGGTAATAACACCTGAAGATATTCTAAAAAAAATAAAAGCAATATAATATGGTTATGAAGAAAATTTTTAAGAGGCCAGAAAGTTTAACACAAACATCTACAATTTATTGTCCGGGATGTGGGCATGGAATTGTTCACAGGTTGATTGCAGAATGTATTGATGAACTTAAAATGAGAGAAAAAACAATAGGTGTTGCTCCTGTTGGTTGTGCAGTTTATGCTTATGATTTTTTTAATTTCGATGTTACTGAAGCTGCTCATGGCAGAACACCTGTAGTTGCAACTGCAATAAAACGTGTGCATCCTGAAAATCTTGTATTTAGCTACCAAGGTGATGGAGATTTGGCATCCATTGGAATGGCTGAAATTGTTCATTGCGCAAACAGAGGTGAAAATATCACAGTTATATTTATAAATAATGCAAATTACGGTATGACAGGCGGGCAAATGGCGCCTACAACACTTGTAGGTCAGAAAACTACTACTACACCTTTTGGAAGAAATGCAAATGGCGATGGTTATCCAATAAAAGTTTGTGAACTTTTGGCTACATTAAAAGGAGCAGTTTATCTTGAAAGAGTTTCAGTAACAAATCCAGGTAATGTTCGCAAGACTAAAAAAGCTATACTTAAAGGATTTAAGACACAAATTCAAAAATCAGGTTTTAGTTTAATTGAAGTTCTTTCTCCTTGTCCTATAAATTGGGGTATGACACCATTAGATGCAATTAAATGGATTGATGAAAAGATGGTGAAGGAATTTCCAATAGGGGTAATAAAGGAAGAAACCCACCCTAACCCTCCCTTATCAGGGAGGGAAAGAACCTTTTAAGTAAAATATATGGAAAATAATGTAGTAATATGTGGGACTGGTGGTCAGGGTGTTTTATCCGCTGGAACGCTTTTGGCGTATGCAGGATTGGAAGCTAAAAAAAATGTTACATGGATTCCATCTTATGGTGCAGAAAGAAGGGGTGGATTATCATATTCTATGGTAGTAATTTCAGATGAAGAGATTTATTCTCCAATAGTTGCAAATCCAGCATATATAATTGGTATGGATAGTATAGGATTAAATGTTTATGAACCAATACTTAAAACAAATGGAACCATAATTGTTAATACATCTCTTATTAAATCGGAAATTAAACGTAAAGATGCTAAGGTGATAAAAGTACCAGCTAATAAATTAGCAGAAGAATTAGGCAATGTAAAAGTGGCAAATATTGTGGCAATAGGAGCATATATAAAAGAAACAAATGTCGTTCCACTGGATATTGCAATAGAATCTATTAAAACTGTTTTTTCAAAATATGGAGAAAAAGTTGTAAATCTGGATATAAATGCTTTAAGAATTGGGTATGATTACATATAAAATTAGAAAAGCGAAATTAAGGGATATTAAAACTATACATGAACTTATAAATTACTATGCAAAACGAGATTTACTTTTGAATAGGTCTTTAATGGAATTATATGATCATATAAGAGATTTTTTTATATGTGAATATAAAAGCAAAATAATTGCAATTTGTTCCCTGAATATATGTTGGCAGGATTTAGCTGAAATTCGTTCACTTGCAGTTAAAAAAGGATTTCAAAATAAAGGAGTTGGAACTGAATTAATAAAGGAATGTATAAAGGAAGCAAAAGAACTTGGAATAAAGAGAGTTTTTACTTTGACTCCATCCCCAAAATTTTTTATAAAACAAGGATTTAAAAAAACAAAAAAAGAATTATTACCTCAGCAAATATGGGCATTTTGCGTGCAGTGTGTTAAATTTCCTAATTGTGATGAAACAGCGTTGATATACGACAGACTGTAGACAATAGACGAAGTAGACCATAGACATTAGACTGTTGGTTTTTACATAAAAAAGTCTATAGTCTAAAGTCTGGTTTTTGTAGTCTGAAGTCTGAATTTATAATTTATGAAAGTATTGATAATTGGTTCTGGGGGCAGAGAACATGCAATTGCTTTAAAAATAAAGGCAAGTCCGCTTGTTACGAAAATTTATTGTGCCCCGGGAAATGGTGGAATAGCTGAAATAGCAGAATGTATTGATATAAAAGTTGATGATATTGAGCAGCTGCTATATTTTGCAATAACAGAAAAAATTGGGCTTACAATTGTTGGCCCTGAAATTCCACTTGTCCAAGGAATAGTTGATGTATTTAATTTACGCGGGCTTAGGATATTTGGTCCTTCTAAATTAGCTGCTCAACTTGAAGGAAGCAAAGTTTTTGCCAAAGAATTTCTGGAGAAATTCAATATCCCAACTGCAAAATTTCAAGTATTCACAGAAAAAAATTCTGCAATAGCTTATGTTCATCAGATAGGTGTTCCTCTGGTTATAAAAGCAGATGGTTTGGCTGCAGGTAAAGGCGTAATAATCGCGAATACAATCGATGAAGCAATTGATGCAATTGAACAAATAATGGTTCAAAAAATTTTTAAAGAAGCAGGAGATAAAATAATTATTGAAGAAATGTTGAAAGGTGAAGAAGTTTCATTTTTAGCTTTTACAGATGGCAGAGCCATTATTCCGATGGTTTCTTCACAAGATCACAAACGTATATTTGATAATGATCAGGGTCCAAATACAGGTGGTATGGGTGCATATTCTCCTGCACCTGTATTTACAAAAGATTTAGAAAACAAAGTCATAAATGAAATTTTGCTGCCAACAATTCGTGGTTTAATAACATTAGGTATAAATTATAAAGGTGTAATTTATGTAGGGCTTATGATTACCCAAGATGGTCCTAAAGTATTAGAATTTAATGCTCGTTTTGGAGATCCTGAAACTCAAGTTATATTACCAAGGTTAAAGACAGATATTATAGATGTTATGAATGCTGTAATAGATGAAAAACTTTTTCGTATACGATTAAATTGGGATGAACGTGTTACAGTTTGTGTTGTTTTAGCAGCAGGTGGTTATCCAGGAAAGTATGAAAATGGAAAAGAAATTGAAGGATTAGATGAAGCCAGACAAATGGAAGATATTACAGTGTTTCATGCTGGAACATCAGACATTGAAGGAAAGATAGTAACAATGGGTGGTAGAGTATTGAATATAGTGGGAATGGGTAGTTCAATAAAAGAGGCAGTAGTAAAGACATATATGGCTGTGAATAAAATTAAATTTGATGGAATACAATATAGGCATGATATAGCAAGTAAAGCAATGAATCATTTAAATAAAGGTGTGTGATTAAATATGAAAAACAAGAATGCAAAAGTTGGTATAGTCATGGGAAGCAATTCTGATTTAGAGGTGATGAAAGAGTCTGCTAATGTTCTTGATAAGTATGGTATTTCTTACACAATAACTGTTACATCTGCACACAGAACACCGGCACGGACTACAGCATTTGCAAAAAATGCTGAAAAAAGTGGTATTGAAATTATAATTGCAGGTGCTGGTTTTTCTGCAGCATTACCAGGTGTAATAGCATCGCATACTATTTTACCGGTTATAGGTGTTCCTCTTGCTAGTTCGCCATTGAATGGAGTGGATGCTTTATATTCAATTGTGCAAATGCCATCAGGAATTCCTGTAGCGTGTATGGGTGTTGGTAAAAGTGGAGCAGCAAATGCAGGGCATTTGGCCGCAGAAATCTTAGGAATGAAATATCTATGGATAAAACAACGTATTAAAAAAATACGTCTTGCCCTTGCCAAGAAGAAATAAAATTGGCTTGACTTTTGTGATAGTTAATGTTTCAATATAAATGAGGTGCTGTAATTGGACAAAGATAAACAAAAATTTGTATTAATAGGTATAGCTGCAGCAGGTATAATATTTGCATATTTTTATTTTCTATTCTTTCCTACTATAAAAAAAATAAAATTGTTAAATGCTGATCTTTTGGCTAAAACTCAGCTTTTAGAAGAAGCAAAAACAAAAGCAAAAGAGTTGGAAATTCTTGCAGCAAGTGTTGAAAAAATAGAGGGAGATTTTATTTTTTTAATGAAAAGAATGCCTGTTTCTGATGAAATTCCAGTATTACTTAAATCAGTAAATCAAGCAGCTATTGAAAGTGAACTTACATTTCTTTCGTTTGAGCCACAGAAGTATACAAAAAAAGATTTTTATTCTGAAATACCAATTAAAATAAATTTAGTGAGTAAATATCACAATATTGGTACTTTTTTAAATAAACTTAATTTTTATCCTCGTTTAGTTGGTGCTACTGATATTCAAATGGCTGGGCTTTCAACAGATCTACGTGGTTCTGTAAGTATTATAATGTATCTTATGACATACGTAATACCGGAAGATAAAAAACCTGAAGAAAAAATTACACTTGCTACAACTTCTGCAGTGACACTAAAAACTAAATCTGTTTCAGCTTCTGCAACAGTACAAAAAAGTCAGCAACAAGAAAAAAAGCAAATTAAAGATGTAGTTAACGAACGTCCTATTGTACCGGAATTTTTATATAGGAATTTAGGTAAACGTGATATTTTTGATTCCAAGTCAGCTACTCAAATGACATCATTATTACAACCTGTTAATATTTTAACACTGCGGCTTACTGGAATAATTTCAAGTAAAACTAAAAAACTTGCAACTTTAGAAGATACTAATGGAATAAAATATATACTAACTAATAATAAACTATATACAAGCAATAAAACACTTATAGAAGATGTATATGGATCAATTCAGAAAGACAAGGTGTTTTTATCTCAAAAAGATATTAACAATGCTAATACTACTAAAAAAGTTTCACTTCAGCTTTCCTCAAAGTAAATATTATATTTGTTCGAATTGATATTTTTGTTTAGCTTGATTTAGTTGCCAGTACCAGCGTTTTCTTCAACAAACTTCTTTATTTCTTCAATATTTTCAAGTATTAATTTGGCTTTTCCAACACCAAAAGAAAATGGATATTTATCATCTTCACTTCTTTTTATGATAATTAATGGATTACCCTTATATTCACCTTTCTCAATCATACACTCTCCTTTTTTAGCAGGTTTAATTGTTATCTAAAACATTTTTTAGATTGAGAATATAATACTATTTTAGTTTTATAAAGGCAAGTGAAAAGAAAAAAGATTTGACGTTATCTTTTTGTATGGTATAATTAAAAATCGGAAGTAGTAAATAATGGAAACATTAAAAAGCGAGTGGGTAATAGGCTATCGGTTAAAAATGTATTTAAATTGTTGCTATTTGTCATGGTGCTAAACCATTTAGATAGTAGTTTGTTATGTCCAAAGATGGACACTTTTTGGACATTTCTAGTTATTGAAAAAAGCAATACATTTTAAAAAATCGCTTGTAAATAAATGATATTCGGGGCGTAGCGCAGAGGTAGCGCACTCGCTTGGGGTGCGAGGGGCCGTGGGTTCAAGTCCCGCCGCCCCGACCAAATTTATTTATAGGAGGGACTTGAAGCCAACCCGAACGCCGAGCGAAAAGCGAGGAAAAAGAGAGGGTGGCAGGTTTTGGAGGAGCTAACGAAGTTAGCGGGGGAGAAAAAGTCCCGTCGCCCCGACCAGATTTATTTATAGAGGAACTTGAAGCCAACCTGAACGCCGAGTGAAACGAGGATAAAGTGAAAGTGGCAGGTTTCGGGGTGAGCGAGCAACAAAACGCCTCTGAATTTTCAAAATGTTTGAACTTGGTCGCAATTACTGAACGAAGCTCGAACCTTTTTTGAACAAAAAATGCTGGAATAGCTCTGCTCCGTGTTTCCGCCTGCCGAATTTCGGCGAGCAAAGCAAAACAATTTTCTTTCAATTTTTTATTGCCCGTCCGCCAAATATTTCTTACAAGGAATTGAAAATTGTTTTGCTTTGATGTTTGGTTTAACGTCAAACGGCAGAAACGCTTCCCACCCCCAGACCCCCTTCCTTTTTGTCCGCCTGTTTGGGCTTCGCCCTGAAATTTTTTGAGCGAGTGGACGACGGGGCCGAAATACGAAAAGAATGAAACAAAACGGTAAAAACGCTTGCCCCACCCTCCCGTGTGCGCGTTTTTGAAATTCTACTTCCTTTTTCCTTTACGATTCCCAAATATTTTGGTAATATTATGTTGTGGGAAAGAAGCATTTGCATAAATAAATATACCACAATTCAATATTACTAATAAATTATGGCAGAGTCGAGTAAAAACAACCTACCAGGGATTGTAAAGCGGTTAAGGGAAAAATGGGAATTTCCCAATAGAAACTGGCGCGCCTTGCCGATGTTTCAAATAATACGATTATCAACATAGAAGAGGGCAAACAAGGCAATCCGACTATTGAAACTTTGAAAAAGATCGCTAAGGCGTTGAATACGCCCATTGAGGATTTAATAAAATAAATTATGGCTAATGGTTTCGCTAAAAATTTAATAGTCTACAATAATGAAGCGGTGCTGAATATGGAAAGCACGGCCACATTTTTGGGTATTTCAACCGCCACAGTTAGAAATTGGGTTAAATGCGGATATTTGCAAGTATTGGGAGAAAATACTAAAGATTTTTTTCATAAAAAAGATGTTGAGGATATAAAGTCAAAGATTTTAAATGGCGACTTGGAAAAATTAAACAAAAGAGCAAACAAGGCAAAAGCTGACAGGACTTTTATCCCCGACGAGTATATACAAGATAAAGTTGGATTTGAAGGATTAAACGCCATTATTGAATATGTCAAAAGCCATAATATAGATTTATTTTCCACCCTATTGCTTGTCGGTTTGAATTTGTTAAAAAAGGAAAGAATAATTTCTGATATAGATATTGACGACATCATTAAGAAAAAGGACTTACCCATTGCAAATAAACAAATCAAAGAAGAGATGAAATCTTGGCTTTCGGAAATAAAAAACGAAACCATAAAAGAAGAATTTTCTTTCC
>JBBTED010000008.1:0-5542 GCA_038042445.1 Candidatus Firestoneibacteriota bacterium
CGCCCTGAACTTGTTTCAGGGTCTAATGAGATGCCGAAACAAGTTCGGCATGACAATTTAGTGGTATTTTTAAATGAAAAACAAACTCTCAAATTTTTTTAACGTATTATTTAAAAGTTACGGGCAGATTTTCTTTTGCAATTCTGTGTTGTTTGGATTTCTTTTCTTTATTGCTACTTTCTACAATCCTGTTATGGCACTTACAGGATTAATAGGCGCTTGCATAGCCAATATTACAGGGTTATTTTTTTATTCTGAGGAATCACCTTATTTAAAAGCAGGATTATTTGGATGTAATGGAATACTTACAGGATTGGCATGGGGCCACTATATAAGTATAAACCCTGTTTCAATCGCGATTTTAATTGTATTGTCTATATTTTGCAGTATCCTTACTGTTATTCTTATAGATATGTTTGCAAGAAAATATGATTTACCTGTTTTAAGTTTAGCATTTGTTGTGTCAACATTGATTGGTATTTTGGCAATAACTGGATTTAATTCCGATATAATTAAAGTGACACATAGTTCATATACAATAGAATCTCTGTTAAACATAGAAAAAATATTGGATTCTTTATTCCCAATGCAATTTAAAACTTTCCTTAAAGTCTTAGGTTCAACATTTTTCCTTGGAAATTTATTTACAGGAGTAATATTTTTTTTATGCATCTTATTTTATTCAAGAATTCTTGCTATGTTTGCATTAATAGGCTATCTGGTTTCTGCCATACTATCTTATGGGGTATTTGGTCATAGTTCAAAAATTTTGGAGACCTCAATAGGTTTTAATTGTATTCTTATATCATTGGTTTTTGGAGGTCTTTTTGTAGTTCTTAATATCCGTTCTTTTATTTATGCTCTTTTGGCGATATCAATAGGATTTTTTATAGGTTCATCAGTTAATTTATGTTTAAAGTTTTTTAATTTGCCTGTTTTAGCGTTACCTTTTAACATTACAACGTTATTATTTTTATATCCTTTAAAAACAGGTTTTTTAGATACAGTAAAAACTGGTCTTTATCAGGTTCCATTAGTTCATATTATGAAACCAGAAGAATCATCTATTTGGTTTAAAAAGAAAAGATTATTAGAAGATAGTCAGAAGGTTGTATTGTCTTTGCCGTTTTATGGAATGTGGTTTGTAAGCCAGGGTAACAAAAGTACTCCGACACACAAGGATTTAGGTAAATACGCATGGGATTTCATAGTTGTAGATACAGATAAAAAGCAATTCTCGGGTAGTGGAGTTAAAAATGAAAATTATTTTTGTTATGGTTTGCCTGTATTGGCTCCTGCTGATGGAAAAGTTGTTAAAGTGGTAAATAATGTGCTTGATAATGAGCCTGGGGATACAAATGAAGAAGAAAATTGGGGTAATTGTATTATAATTGACCATAGCAATAATGAATTTAGTGAAATCAGCCATTTTAAGGAAAATTCTATAGTTGTTAAAGAGGGTGAAACTGTAGTAAGAGGACAATTACTCGGATTTTGTGGAAATTCAGGATTGTCTCCAGAGCCCCATATACATTATCAATTACAAAGAGGTAAAGATTTAAGTGCCCAAACAATTTCAGCAAATTTCACAAATTTTGCAAAGAATAAGGACGGATTTAAATTTGTAAAATCAGGAATTCCACAAGAAGGCGACATTGTTTGTAATCATGAAATAGAATAAATTGATTAAATCCTATTTTCCCCACTTTAGCAAAGGGGGATTAAGTGGGATTTTGATGTATTAACCCAGCGCACTAAATATTTGTTTAATATTTTTATTAACTGTGATATGATTAATCATATCAATTAAATAGGACAAATTCACACGATACTGTAAAAAGGTTTACGAAATATAAAGGTAGTGAATGGTCTTTAGACCATTCATAAATAAATAATCTGCAGGGCATGAATACCCTGTGCTACCAAAAAAAAGATAAGGAGGAGATAATGAATATGGCTTTTTCTATAGATATTGATAGGATAGAGAAAATAATTGAAGAACGAGAACTTCGGATGTCTAAATTTTTTAGAGGTGAAAGTTATGTGCCTATAATATGTCATTATCAACGAAAAAGAGCCCCTGAAAAAAATATTCTTTGCTTAGGTAATGATTTTGATAAAAAGATAATGCTGGAAAATCAATTATCTATGATAGAAGATATGTTATTAGTAAATGAAGATTATCTTCCGTTTTTATGTCCGTGGTATGGATGTGGTGTTTATGCAGAAGCATTTGGATGTCCGACAGATTATTATGAAGATAAAGATTCATGGACACATCCTGTAGCGACAAATGCCGAAGAAGCATCAAGACTTGGGAAACCATCTTTTGAAAAAAGTCCTATGATGAAAAGAATACTTGAAACAACAGAATTTTTTTTGGAGCAGACAAAAGGGAAAATACCTATTGCTTTAACTGATACTCAAAGTCCTTTAGATACTGCAATGATAATATGGGAACAATCCAGTTTTCTAACATCATTTTACGAGTCACCAGATGTATTGCATAATTTACTAAATGATATAACTGAACTAATCATTGAATTCAGTAAAAAACAAATACAATTAATAGGAAAAGAAAATGTATTTGGGCCTGGGTTTCATATGTTTAGCCAAAAAGGTGGAAGTGGTTTAGATGTATCAGATGATATATTGGATTTGCTTTCTGTCCAAACTGTAGAAGAATTTGATAAACCTTATATGGAAAAAATTGCTGCTGAATTTGATGGTGTGGCAATACATTCTTGTGGTAACATAGAGAGACATCTCCCAGTATTGTCAAAAATTTCAAAACTCTGCCAGTTGAATTTTAAAATAAATCCAAGTGAACCAAATACACCAGAAATAATAAGAGAATGTTTCAAAGGGACTGGAATATATCTTAATATATTAATAGGGCAGGGGTTTGACCCACAGTGGGACAAATATGGTGTGAAAAATTATTTAGAATATATTACAGAATATGTTCTGCCTCGTTTGCACGATAAAAATCTAAAATACATAATTAATTTTGATGTAGACAATAAAGAAGATGCAAAAATTTTTCGTAACAAAATAAGAGAGAAAATATTATAACGAAAAGAGAATACATCTGGAAACTGAAGAGATTTCTGCAAAGAGATGGGAAAAAGGATGAGAAGGTTTTTCCGGGTCGGATGAATCCGACCCCTACAAAAACATTTGAATTTATTGATGATTGTAGGGGCTTGATTTATCAAGCCCGATAAATCAACATCATTTTCACCAAAAAACTTGAAAAGTTCCTTACATGTAACCGCATGAACTGTTGATGAAAATTCGCACAAATATATAATAAATTATTCTGATGGAACAAAAATAGAACAAAACATTTTGGCAGATAGCAAGGAACCAGAAAATGCACAAATATCTGACTGGTGGAGTCCAAAAGATTTAAATGATAAAGTTCGTGTAGGATGGAAAAACAGTAAAGACAGAGGGTTATATATATGAATGGACAAATCCAAATCCTGAAAAAATAATAGAAACAATAGACATCATATCGTATGGAGGTAAACTTGTGCCAATAATAGTTGCAATTACTGGAGAAAAATTGTAAAAAATGGTAGCCGTATTGATGGGGGAGAGGAGATTTTAGATGCCTTGCGGTTTTATCGCAGGGTGGTTCATTTTGAAAAGTTTTTAAAATTGAAAAACTGGGATGAAAAAAAAGAAACTGAATATTCTCTTAATTACCAGTGACCAGCAACACTGGAATACTTTAGGATATTTTAATAAAGAGATAAAAACACCTAATTTAGACAATTTAGCAAAACAGGGAACAGTATTTAGCCGTGCTTATTGTCCAAATCCAACTTGTACACCAACAAGAGCTTCTATTATTACGGGTAAGTATCCAAGCCAGCATGGAGCGTGGACACTTGGGACTAAGCTTCCTGAAACTGAACATACTATTGGTGAAGATTTTAATAAAGCTGGTTATAAAACTGCATTAGTAGGAAAAGCTCATTTTCAGCCTGTAAGAAGCACAGAAGAATTTTCTTCATTAGAAGCATATCCTATTCTTCAAGATTTGAAGTTTTGGAAAAGATTTAATGGCCCATTTTATGGATTTAATCATGTGGAATTATCACGTGGGCATACTGATCTTCCAAGTGTTGGCCAGCATTATGCTATCTGGATGCAGGAAAAAGGATGTAAGAATTGGAGAGACTATTTTCGTCCTCCTACAGGTAATAATAATAAACAAAAACATAAATGGCTTATTCTAGAAAAATATCATTATGATGTATGGATTACAGAGCGGACAAATGCATTGTTAGAAGAATATCATAAAAATGGAGAAAATTTCTTCTTATGGGCGAGTTTCCCTGATCCTCATTCGCCATATTTAGTTCCTGAACCATGGGATAAAATGTATGACCCAGCAAAAATAACAGTTCCATCTATTATATCAGGAGAACATAAAAATAACCCGCCACATTTTAAATTAACCCAGCAAAAAAATCCTGATTTCTCTGCATGGAAAGAAACTGGTTATACGGTACATGGTTTCCATTCACATTTGCAGGACAAAAAGGAACTTGCTAAAGATATATCTATCTATTATGCAATGGTTAGTCTAATGGATAAATATATAGGAGAGATTTTGAATAAATTAGATAAACTTGGATTAGCAGAAAATACTATAGTTGTTTTTACAAGTGACCACGGACATTTTTTTGGGCAACATGGTCTTATTGCAAAAGGTGCTTTTCACTACGAAGATATGATAAAAATCCCATTTATAGTTAGGTATCCCGGTAAAGTTCCTGCTAAAAAAGAATCTTCATCATTACAGTCTTTAATTGACCTTGCACCAACATTTTTAAGTATATGCGGAATTAATATACCGGCAAGTATGACAGGTGTAGACCAGAAAGATGTATGGTTTGGGAAAAGAGACAAAATCAGAGAGCATATTATAGTAGAAAATAGACATGAACCAACAACTATACATCTTAAAACTTATATAAATGATAGATATAAAATTACAGCTTATTATAATCGTAATTATGGTGAATTATTTGATTTAAAAAAGGATCCACAAGAAATAAACAATCTATGGAATAAAAAAGAGTTTTCTAAGTTAAAATCAGATTTAATTATGAAATTATTATTTGCAGAGATGGGCAAAGAACCTTTATGGATGCCAAGAATTGCTGTTGGATAGAAAAGGTAAAAATAAACTATGGAGAATGTAAAAATGAAATTTGCAGTAGGTTATCAATTGCCAGAAGAAGATGAAGAACCTTTTGTAGAAATTGTCATAAGTGCACCTATTGTTCTAAAGTTTTAAGCCAGGTTCTTGTAGGAATTCCCATTTCCACCTAATAGAGTGGAGTTTCCCCAAAATTCTGCACTAAATGTAAGAAGGTATAGATAAATAAAGGATTTTTGAAAATTAAAATGTGGAAAATGGAATTTTTATGTAGAAGTCTCTTTAGAGGCGGATAAAGAAAAAAATACCGGCCCAACTTGCGCACTTTTTAAAAAATAGCTTGAAATATAAAGAGTTACAACT
>JBBTED010000009.1:0-1143 GCA_038042445.1 Candidatus Firestoneibacteriota bacterium
TTTGTCCCCGGGATCATTTGCTTAACATTTAAGATGTGACCCTCACGCACTTCCCGGAATTAGTCCCCGAATACCGGAAAGCCGGAGCATTGTTGCTTCAAATAGGGTATTATCAGGATAAAAGAAAAGGAGGGATTGAAGATGTCTACCATGAAAGCTATTAAAGAAATAATAACAACCACATCGAGGGAGTTGATTTTAAATTTACCCGAAGAGTTAGTAAATAAAACAGTTGAAATTATTATATTACCTTTCGATGAAGAAAAGGACAAAACAGGGGGAAAAAGGAATAGATTATTAAAAATATTCAATGAATCCGGAGGTGTTTTACCCGCTGGTTACAAGTTCAATAGAGAAGATGCCCATGAAAGATAGATTTTTCATAGATACAAATATACTAATTTATTTTGTTTCAAATGATGTTAAAAAAAAGAGTATTTCGAAGGACATATTAATAACCAACGAAGGCGTTATGGTTAACTCACAGGTTATATCCGAATTTGTAACAGTAGCAATCAAGAAACAGATATTATCTATAGCAGATGCCTTTAAATACGCTGGCGAATTTATGGATATATTTGAATTTTCAATTATAAGGAGAGAAACAATAAAACTTTCTTTTGAATTAATGACAAAGCATAAATATTCTTATTGGGACAGTTTAATACTTGCCTCGGCATTAGAAAATAATTGTGCAATTCTTTATACAGAAGACATGCAGGATGGACAGGTTATAGAAAATAAGCTAAAAATTATAAATCCATTTAAAACATAAGTAATCACGAGGTAATTTGAATATTGAAATTTTTGAATAATTTGCGGTTAATCTGTTTTCTCTCGCGTCTTCTGCGCGCTCTGCGGTAAGAGAGCTCTTTGTTATTTGGTTTTTGTATTTTTGAATTTGTCTGTATCTGCGTCTTTGCGGTGAGCAATTAATAAATTGGAATTTGTTATTTGGAATTTATTATTATCCGTGTCCATCCGTGGTGAAAATTGTTTGTGTAAATCCGTTCGCAAGTTTATAAAAAATGGGATGTGTCCCCGGGAGCATTTGCTTAACATTTAAGATGCGACCCTCACGCACTTCCTTTAGTAATATTATCAGAGAAATGTGCGAAGTGGATTAAGACCGCATGAGATTTA
>JBBTED010000010.1:0-2083 GCA_038042445.1 Candidatus Firestoneibacteriota bacterium
ATGTGTATCTTACTGATTCTGCAGGGGAAAAAACAGATACCTTTGAAACCGGCAGTAATATTGTTATTACCATGAATTATTCTGCTGCTAAGAAAATTAACAATCCAGTTTTTAGATTTATCATACAAACCATTGATGGTGTTGAAATTGTTTGTGCAAGTTCTGAAAATAGTGGAAATGCAGTAGATTTCATAGAAGGGAAAGGCACTGTCCAGTGTTTTTTTGAATCCATTCCGCTGCTTCAGAATGCTTATTCCATTACTGTGGGTATACGTAACTTGGATGGTCAAGTTGATTATGATTTATGGCCAAATGCTGTACGCCTTACTATAACAACATCTCTGGTTAGTGAGGAACCTTTTTTTCTTTTAGATAATAGCTTAATCCGATTACCATCGAAGATAATTCATTATCATTAAAACACCAGAATTATTGCTTTTAAAGAGGTAGCAACCCGGTGCCTTTGGTTAGTGTTATTATTCCAACTTATAACCGCTTAGATTATATTCATGAGGCAATTGATAGCGTATTAGCACAGACATATAAAAATTATGAGATTATAGTAGTAAACGATGGGTCTTCTGTTGACATAAGAAAGGCATTGGAGCCATATAAAGATAAGATAGTGTATCTTTCTCATCAAGAAAATAGAGGATTATCGGCTGCGAGAAATACAGGCATAAAAAACTCAAATGGTAAATATCTTGCATTTTTGGATGACGATGATTTGTTTGAAAATCAAAAGCTGGAAATTCAAGTCCCAGTGCTTGAAAACAATCCAGCCATCGGATTTGTTTATTCTGATTATTATATTTTTAATTCAAAAAGTACAGATATGAAGTTACGTCTTGCTGCTGGACGTGATGATACACAAAAATTTGCGCAAATATTTTTTTTAAACTACAATGTTGCAGTACCCACTATTTTAATTCGTCGCACATGTTTTGAAGATGTAGGTTTTTTTGACGAGGACCTACGCCAACATGAAGACGGCGACATGTTATTGCGTGTTGCGTTGCAATGGCGTGTTGGATTTTCGGAGTATCCTTCTGCAAGAGTAAGATACCATGACAATCAAATGAGTCGTAATAGAATTGAAATATATAATTCTATTGTAAAAAGTTGGGGTAAAATATTATCAACAAATCCTGAATTCAAAAATTCTCTGGGGATCATAGCCAGTGATAAATTGGCAGAACTATACTTTCAATTAGGCAGGGCTTACATAAATAATGATATGTTAAAAAATTCAATAGCACAATTTAAATTGAGCAGGCAATTATCTAAAAAATATGTAAATGCACGTAAAATGTTTCAGCTCTTTCGTGAAAAATATTTGGTATGAGTATGCGCCATAAAAATAGTCAAAAAAATACTTTTGTTTATCAGGTTTCTAATGATTATAAAGTTTCTTGGAAGGCAACCAATTCGGTGCTGGCTAATGATTTGCTCCTGCGCGAAATACTAAAAACAGTACCTTACGTAAAAGGGCGGTTGCTGGACATAGGGTGTGGTGAGAAACCGTATCTGGACATTTTTTCTCCACATACTGTTTCTTATACAGGAATAGATATACCTCAGTCATTACATAAAAAAGATGCCGTTGATATCTTTGCTAATGCACATCAATTACCATTCAAAAAAGACACCTTCGATACGGTTCTTTGTCTTGAAATACTCGAACATGTAAAACAACCATTGGAAGTACTGAAAGAAATCTATAGAGTATTAAAACCAGGATGCGTTCTTATTTTATCTGCTCCCCAAACCTACTGGCTTCATAATGATCCCAAGGATTTTTATAGATTTACTCAACAGGGTTTAATAGAATTGGCCAAAGAACAGGCAGGTTTTACGATAAACTATATACATTCACTTGGAGGTACCAGAGAATTTTTAATCGATTTTGTTTGTAAATATATCCTTATAAAATTAAACACGGGCATACTTAGTAAAATAATACCCACGACACTCAAAAAGCTTATTGTCACTCTTCCTCAAATACTCTATCTCAAATTATTCAAAAACACTGATGTTAATATTCTTTTTTCCCTGGGGAATATCGTTGTTGCTACCAAGTAAT
>JBBTED010000011.1:0-32710 GCA_038042445.1 Candidatus Firestoneibacteriota bacterium
AGTGAAAATTATAACCTCATCAAAGAGTTAAATCAAGAAAAAGATAATTATGAACATTATAGTATAAATTTACAACTTTCTATTCCCACTGTCAACAAAGTTTATGAATAATTATTTTGACTATTTTAGAAGCGGCTTTACCATCTCCATAAGGATTGATTTTACAAGACATTTTTTTATATTTTGCTTTAAAACTCAGAAGTTTTATTGTTTCTTTTACTATATTATTTATATTATCACCTACAATTTTTACTGTGCCAGATTGAACAGCTTCAGGACGTTCAGTGATTTTTCGTAAAACAAGTACAGGCTTGCCAAGTGATGGAGCCTCCTCCTGAATACCACCTGAATCAGTTAAGATTAAATAAGCTCTATTCATTAAATGGACAAATGGCTGATATTCTAACGGGTCAATTAAATGAATTTTAGATTCATTCTTTAATATATTCTGCACAGTACCTCTCACAATAGGATTATAGTGAACAGGAAATATTACTTCTGCATCTTTGGAACTTGAAACAATAATTTTTAAGGCTTTACAGATATTTTGAAGTGGCATACCCCAATTTTCCCGCCTGTGAACTGTAACTAAAATTGTTTTCTTTTTGCTAAAATCAAATTTTTTGAGAAATGGAATATCAAATTCATATTTTTGTTTAAGTGTCATAAAAAGCGCATCTATTACTGTATTTCCTGTAATATAAATTTTATTCTTTGGCACATTTTCTTTTAACAAATTATTATATGCCAACACAGTAGGAGCAAAATGCAAATCTGCAATTGCAGTTACCAATTTTCTATTGATTTCTTCAGGATACGGATTAAATTTATCATAAGTTCTAAGTCCTGCCTCTATATGGCCAATATTTACTTTGTGATAAAAAGCAGACAAAGCAGCCGAAAAAGCAGTTGTTGTATCTCCCTGAACCAACATAATATCAGGCTTTTCCTTTTCAATTATTCTATCCAGTTTCTGTAAAATTAAAGTAGTTATTTGCGACAGATTTTGTTTTTTCTTCATTATATTAAGATCATAATCCGTAGTTATATTAAAAACTTTAAGCACCTGATCAAGCATCTGCCTATGCTGAGCTGTAACAACTTTTATAACCCTAATTTTTTGTGTGTTTTTTTCTAATTCCTTAATTACCGGAACTAATTTTATTGCTTCAGGCCGTGTACCAAAAACCACCATTACTTTTTTCATAATTTTTTAACTATGGTTTGTATTTTTTCACCAAATCATAATTTTTTTTACTATGGTTTATGATGCTTCACCAAATCATAAAATTTATTTTATGTAGTTGCTGATTTATCAGCGATTTTTAAAACAATCGTCTTATATTTTTCAAAGAAACCACAACGCCGATAAATCGGCAACTACATCACTTATTATTATTTTGGCTGTGTTATTACAATAGCAGGTTTTGAAAAATACTTATTAATAACACTTTTTATATTTTCATTTGTTACAGTTTTTATTTTAATAGGATATTGTTCATCATAAGAATAACCACAACCTAACAATTCAAACCATCCTAAATACCATGCCTGTTTTATGTTCTTTTGATGTTCTAAAGCAAAATTACCAATTATAGAATTTTTAGCTCTTTCAAGTTCATCATCCAAAATTTCATCTGTTTTTAATCTCTCAAATTCCTTTAAGATTCCTTCTTTGGCTTTATTTATATTCTCCTTACCAGTACCTATATAACCTGCAAAAAAACTATCATAATATCGTGATGGAAAGAAAGAACCTACTTCATACGCCAAACTTTGTTTTTCTCGAAGTTCTTTAAATAATCTTGAACTCATACCTGAACCCAAAATACCATTTACCACTTTAAGTGCTGGATAGTCATCATTTCTAACATTAATTGCATTATATCCTATAATTAACATCGCCTGTTTGATTTCTTTTTCAAATGACTTTTCCTGTCTGACATCTGCTAATACAACTGATTTTAATTCTAAAAACGATACATCCTTTTTTTTAAGATTCCCAAATTTATTTTTTATTTGATTTAATAAATCCACTTCTTCTATTTTTCCAACTGATGAAATTACTATATTATTAGGCACATAAAATCTCTTATACCAGTTTAATATATCTTCTCTTTTTATTTTTTTTATTGATTCTATAGTACCTATTGCAGAAAATTTATATGGATGAACACCATACAATTCTTGCTTGAAACGTTTAAATGTAAACTCAAAAGTACTGTCATCCAAGGATTTAATACGTGAAATAGCATTATTTTTTTCTTTTTCTATTTCATCTATAGGAAAACTTGGATTTAAAACTACATCTGCAAAAATATCAAATGCCTGTTTAAAATATTTTTTTGTTGCCATCAATGAAATCTCAGCATAGTCCTCTGTAACAGCAACATCTAAATCTGCACCTATTGACTCTAATTCATTTGCAATAGAAAGAGCATTTCGTGTCAACGTCCCCTTAAGCAATAAATTCTGTGTAAGACTTGTTATTCCATTGTTTTCTTCATTTTCAAAAACTGAACCTGTTTTTACAAAAAGAACAAGACCTATAATATCATTTGCAGTATTTTCTTTTAAAATAACAGTTAAACCATTTGGAAGTATACACCTATCAATTTGAGCATAAATATTATGGCTTGCACTAAAAAACAGTAAAAAACAAATTATGTAAAGAATTTTCTTAATCATTTTTAGGAGTAATTGCTATAGTAGTATATGAATTTGAATTCAAATATTTTTTCACTACAGTTTTTATATCATCAGCAGAAATTTTGGTTATTTTTTCTAAATAACCAAGTTCATACGTATAACTTAGAAGCACTTCTGAATATCCAAGTGAAAACGCCTGATTCTCATTAGTTTCATTACTAAAAACATAAGAAGTCTCGATCAAAGTTTTAGCTTTATTAAGCTCTACCTCTGTTACTAATTTATCCTGAAGTTTTTTTATCTCCCGCAAAATAGCAGATTCACAAACCGAAATATTTTTCTCATCAAGCATTGCATAAACCATAAACATTCCACCATCTTTCATAGTATGGTAACTTACTCCGATATCCGAACATAATTTTTCTTTTTCCTTTATTTCAGTATAAAACCTTGAACTTCTACCATTACCTAAAATAGTAGCTAAAACATCCATAGCATAATTATCAGAATTTTTTATGTCCGGCGCCTGCCATCCTATGATATAATACGTTTGTTTAACATCTTTTTTTAGTGCTTCACGTTTTATATCCGTATTTGCAACCAATGGAACTGGTATACTCGTTTTCGTTTCTGCTGAAATTTTTCCCCGTGTAAAATCATTGAACGCAGATTCTATCTTCTTTTTCATTTCACTTACCTTAAAATCGCCAACAGCAACTATTACTAAATTTTTAGGAATATAATATTTTTTATAATAAGCAAGTATATCTTCTCTTTTTAGATTTAAAAGTGATTTTTCAGTACCTATAACAGTACGAAAATATGGATGTGAACCCCATAAATTTGAATTAAAAATATTATATAAATATGCATTTGGATTGTCATTTTGCCTGTTTGCCTCTTCTATTACAACTTTACGTTCTTTTTCTAATTCTGTTGCCTCAAAAATAGGATTTTTAACTATATCTGCTAATCCGTCAATAGCCAAATCAATAAACTCACTTGCCACTACAAGATGATAATTAGTAAAGTCTTTTGATGTTGAACCATTTAATCTTCCACCTAAGGATGATATTTCTTCATCAAATTTACCAGGTCCCCGCTTTTGGGTACCTTTAAATAATAAATGTTCAATAAAATGAGAAATACCATTATTTTCTTCTGATTCAGAGCTTGCTCCAACTTTCACCCAAACTTGCAGAGCTATATTTTTTGTCCCGGGATTTTCTTTGAGTATAACACTCATTCCATTTGGCAATTTTTCGCAAAATACATCACCTGCAAAAGCAATATTGCAAATTGCAAATTGCAAAATTAAAAGTGTAAAAGTATATATTTTGAGATCCTTCACTTTGTTCAGGATGACTCTTAGAGTCAATTTAAAATTTTGGCTTTGCACTTTTCGTTTTACCTTTTTAGCTTTAATAATCCAATTATTTCTTCTGCAAATTTCAATGATGCCTGTGGTCCATTTCCAGTAACTATTCTATCATATACCACTACATCTTTTGGAATATAATTTGCCTTAACTTTTTTAAGTTCAGCAATATATTCATCTGCTTCAAATACTGTAGCATCTTTACCTGTAATTACACCTGCTTTTGCTAAAACAACAGGTGAAGCACAAATTGCACAAACAAGCTTTCCTTCTTCCTGCATTTTTCTCAAAAGCAAGTGCAATTCTTTATTTTCCCATAAATATTCTTTAGAACCAGAACCACCAACTATAACTATCGCATCATAATCACTAGATTGGACATCTTTAATTAAAATATCAACATTAACATTTGCACCAAATTTTCCTATAGCAACACCTAAAGATGTACTTGCTATAGTAATTTTACCACCTGCTTTTATAAATGTATCTTTTGGAATATTCAATTCTTCATCTCTGAAATTTTTTGGGGCTATCACCATAACGATTTTTTTACCTGTTAGACTTAATCCAGACATAGCATTTTCCCCCTTTGCATACACAATATTTATAACAAGTAACCCAAGAAACAACAATTTAATAGTTTTCATAAATTCTATTACATTATCATATAAACAAAATATTCTCTGTTGCCCTTAGGCCCTAATAATGAACATGGCATAGTTCCAATTATTTCAAATCCTAATGTTTTTGCAAAATCAACTATTTTATTAACAACTGCTTTTTGTAATTTTTCATCTTTCACAACTCCACCTTCTGCTTTGCCTTTATCCACCTCAAACTGAGGCTTTATAAGTGCCAAAACTTCTCCATTTTTTTTAAGTATAGTTTTCACTACCGGCAAAATTTTTTCCAATGATATAAATGACACATCAATTGTGCTTATATCAAATTTTTCTAGAAACTTGTCGCAAGATAAATATCTTGCATTCGTTTTTTCCAAAACTACTACTTGTGGATTATTTCTTAATTTCCAGTGTAATTGCCCATACCCAACATCAACTGCCCAAACTTTGTTTGCTCCATATCCAAGCAAACAATCAACAAAACCACCTGTTGAAGAACCAATATCTATAGCAATTTTACCGGAAATTGAAATTTTAAATTTTTCTAATGCCTCTTTTAATTTTATTCCACCACGGCTCACATAAAGTTCAGTAGAATTTTTATAACCAATTTTTACATCTGAACTAACAGGATATCCTGATTTGGTAACTTTCTTGTCATCAACATAAATTAGCCCTGCCATTATAGCAGCAGATGCAGAACTCAAAGTATCAAATATTGATTTTTCTACTAAAAATTTATCCAGTCGCATTCGCAAACTGTAATACCTGTTCAAATATACCTTTGGATGTTAAATTGTATTTTTCAAGTAATAATTCACGTTTTCCATGTTCCGGAAATTCATCTGGCAAACCTAATCTTAAAAGTTTTACATTATCCAGTTTTTCATCTGCTAACACTTCTAATACTGCACTTCCAAAGCCACCCTCTAAAACATTTTCTTCAACAGTTATTATTTTTTTTATAGATTTACCTATATTTATTATTGTGTTTCTGTCTATTGGTTTCAAAAATCGCATATTTACAAGTAAAACTGAAATATTCTTCTCTTCAAGCAACTTGCAAGATTCTAAAGCAGGAGAAACCATTGAACCTATAGATAAAATAGCTAAATCTTTACCTTCACACAAATGTTCTGCCTTCCCAATTTCAAGTTTACTCTTATGTTTAAGCTTTATAATTTTTGCTTTTGGATACCTAATAGCAACTGGCGTGTTCAAAACAAATGCGAGTTCAAGCATTTTTTTTAGTTCCTGTTCATCCGAAGGAGCCATTACTATTATATTAGGAATATGCCTTAAATAAGAGAAATCAAAAATCCCCTGATGCGTTGCCCCATCATCAGGAACAATACCTGCTCTATCAAGCACAAAAATTACAGGCAAATTCTGAATGCATACGTCATGGACAATCTGATCATAAGCTCTTTGCAAAAATGTAGAATATATTGTCACAACAGGTTTATAACCATTTACTGCCAAACCTGCTGCAAAAGTAACAGCATGCTCCTCAGCCATTCCTACATCAAAAAATCTGTCTGGAAAATTTTTAGCAAACAATGCAAGGCCTGTGCCTTCAGCCATAGATGCTGTTATAGCAAGTATTTTTTTGTCCTTTTCAGCCAGACTAACTAATTCTTCAGCAAAAATCTTTGTGTATGTTTTTGATTTATCTTCTGACTTTGGCTTGCCTGTTTTAATATTAAAAGGCGCTGTCCCATGATAAAAAACAGGGTTTTCTTCTGCAGGCTTATATCCTTTTCCTTTTTTTGTTATAATATGAACAAGAAGCGGACCTTTCATACTTTTTATACTTTTAAATGTCTCAACAAGATATTTAATGTTATGTCCCTCTATTGGTCCCACATAAGTAAACCCCAGTTCTTCAAATATAATACCAGGAGCTATCAAACCTTTAATACTTTCTTCAGCAAGTCTTGCAACACGTGTAATACCCGGACCAATTTTAGGAAATTTTTTCAGTATAATATTTTTAACATCCAATTTAGCTTTTCTAAAAAACTCTCCTGTAATTATTTTATTCAGATAAACAGACAATGCTCCAACATTAGGAGATATAGCCATTTCATTATCATTTAATACAATTATCAAATCTTTGCCACAATGACCTGCATGATTCAAAGCTTCAAACGCCATTCCTCCTGATAAAGATGCATCACCAACTACAGCTAAAACTTTATAATTATCACCTGATAAATCGCGTGCCATCGCCATTCCTAAAGCAGAAGATATAGAAGTACTTGCATGACCTGTGTTAAACACATCATAAATATTTTCTTCCCTTCTTGGAAATCCTGAAATACCGCCAAATTGCCTTAATGTCCCAAATCTATCTTTCCTGCCTGTCAAAAGCTTATGCGTATAACACTGATGACCAACATCCCATATTAATTTATCCTTAGGGCAATTAAATACATAATGCAAAGCTACTGTTAATTCAACAACTCCCAAATTTGGCGCAAGATGTCCCCCTGTATTTGAAACTGTATGAATTATTTCTTCTCTTATCTCCTGAGCAAGAGAAGTCAATTCATCAACATTCAAAAATTTCAAATCATCCGGACTGTTGATTTCATCTAATAATTTTGTCATATATTATTTTCTTTGTAGTGGTAGTCGCAAGCTTTAGCTTGCGGTATTGTTTTTCACCGTTTTTTCGCAGGCTAAAGCCTGCGACTACCTTTGCAACACAGTCTGAATAACACCTTCGACGTCATCTGTCTCGGCTTAAAACAAAATCTGCCAATGCAACCAGCACTTTAGCACGATTCCCAAAGATTTTAAGACTTGCCTTTGCTTTTTCTATCAATTCTATTGCTTGCTGTTTAGAATCTTTAAGCCCTAAAACTGATGGATAAGTTGCTTTTTTCTTTTTAATATCACTACCGAGTTTTTTGCCTAATTTTTTTTCATCTCCTGTTATATCAAGAATATCATCTATTATCTGAAAAGCCAAACCAAAATATTCAGCATATAAAGACAAAGCTTTTATTTCTTTCTCTGATGCATTAGCTAAAATCGCTCCTGATTTAATTGAAGCGCAAATTAAAGCAGCTGTTTTATGTGTATGTATATATTGTAAAGTTGGAATATCTATTTCTTTATTTTCAGATTGCATATCAACTACTTGACCTCCTATCATACCACCAACACCTGCAGCAAAGGAAATCTCTCTTATAGCACGTATCAAATTTTCTTTACTGACTCCATCCGCTTTATAATTATTTGTTATTAAAAAAAATGCGTATGTTAAAAGTGCGTCACCTGCTAATGTTGCTATTGCTTCTCCATAAACTTTATGTGATGTAAGCTGTCCCCTTCTATAATCATCATCATCCATACAAGGCAAATCGTCATGAATTAAAGAATATGAATGAATAAGTTCCATAGCACAAGCTGTAGGAAGAATGTGTTTTATCTTTTTTGTAAATATCTGAGTACTTGCCAAAACCAGTATTGGTCTTAATCTCTTACCGCCTGCAAAAACACTATATCGTATTGCCTGATGAATTTTTTGCGGGAACTCTTTTTCAGATGGCAAAAATTTATCCAATGCTTTATCTATTATTTTTTTTTGTGATTTTAAATATTTCTCTATATCCATAGGCTAAAAGAGTGTGCTATTATTATTTTTCCCTTGTTCTTTTTCTTCAAAAGGAACTGTAGTAAATTTGCCATTTTTATCTTTTACTAAAAGCTCTACTTTTTTCTCTACTTCCTCAAGCTTCTGAAAACAGACTTTAGTAAGCCTAACTCCTTCTTCAAATAATTTCAGTGATTCATCAAGCGGCAAATTACCATCTTCTAATTTTGAAACTATTTCTTCCAATCTTTTCAACCCATCTTCAAATTTTAACTCTGCCATATTAAAACCTCCTAATCACTCTCCGTTTTGTCATACTGAATTTACTTCAACATCTCTTTTAGACCCTGAAACAAGTTCAGGGTGACAATATTCTTTCATACTACTTTTGACAGCACCTCAAATTATACATCAAAATTTACCAAATACAACCATTTATCGTGAAGATTTGGCTTTTTCCCATGTTATATATCTTTTTCCTATAAACATATCCCAGACACCAAGAGAAGCAGCCATATTTACAGCACAGAAATAATAAGGAATACGTAGTTTTAAAAATGCCAAAAAATAGAACACGATTTGCAATACAAAAATAACAGAGTAAAAAACAGATGACAGAAGAAAAATATTTGCTATAAAAATTAAAAACAGAAAATAACTTATTAGCCACCTTAAAAATTTGTGCGATGTCAATTGCCACAAAACAAACACAGGAAGTTTGTAGAAAATTCTTGTGTATGCAAGAGAATCTCTTGCAGCTATTCTTCTTTTCCTATTAAATTCTTCTTTTAATATTGTAGATGTTTTCTCATACGCTATTGCATCTTCTTCATATATAACTTTATATCCCTTAGCTAAAATTGAAAGCGGCATTGTAAAATCATCGGCAAGATCAATATCAACAGATTGATATAATTCCCTGCGAATTGCATAAATAGTTCCAGCACCCATTAAAAGCGACCCCTGTTGGCTTTCTAATTTTTTTATCACATTTTCATATTTCCAATACAAACCCTCACCCTTACTAACTCCAGTCTCATCTACATTTGTAAGCTTTAGATTTCCACATACACAACCTACATTTTTATCCTCAAATCTGCTTGTCAATTTTTTAATTGCATTTCTGTCATACACAGAATTTGCATCAGAAAAAATAATTATGTCAGTTTTAATCTCTGGAAAAACAGAATTTAATGCAGAAGTTTTTCCACCTCTTTCTTTTATTGCAAATAATTTTATACCTTTACCCTCATAAGATTTAACAATTTTTTCTGTATTATCTGTAGAAGCATCTGATATTATAATTATCTCTAATTTATTTTTAGGATAATCCAAAGCTAAAGAATTTTTTAGTTTATTTTCAATATTTTTTTCTTCATTATATGCCACAATAAGCAAAGACACATTAGGCAAAAAATCATTATTTGATGATATTTTCTTATCTGCATAACTTTTTTTGAATATACCAATTAAAAAAAGTATACAGGGATACCCCAAGTAAACATACAAAACCACACCCAAACTCACCCAAAATACAATTTTAGCCATAATATTTACATCTTTACTATTAAAGATACTATATGCGAATTACCTAAATCTTGATATGTTTTAAAACTGTAATCTAAATTAAATTTATTAAGTTCAAATCCTATACCACCTGTAATTCCTGAAATAGTTCCTAAATCATTTCCTGAAAATTTATATTTATAACCACCTCGCAAAGAAAATATCTGCATTAGCTTATATTCACATCCAAAATTCAAATTCGGCTGAATATCTCTTGGCACACTTAAATCCAGTACAAAATTAAATTGCCCTTGTGTATATCCAAATCCTGTTTTCGCAATTAACGGTAATTTACTACCAGCAAATGATGGACCTATATTATTAACACTTACTCCATAAGACAAACCCTCTATAGCTAATTTTAAGAGTATTCCACCATCAAAAGCAAGCCCAAACTTAGAATCAGTATCTATGCGTTCATAAGGAATTTTAGCATTTATGCCTAATGAAAAATTTTTAAAAATATTTTTTGCGTATGTCAGTTGTCCAACAAATGCATAAGGTTTGAAATTTCCGTTAAAAACTCCGGTATCATCTCTTCTTTCCAAATCGCCAAAACTCATATATGTAAATGCAAACCCAATACCACCATCATAAAATGGAAATGCAACCGCAATATTTTCATAACGTAACCCTTGTATAAACTCATTATGCCCAAAAGCAAATTGAACTTCATTCAAATAAGAAATACCTGCAGGATTCCAGAATAAACTGTTTATATCTCCAGAAACTCCCGTATAAGCCTCACCTAAAGCAGCAGGCCGTGAACCAAACCCTGTTCTCAAATAAGCAGCACCCGTCTGTGCAATTTTAGTGTTTTCAGCATAACTAAAAATAGCTGAACACAATAAAAACACTACAACTAATACTCTAACCTTCATACTTACCCCTTTCTAATTCCCCCTTAATCCCCCTTTAATAAAGGGGGTAGGGGGGATCTTATTTAAAAATACGCAAGCAACGAAAATCGGTGCATATCTCCTAAAGCGTTATTATCAAGTGTCCAAGAGTAATCAAATTGATAATGTCCATATTTAAGACTTGCACCTGCTGAAAAATTTAAATCATTTAAACCTGATCGAACTGCAAAATATTCATTTATCCAGTATTCGCTTCCTATATGTGTAATAATTTTTTGTTTTAAGGTTTGCTCTATATCAAAAGACAAAAGAAATACTTCATAAATAAAATATTGCATAACACCAAAACGGAATGTAGGAAGTATTAAATCGCGTTTACCAGTATTCCAAAGTAATCCGGTATTTAAATCTTGTACTGTAATTCCAAAACGTGTGAATGAAAATATTTGAAACAATATACCAAAATCACTTCCAATACCCCATGCCTTATATCCACCCAATCGCTGATCATAATACTTAATATTCATACCCGCATTTAAATTGTATCCTATGTTTTTACCATACGAAACAATAACAGTATTCTCAAGATTATCAATATTTAATAGCTGATTTCCATCTTCGTCTCTTGATTCTATCTGACCAATTCTAAAGTGATACCAGCTTATTCCAAAACTTCCCCAATCTTCTTTTAGTTGCTGAGTTACACTTAAAAAACCATAAGTTCTATCAAAAGAAATTTTACTGAACATACTTGAAACCTGAACTTCGTCCGGATCCGGCACACCAAGACCTGCAGGATTCCAGTAAGTAGCAGTTGCATCATCTGCTATAGCTACAAATGCATTACCCATTCCAGATGGACGCGCACCAACTCCTTTTTTCAAATACGGCATACTACTTTTTGCCATCCCAATATCATCTGCAAAAAGTGAACAAGAACAGAAAAAAAATAAAATACCACAAAGAGTCATTCTGAGCAAAGCGAAAAATCTAAAAATAAAAAACCATGATTTAAAAATAAATTTCCTTGCAACTCTGGATTCCCGCTTTCGCGGGAATGACAAAAAAAATAAGTATGCCATTTTACGTTATCGTATTATTGCCAATTTTTTGATAGGATATTTTGCTAAGGAATTTGTACTGCTTGACTTAAATGCTATTTGATAAATATAGATTCCCTGTGCTACATCGTTGATATCCCAGTATGTTTCCTGAAAATTTCCCCCGGATTTATATTCAGAAAAAGTAGCAATTCTATCACCATTCACATTATAAACATTTATCACAACTTCAGAAGTATCAGGAACATAATACAAAAAAGTTATTTTACTACCTTTAGCAGGATTAGGATAACTTGCCACCTCATTTAAACTTATAAGAGGCTCTGCCTTAAAAATATCTGCCAATGTCAGAAGACTATTATCTATATTAAAATTATCTATATTAAAAATAAACGGCTTATAACCTTTTGCTGTTATCTTCAGCTGATAATTCCCAAATGGTATACTATTAAATTCATATCTGCCTTCACTATCAGTTTTTGCAGATGCTATTACTTTTTGATTTTGAAGAAGTTGAATTAATGCATCGGATAATGGTATTTTATTTGAAGGATTTTTTAAAACTCCTGAGATTGCACCTTTGGTTAAAATTTTTATACTATATCTTGAAACTGAACTTTTGTTTTCTGCATTATCCATAGTTGCAACATAAAAATACCATTCGCCATCATCAAGATTAGAATATTGCACCTGACTTTCAGATGTGAACTGCCAGTTATCAGTATCAAAACTACTACTTACAGATTTACTTAAAAAATAATAGTATCCTGCTATTCCTGTTCCACCTGCTTCACCGACATTTTCATCACTGCTTTCCACCAATTTAAAAGAAGGATTAATATTACTGGAAAGTTTTGTTTCTATATGTGTTGCAGATTGTATTACCGGCGGTTTTGGCGGAGTTGCATCAGAAAGAGCAACAGTCTGATTATTACCGTTACTTTGCTCATTGCCTGAACCATCAACAACCTGAATTGTATAATAATATTTTTTGCCATTTATCAAATTATTTGAAGTATCTACATACTTTTCATCTGTAATTTCTCCATCATTAGTTATACATCCACCTTTTTCACCAAGTGTAGTTGCCCTGTATATCCTGTAAAAAGAAGCACCGGAAATTTTTTTCCATGTGAGTAAAATTCTTCCTGAACTCTTTGATTTTGCAACAGCATTATCAACTGAACTACTCAAGGATTTAGAAAGTGCTGATACAATAATATTGCCTTCATTACATTCATTACCTCCAATGTCAATCGCCTGTATTTTATAATAATAAGTAACGCCATAGATTAAACCGGTATTATCAGTATAATTGTTAACATCAAGTTCAGCAATTGCAATCTTTGAAAACTCATTTTTCTTGGTAGAACGATATATTTTGTATTTATCCACAAAACTACCTTCATCTATAATAACCTGCCATTCCAAATTGATTCCACCAATATCTGTAGCTAAAGCATTTAAAACAGAAACTGGAGCAGGAGAAAGATTATCAGGATTAATAGTTTTAAAATATCCACTACCGATTTTATAATTACTACTTGTAGTATTTCCAATTATTGCAACACCACTCACACCTTCTAATTTATAAGATGGAGAAGTCATCACTGCCCTACCGCCTTCATCCCCCTCCCACACATTTATATAATGATCACCTTTTACTTTAGCCATAGCTCCCGGCAAAAAACATACAAAACAAACACATATAATACTAAATCCCAATAATTTCTTCACGATTACATTTCCCCTTTCTTATTAATACAAACACATTGAATTTTTGTAGTTGCCGATTTATCGGCTTTTTAATTTTACTCATAAATGAACAACTACAACCCAATAACTGGGCAGGTAAACCTGCCCCTACTAACTATTTTTACCCACCAACAGACAACAGTTTTGCTCCTGTTTCATCTAATTTATATTTATACGCACGTTTTGTTTCACGATATGCTACAGGTATATAATAAACTGGATGCGACTCTTTTAACTTTTTAAGTTCATCTTCACTTACCAGATTATAATATCTTGATAATAATTCAGGAGCCACATTGTTTTCTATTGCTACATATTCAATTATTGGACGATACCATCCTGTAAGGACAATTGCATTATCCTCCATTTTAGTTTTTATTATATTATTCACAGTCCTCAACATTTCCTGACGCAATTCAATATTTCTTAAAATAACCCCTTTATCCACTATATTAAAACTAATTTTATCTTCATTGCGATACCTTGCCATATCAACTGTCCAAAACGAAATAAAGTTATTTAAAAGTAATAATCCTGCAAAACTTATGAAAATCCTTCGTGGGAAAAACCTGACAAGCAATATCAGAAAAAATGGAATAGCAGGAATTATATAATCAGTTTTATCAGGTTTGACAATAAAGAATATTGCATACAAAAACACAATAATAACTAAAGCTGCATCGTTTAGTTGCAGTTTTAAAAAGTTCTTTCTATATATAATTAAACTCACCGCAAGCATTACAAAAGCTGGCAAACCAAATATATCATTTATAAATTTATACCCCCAAATTCCAATATCTGGTCTTGCATTAACAACCCATAAAAAACCAAATCCATATTTAATGATTAAAGGCAAATAACAAATAATTGTGGTAAAAATACTTGCAACAACAAATTTAATCATATTTCTAAATTTAATTTTTTTGTCATTGCGAGCAATAGCGAAGCAATCACATTTGGTATAAATAATTACAACTAACGCAGGCAGTATCAAATAAGAAGTAATTCTACAACCAGATGCAAGCCCAAGTAAAATTCCTGCATTTATATATTTTTTTTGTAGGATAGCGTAATAACCGGCTAAAACAAAAGATAATGCCCAGATATAATCAACTGTAGAAGTACTTGCTATCCATAGGGCAGGCAAAAATGTAAAAGACAAAATTGTTATTAGACGATTTTTAACATCGTAATGCTCTAAAATTTTTGCAAAACTATAAATTCCTAAAATAGAGATAAAAAATGTAGCAAGATTACTTATGATCCAAAAATGCAATTTGCCACAAAAAAACAGATTCGTAATTTTAAACAATATTGCATTTATAAATTCAACCACTGGAAAACCCGGAAAACGAGATGGTGTATATTCAAAAGTATATGCCAAATTCCTAATAGTATTTGCAGACCTCCATGCATCCGGCTCCCCAAATCCCGTAAAAATCAATGGTATACTTACTACAATATATATAATCAGAAATATTAAATATGAAGGCTTCATTTCATAAATACCAGCTTGCGAATTCCATATATTGCAAAAATCAAAATATATGGCATAATCGGCAAATGATAACGTGGAATTACCAATAAAAATGAATGTGATACTGTAAAATAAATTATAAGTACTAAGAAAAATATACTGATTTTTGCTTCAGAAAAACCACGATAAAAACCATACCCTGCAAATCCTATAATTAACCACTGAACACCTACAAAAACTGCAAACAAAAGATTGTGTCCTCTTTCCTGTAAAAATCCTGCGCCTATTGGATAAAATAAAAACCTATAAATTTTTTTTATGAATAATTTTAAACTACCTGATGGGTTTTGAATAATATTTTTTATTCCTTCCTGAAAAAACAATTCATCGCTATCTATCATTACTACTCCATGTCTGCTTTTAGATGACACATCAGTTAATTTTTCATCTGCTTTTTTAATTATTTGGTTTGTAATTTCTACAGCTTGTTTTTCTAAATTTGCGTCTCTTGTTTTCCAACTTAACCAATAACCATCCCACGGGATATAATTCCCAGCCCAAAAATTATACCCTGAGCGGACTGTAACAGGCACGAATCGTTTAAACTGAATTTGATTTCTTATTGTCCAAGGCATAATAATTATTATTGATGCCAACAACATTATTAAACATCCAATAACAGTTTGTTTCTTTTTGTAAATGAGCAGTGAAATTAAAATAGCTAAAAATGGATATAAAAGTGTTATTGGCCTGCATAAATTTGCCAACCCCATAAATACACCCGCAAATATATAATAAATGTAATTATTTTTATTTATTCCAACAACAAACAGTAAAAAGAAAACCGCCAATAAAAAACTATATAATGTTTCAGAGAATAGTGAATTAGCATACATTATAAATGGAGGATACATTGCTACTGCTAAAGCAGCTAAAACCGGAATTATAATGTTATTATCTGACTTTAAAATTGTAGTCGCTGATTTATCAGCTGTTTTTTGTGCCGATAAATCGGCAACTACAGTTTTTATTATAGTTGTTTCAAAAATATTTTTTGCAATAAAAAATATAATTACACAAGTAAAAGAATCAACAACACATTGTATTAATCTTACTATTATATATTTATAGCCAAAAATTGCGTAAATAATTGATAAGAATACAGGATAAAAAGGAGCACGTGAAGGTGTAGGAATATTGGGTTCCAATGAAAACCCTTTTCCATCTATAATATTCCCGGCAATAATATTATATTCATTTCCAGGGTCATCTCCTAACACACCATTTGGTATATTAGGGATAAGCAATAAAAATAACAACCGCAGTGTTATAGCAATTATAAAAATTATTGTTGTGAATTTATTTTGCATCAATCTCATAATTTCATGCCCCCTTGATAAAGGGGGGTAGGGGGGATTTTATTTTTATAATTTTATACACCCCATACACTGCAAAAATCAAAACATACGGCATAATTGGCAAATGATACCGTGGCACTACAAGAAACACTGTATGCGCAAAAGTATAATAAAATATAATCGCAACTAACAACATACTAAGTTTATTTTTACACATTCCAAAATACATACCTATACCACCAAATATTAAAATAATAATATGCGGAATCATAATAATTTTACTTAATAAAGATAATCCTTTTTCTGCGATAAAACCACTACCTACAGGAAAAATCCAAAATCTATACATTTTTTTTAATCCTAGCAAAAAAGTTCCCCAAGGATTTTGGATAATATTTTTTATGCCCTCACGAAGCAATATTTCATCAGCATCTATACCATAATAACCTTTAGTTATAGTATTCATAGTATTTGTAAATTCCTCACGTGATACTTTGTTAGTCCAAACATCCCAATAACCATCATAAGGAATATAATTGCCACCCCAAAGATTTTGCCCCACTCTTGTCATTACAGGAATAAATTTTTTAAATGCAACATCGTTTCTAATTGTCCAAGGAACTATAGTTAGAATTGACAAAATAAATACCAGCAATATTTTCATCAATATAACTTTCTTAAATACCAAATCTTTTTTGAACAAATTATATAAATATATAATTGCTATTAAAAAAATAGGAAACAAAATTGTAGTTGTTCTACATAAACTGGTAAAACCTAAGCTTATGCCACTTAAAATCATCCATAACCAGAATTTATCTGCTTTAAAAACCTGTATTAAGCAAAACATAGAAAATAATAACAAAAATATAAACAATGTTTCTGTATATATCATCCCAGTATAAATTATAAAAGAAGGATATAGTGCAAAAAGAAAACTTGATGCTATAGCAATTTTTTCAGTATAATTCGCATTTTCTGTAATTTCAAAAATTGCTTTGCTTATTTTATATACAAGGAAACATGATAAAACACTTATAAGAACCTGAAACATTCTAACTGCTAAATAACTATGCCCAAAAATCTTATATATGGTAGCAATTAGATATGGATAAACAGGGCCTCTTATTGCTGTAGGATTACAAGAATCCATAGAAAAACCATTTCCCTGAACAATATTTACCGCTATAGTATCGTATTCAAAAGCATCCCCCACTATATCCTGCGGCACCAACACTACAGCATAAAAAAGCCGAATTATAAACCCTATAATTAAAACAAAATATAGCATAATTTTTTATCTATAATTCCCCCTACCCCTTTATTAAAGGGGTAGGGGGGAATTTTATTTACCTACTAAATTCCCCAAAAACTCAAATTCACACCTTTTGTTTTACCACATGCAAAAAAATTTCATCTGAAAAAGATGGAAACACTGAAGTAATGAGCTTTTTCCTTATATCTGACCAAAATTTGCCTTTATAGTGATTGCTATGTTTTATTTTTAAAATCTTTAAATTATAAATAACGCATATTCTTTCTAATTCTTCTAAAGTATAAATTCTTATGTGTTCATAAGTTTCATCAGACATAGATTGTATGGGAAATGGCTGGGGATTTATCCCTCTTAATGCCCTATACCTACTATGCAATGTTGCTACATTTGGAGTAGTAATTATCATTTTCCCTGAATTTTTAAGCACCCGTGTTAATTCATTCATAATATGCTTAACATTTTGCGGTTGAATATGTTCTAATACTTCAGAAAAAATTATCATATCAAAAAACCCATCTTCAAAAGGAAACTCCTGCAATAAATCAGCTTTAATAATTTTTATTCCTCTATCCCCCATTTGAGCACAGAAATCAATATTATTCACAGTTGCTCTACTTGGATGTTCTATTGCATAAACAGAACAATGATATTTCATTTTTACCCATAAAGCAATATATCCGTATCCCAAACCAACTTCTAAAACTTTTGACTCATTATTAATATTAATATCAGAAAAAAAAGAAAATAAATCATAATAATGATATTTTGTAGTAGTAAATTCTCTTTGCCATTCTGAATCTGTTGGTATTATCTGATACGGATATTTAAACCACCGTATTGAAGATAATTCTATTATTAAATCATCTATTTCTTTTTTTGAAATATTAGTCATATAACACCATTTTTATGCCATTCCTGTGCAAACAGGAATCCAGAGTTTTTTAAAAGACACTGGATTCCCGCTTACTACATGCGGGAATGACAACATTTAGTATGAACGAGTTTACTCGCCCATTTATTGGGCAGGTAAACCTGCCCCTACGAGAGACCATAAAATTAATATGTAACATAAACATTATACCGAATTCTGCCGCCGCATGGGACTTCTTGTTTGAATTCTATTATGTGTTGTCCTGTTGACCAGGTAACAAGTGAAGTTATATCCATAACGCCTGTACCGGATGTAACAAAAGAATGTCCAGCAACTCCAGTCCCAAGTTCAGGTAAATTACACAATCCTAATATATTACCGGTTTTATTTTGCCCATCTATATATACTTGCATACGATCATTATAAGTTTTTTGTGTAGAAGAAATTCCGACATCTGCATTTACACCAGTAGTAGATGAAGAAAATGGACCTGCTGGATTTGTATTTAAACCTGCTGACCCAGTCTCAGAATAAAATATCTCTGTATTAACAGTTGTATAATCAATAGAATGAGAATGATTAAGACTTGTATTTTGGCATCGCGAATCATTCCATTCTAGACTTTTACCTCCTCCATCTGTACAATTAAGATATAGTTCTGTTCCTCCAAGTCTTGCAGTCAAAAGTGAATGTTTATGTGTTAAATCTGTAGCACCACAACCATGAGTATGTGGTTGAACTGTGTGAGCATGATTTATATTATGAGTATGGCCATCAATGCTATGCGTATGTGAAGCAGTAGGACTATGATTATGCGCAATAAGTTCTGTGTAAAATAATGTGCTTAGTTTTTCTCCGATAACAAATAATTTTACGGAAGCAGGGACCCTGTCTAAATGAATATAGCATTTTTCTGAGACATTAGTGTCAATATCTCCGTGTCCCATATAAACCATTGGAGTGCTAACCTGATTTGCGTAATCTGCATATACTGAACGTATGGAATACGCAACACTTGACACACGTTGCCTTGGGGTTAATGTTTCTCCACCAACTTTCATTTCTAACCAATATTGCTGGCTAAAATCTAAATTAAGAGCAGTTACACTTCCAAGTAAAACATTGAATACACCTTTATTTACTGACACTGACTGAGTTTCTGTCCATAAAGCACTTGAACCCACCTCAACATCATAAAAAGAAAAAGCTATTGAGTATGTGCCGGTTAAAGGACCACCAGCTGCATCTGTTAATTTGCCCGGGTAATTTATGAGACGTGGAACCGCTGCGGATAATAAACTTACTACAGTAAAAAATATTACAACAAACAATATTCCTATATTTTTCCCACTTCTTTCCATTATTACCATCCTTTCTTTTAGTAGGGGCAGGTTTACCTGCCCATTAATTGGGCGAGTAAACTCGCCCCTACAACTGCATACCTCTCGTAAAAATGACAATTATAAAGTAAAAATATTTTTTAATAATACTACAATCGTCTAAATAAGTAAATATGCAAATTATATTTAGTGCCATTCAGTATATATGTTCCCTTCTTCTTTTATTGGATGATTTTCTATATATTTAGCTTTTTCAAAAAAATCATCTTGATTTCTAATTACATAATCATAAAATGATCTTTGCCATACGTTTTCACGTAGGGGCGGGTTTACCCGCCCATTAAATATTGTCTGTGTTGTTTTTACTTTTGCTTTTGCTATATATTCCCACAAATTTATTGTCTTTTTCTCAGGCAAAGTAATGAGTCCATGAATATGATTATTTGCAACAACAATAGCATTTATAGACACTTTTAATTCATCTGCAAGAGTTTTAAATATCTCAATAATTTTATTTCGTATTGTTTGAAATATGAAAATTTCTTTTCGTTTAAATGTACAAATTGTAAAAAAATATGGACCTATTAAATAATAATCCCAAATTTTTAATCTTAAAGTGTTTCTTCTACAATAATTTGGGCGAGATTGCCTGCCCTCTTTTTGGGCGGGTAAACCCGCCCCTACGCGTACATACTTCATTTCTTCATACATATATTCATCTTATTATAATCATTGGTTTTACGGACTCGCTGGACTCGCCTGTTTCAGCAATTTTGGCTTTGATTCTGAAAAAGTATACGCCGTTTACCCAGTCTGAAACATTTAGGCCGGAAAATTGGTTTATTCCTATTTTACCGTTTTCCTCGATGGTTACTATTTTATCACCAACTGCATTAAAAAATTCTATTGTAATAGCGGCATCTTTTTCTAAAAAATATCTGATTACTGGTTTATCATTTTTAATTGGATTTGGCTGGCACCAAACCTGATCTAATGGGACTAAACTTGTGTTTTCAACTACTATTTTATAATTTGCTGTTTCACTCCAGTTATCCATTTTATCCGCAGATTTTACGTGCAAATACCATACTCCATTTTTAGTGTTTGGAAAATCTGCGGACACAACTTCAGGAGAATAAACAGCTATAGAAAGAGGACTTCCTTGTGGATTTTGGTCAAAAGTATAATTATAGCCAGCAAGGCCTACTCCACCTGTATTATCTACGCTACTCCATTTAAAATATGGATAATTATTTGTTGTCAAAATACCCTCTTTATGAGTAGTGCTGGTTATCACAGGTTTAGATGGCAAAAATGCATCTAAATGAATATAAAAAATTTGCCCACTGCTTGCATCTTTAAAACATAGATGCACATTCTTGTAAAATGTTTTTAATGACGGCATTGTAGCATTCGGAAATATTGAAATTTCCTGTTCTGCTGCCCAACTAACTCCATCATCTGAGCTTTGCGAATAATATACTTTGTAACCACCTGTTCGGTTATCCGCCCATGCTAAATAAATTATTCCATCTGAATCTACTGCAACATTTTGATATAAAGCCTGACCTATCGCATTTCCTGATATTGTTTTCTCCTGTATCCAAGTGCTATAGTATCTTTTGAAATATATTTTATTATCCTGCTGCCATACAACATCAACATCATTTTTTAGTCCAACTGTAATTTTTGGTTTTGTAGAACCAGTAGTAGAACTTGATATAACTGATGCACTACTTAATTTTGACGAAGATATAACCAAACTTTTAAAAATAATTTGATAAACACCGGTTAATTTTTCCTGCCATACAAAATACACATTATTATTATCACTTGTTAAAGATGGGTTATCAGCATTAGATTCACTTAATGTTTGCTCACTGGACCAATTCAACCCATAACTAGAACCTTTTTTATAAAAAATTTCAGTGCTACCGGTATCCTGCCATGCAATATATATGGTCCCGAAAATATCTGTACATATTGCCGGATTAGACGCGCCTGTTGGTGAAATACTTATAGGTTGAGTATCACCAAAACTTTTACCGCTATCAGAACTTTTTTTGAAATATATCTGGTCAATTCCTGTTCTATCATCCTGCCATACAACATAGATATCGTTTCCATTCGTAGCAATTGCAGAATTTTTTGCCGTAGCAGTTGATAAAGATAATAATGTAGAAGAATCCCAGCTCAAACCATTATCTGTGCTTTTTCTGAAATATGTTTGAGGGATACCGGAATAAGAATCTGTCCAGGAAAAACATAATAATCCAGCAGGAGCAGTTGATAAATCTATACTATCAATTAAACCAGTTGAATTAGTTAATTGAAGCCTGTTTGTCCAGCCTGTTAATGAAAAAGACAGAGAAGGAAACAATAATAAAAATAATAGTAAAAACAAAAATTACTCGCTTTCTATAAATTAACAACTACAGTTAATGCCGATAAATCGGCAACTACAAATCCCCCTCGACCCATCTTTTCGATGGGTACCCCGCCCTTTATCAAAGGGGATACTACTTATAAATAGGCTATGCGGTTTTTGCCGGCGTTTTTGGCTCTGTATAATGCCTGGTCTGCTTTGTCAAAAAGTTCATCACCGGTTTTAGCGTCTTTTGGAAAAATAGCAACTCCAACACTTACTGTGGCTTTAATTTTTTCAGTGCTTTCCGGAGGCTCTGTGTTATCTACAGATATTTTTATCCGCTCTATTAATTTTCCTGTATTATCGTCTGACAGCAAAACAACAAATTCATCCCCTCCATACCTTGCTAATAATTTATCTGGACCAACCACTTCTTTTATTGAATTAGCAATATTCTTAAGATATATATTCCCCTGCAAATGGCCATAAGTATCATTATATTTTTTGAAATTATCCAAATCCAGCATTACTAATGCAAATTCTCTTTTATCCTCTTTGGACGATTTTATTTCTTCGTCTAATTGCTCCTGAAAATAGCCATAATTATGCAAACCTGTTAATCTATCAGTAATTGCCAAACTGTGTTCAGTTTTTACTTTCTGTGAAAGATAACTAACAAATAACGATACTGTAAACAAAAATGGGATTTTAATATATAAATTAATATCATACAAATTAAATGGCTCTGATTTTTTAGATAGCATAAACAAATAAAATAAAGAAGCAATTATTGCAGCACTTATACTTCCTTTAATATTCTGCCCAGCAGCAGCAACAGCAATCACCAAAAAATAAATCAAAAAAAATTCATTTGCAAAATTCTGGCTCAAATATATACCTAAAGAAATTATTGCAATATCAGCAACAAAAATACTCGTATTAAATATTGGCAATTTAAAAACTGCAGCAGGAGAAAAATACAAAAAAATATTAGACAAGATAAAAATAAATATCAAAACATTGAATTTCTGAAAAAATAATGGTGTAGATTGAGCGGAAATCATCAAATATGAAGTAGCAATTATCTCAAGCCACCTTAATCGAATAACAGTTTTTTTGTCTTCCAACGAAACAAATGCCATAATTATTTTTTAAAATATTTGGTGCGGCTGAGAGGACTTGAACCTCCAGCCTTTTGATTCGAAGTCAACGGCTCTATCCAATTGAGCTACAGCCGCACATTATTTATAGATTTCGCTGCGATGCCCTACCATATGAACTGTAATTATTTTTGTGTTTTGATTTACAGTATAAATTATTCTCCAATCACCTACTCTTAATTTAAACATACCTTTAAATTCACCAGTAAGCATTTGCGGAACAATATCTTCAAAATTCTCTGATTTATTACTTTATCAAGTTTTTTCAGGTCAGATATTGCTTCAGGTAAAATCTCTAATTGATATTTCTCTACCATTTCAATCCTAATTCTTCAGCAACTTTTTTAGCAGAAACACCTTTTATTTTATTTGATATAGAATGAGATAATCTCATTTTTATATTTGGTTTTAATTCCAAACCAAAATCAGGGTCTCCCAGTAATTCAATAAGTTTTTGTTCAACCATTTCTCCTATTAGTGGTTTAATTCTTTCAATTGTAATCGCTTTACTCTTTATCATCCTTTATCACCTCTATTATTATTTTATCTTAATTCTAAATAAAATCAAGGTTTTTATTTATCTGGTGGTAATGGGTAAGTGAATGACGTAGATGTCATTCCCGCAGTAGTAAGCGGGAATCCAGTGTCTTTAAAATGACAAACCCCCAAAGACTGACCCATTCCATCTGGTAATTCTTGCAATAATAAAAAATCTACGGTAAAATATTTACATGAAATACTCGGAAGGGAAAATTAACAGGGTTTTCGTAATCAGGTTAGAAGACAAGGATAAACTACCTGATGTTATTGAATCATTTTGCCAGAAGAATAAAATACTGCGCGCAATGTGTATATTAGTGGGTGGAATAAATACCGGAGGCAAATTAGTTGTAGGTCCTAAAAATGGGCTTCAAATGCCACCTGAACCTTTAAGTTACACACTAAAAGGAGTTCACGAAATCTCTGCAGTAGGAACTATATTCCCGGATAGCAAAGGAAAACCGCGACTTCATATGCATGCTGCACTCGGCAGAAAAGGAAAAACGAAAGCTGGATGTATTCGTCTTGGAATAGAAATCTGGAAAATTGGAGAAATTATATTATTTGAAATTTTAAATAATACTGCAAAACGAATAAAAGATAAAGATACAGGTTTTGAATTTTTAGAACCGTAATAAATGCAAGGCTAAAGCCTTGCCCTACATAAAATACTGGATTTCCGTCATTTGTCAGGCAAGATGCCTGACCTATTGCATGCAGGAATGACACGGTGTTTTACAATAATAGAGCGATTTCTATTAATTGGGCTTCTGTAATGCCTAGATTTTCATAATTATTGTAATAATCTTCTATTATTTTTTTGTAATTTGTTGTTTTTATTTTTTCTTCCCGCAATTCTTTTACTTTTTCTAATGCTTTTTGAATAAGTTCAGGAGTTATCTCTTTGCCTTTTTCTTTTAATATCTTTTCATTTTTCTTTAAAACTTCCTCTACTGCAGATGCACCACTATGCTTGCCAAATACAAATTTTTGTTCGCCACCTACTGTTTCCTCTCTGATGAATTGATATATTGCCGGATGAATAACTATAGCTGCAGTATGAATACCTGATTCATGGGCAAAAACCCCTTCCCCAATTATTGGCTCATGAGGTTGTATTGCAATACCTGAATATTTCTCAACTAATTTTCTTAATTCAACTAATTTATCGTATCTAAAACATGGAAGTTCAACACCATATAATTCTTTTAATATCATAACAGTCTGATGCAAAGAAACATTGCCAGCACGTTCTCCTATTCCATTTGCTGTAATACCTATATATGTTGCACCATGGTGGACAGCTCGGACAGTGTTTAAAGCTCCCAAGCCAAAATCATTATGAAAATGAGCAGTCATTGGAACTCCGTCTAAAGCTTTGATCATTTGTGGAATATAAAAATCTACAGATTCCGGTGTAAAAACACCGCAGGTATCAGAAAAACACATTCTTGTTCCTCCTGCTTTAACACAAGCTTTTGCCCAACGAACTCCATATTCAATATTTCCGCGCGAAGAATCCTCAGAAGCAAATTCAATACGACTAATTCCTTTGCTTTTTGCATATTTAATAGCATCACATATCATATTTGTATTTGCCTCTCTATAAAATTCAAGAGGTGTTTCTATCCATTTATCTACGGATTTCCCTTCTCTCTTAAGTAATGTTTTTCCAAGTTTATATTTAATATGCAAATCAGAGAAGGTAGATAAAATCAACACACTAACATCATCGGCAGATGCTCCAATTTCTGCCATAGTTTTAACTACAGTATCAATATCATTAAAATTACTCCTGCACATTGCAAGTATTTCTACATCTTTTCTTATCTCCCCTCTTTTTTGTGCCTGAACAATTAACTGCAAGCCTTTACAATCAGATTCGCCATTTACTGGAAAAGCTACATCCATCACATGAATACCCATAACACTTAATAATTTTGCAATTTCTAATTTTTGCTCAGGACTAAAAGCAACACCAGGCATTTGTTCGCCATCTCTTAAAGTATCATCATATATTCTTATGGTAGATGGATCAGGAAATTTAAGATGCTTTGTAAAAACTTTAGGAGACTTTGATAATTCTTCCAATGGTTCAAAAAAGTTAATCATATTATTTCACCAAAGTATAAGTGTTGATTTTTTCTTCAGGAGTTCCCCATTTTTCAAGAGCTAATTTTAATTCTTTTTTCTTTTTTGCCATAGCTTTTAATGAAATACCTTGTTGAACTGCATCAATTGCCTGATGAAAAGCTTTTGCTCCGGCAATAACTCCCAGAGGATGACCATGCACACCGCCACCTGCGCCTATTATTAAATCATTACCTAAATCTTTAATCATTAAATCTACTAACCCGGGATGCACACCTGCTGATGGCACAGGAAAAACTCTTTTTAAATGATAAAATTTACAGGTTAATTCCTGAGCAATTCTTATAATTCTTTCTTTTACCATCAAAACTTTTCCAAAATAGCTTGGGTATACAACTATATCTGAGCCAGCAAGTCTGGCAAATTTTCCAAGAACCAAATTTGACGAAAGCCCATAATAAGGAGAGCCAAACAATGCACCGGCAAAATCAGGATGTGTAAGCAACGGCACATTTATAGACGAATCTTCTGCTAAAGCACTTAAAGTAGAATATTGAACAGTATAAGTATTTACCATCAAACAATTTGCGCCATTTTTTACTGCTACTTTTGCTTTTTTCATCATCTTATCTAAATTATCAGTTATATTAAGTGCATATAAAACTTTTCGGCCAGTATCTTTGTAAACTTTCTGGCAAGCTTTCATACATTCTTCCAATCTTTCCTCAACACAACAAAAATCAGGGTCAGCCAATAATTCGTCATCTTTAATTATATCAACTCCACCTACTCCTAATTCATAAAGTAATTTCCCTAAAGTTTTTGGCGCCATTCCAACACAGGGTTTAAACATTGCAAGCAAAAGCGGACGAGTCTTTATACCCAATAATTTTCTTATCCCTTCAATGCCAAATTTTGGACCTTTATAATTTCCAACAAAAGAAGGCGGCAAGAATACATCAAGCAGTTTTATTTTGCCTGCCATAGAAATATTTCCGTATAACGCAGTTAAAAGCTGAGGGATTTGCCCATTTAAATTTTTTGCAGGAAAAGCTAAAAGAAAAAATACTTTTCTTTCTTTCAAATCTTCTGGAAGCGCATCTTCATAATTTGGCACATCATAAACCCCTATAACCTTAGCTACATATTTTTCTCTGATTTCCTCTGTTTCTTCAGGCACAGATACCCATGTTCCAGTTGATTGCTCAAGAGCAATTGCTTCTACTCTTTTTAAAATATCTTCTGTTTTAGTTTCCATATAATAGAGGCCAACAACATAATCTTCTCTAACTACTTCTTCAGCTATTGTAAAAATTTTTGAATCAAGCATTGTTTTCCTCCTTAATTAAATTCCCCCTTAATCCCCCTTTAATAAAGGGGGATGGGGGATTTAATTAATTTAATCCAAGTGGATACTGAATTTACAGTAATAATTAATACAAGAATTATCATCAAAAAAGAAAGCCCTACATTCAAATTGCCTTGAAAACTTTTCATTGGGAGATAATTGTCAAAAATATTCATTATACCGGCAGTTATAGTAGTTATTAACATAAAAATCATCGGAATAAGAGTAACAAGAGAATATTTCCATCCTTTTCTTCTCATGATATAAGTCGTGCCAAGAGCAAGAGCTAATGTTGCCAATAATTGATTTGCCAATCCAAACATTGGCCAGATAGTTGATATCTCACCATTATAAAGCATATATCCCCATAAAAACGATGTTAAAGCACTTGTAAAAATTACAGCGGGAAGCCAGGTGCTACTACCCAACGGTTTATATATATATTTTGTAATATCCTGAATTATGTAACGTGCCACTCGCGTGCCTGTATCAACAGTTGTAAGTATGAATAATGCCTCAAACATTATGACAAAATGGTACCAATATGACATTAATGTTTTCATCCCGGGAAGACTTGAAAAAATCTGTGCCATACCTACTGCAAGTGATACTGCACCTCCTGTTCTGCCTGCTAAATTTTCACCAACCATTTTTTCAAGTTCCGGAAGATTTCCTATAGACATTCCAAGTTTGGCGAAAATTTCAGGCTTTAAATTTATTGCAAAATAATCTCCTGGAATTAAAGCACACGCTGCTATTAATGCCATTAAAGCCACTATCCCTTCAACCAACATAGCACCATATCCAATTAACCAAATGTCAGACTCACGACTTATCATTTTAGGAGTAGTGCCAGATCCAATAAGTGAATGAAAACCTGATATTGCACCACAGGCAATTGTTATACATACAAATGGCCAAACTTTTCCAGGAATTATCGGACCGCCGCCGGAAATAAATTGCGTTAGTGCAGGAACTTGAAGTTTTGGATTAATAACTACTAAACCAACTGCTAACAATAAAATTGTGCCTATTTTCATATATGAACTTAAATAATCACGTGGACATAAAAGCAACCAAACAGGTAATACAGAAGCTATAAATCCATAAACCGGAAGCATCAAAGATAATGTTGGCTTTGAAAAAATAAATAACTGCCCAAATGCTGTATGAGAAATAGGTTCTCCAAAAATAACACCAGCCATAACAATTACAACGCCAAGCACTGATGCCTCAACTATTTTGCCTGGTCTTATTTTATACATATATAACCCTACTAACAATGCCGCAGGAATTGTAACTGCAATTGTAAAAGTAGCCCATGCACTTTCACTTAATGCATTTACAACAACCAATGCTAAACCTGATAATGCCGTAATTATTATAAATAATATTGCGAATGCTGTTGCAATTGATGTAACAGGACCTACTTCTTTTTTTGCAATATGTGTAAGTGATAACCCATCATTTCTCACTGATATAAAAAGTATAACTACATCATGAACAGCACCACCTAATACAGCGCCAATAAGAATCCAAAGTAACCCTGGCAAATATCCAAATTGCGCTGCCAAAACAGGGCCTACCAAAGGACCTGCTCCTGCTATAGCTGCAAAATGGTGGCCAAAAAGCACCCACTTATTTGTAGGATGATAATCTCTACCATCTCTTAAAGTATATGCAGGTGTTTTTCGGGAATCATCTATTACTAAAATTTTGGTGATTATGAATTTTGCATAAAAACGGTATGCTAATGCAAAAACCAAACTGACTGTAATAATTATGGTTAAGGCATGCATTTTATATATGGTTTTATTTTTTCAAAACTTTTTTCGCCTATACCCGGAACTTTTTTTATATCGTCTACTACTTTAAAATTACCAAATTTAGCTCGGTAATCTATAATTTTTTTTGCAGTCTTAGGACCTATACCAGGCAATTTATCAAATTCCTGCACTCCGGATTTATTTATATCTATTACTAAATTCTGTAGTTCATTATTATTTTCTCTTTTATCGGATTTTTTATTGGCACCTGATTCGTTTGGCTTTATAGAACTTACGTTTTCCGCTGAAACAGAAACAATATTCAAATTGTTAGAATAGTTTTTGTAAATAAGTATACTTGCGCCAAATATTGCAGAAACAGCCAAAAACAGTATTACTTTTTGATCCTGTTTAGTAAACATTTTAATTATTGTATTTATTCATTGAAGCAACAATTCCATTTGTAATAAAATAGTATATTGCTTCTTTGCTTTTTTGCAATATATCTCGGACAATCTCTAATTCAGCTTTTTTAAATTTACTTAGGACATAATCCTTAGCTTCACCATAAGGTCTTCCAATTCCAATACGAAGTCTTGAAATATCTTTTCTTTTAAGCGACACTATTATTGAATTCATCCCTTTATGACCACCTGCACTTCCATCTTTTCTAAATCTTATTTTACCCAGTGGCAAATCCATATCGTCATATATTATAATACTATTATCTATCTCGTATTTTTGATATAGGCCCAAAACAGCTAACCCGCTTAGATTAACATATGTCTGAGGTTTAGCAAGAAGTAACTCACTTTCATTATATAAACCTTTACCTAATAAAGAATTGCAAAATTTTTTTGTAACCTGAATATTAAAATCTTTTGCAAGCTCATCTATTACTGAAAAACCAAGATTATGCCGCGTTCCAATATACTCTTTTCCGGGATTACCAAGTCCTACTATTAATTTCACTTCTATTTGTCGTACCCTTTAGAGCAAAGTTCTTCACTTCTCTTTTTCTGGAGTTGTGGCTTTATCTTTAGCAGATTCTTTATCTTTCTTACGTTCTTCTTTTGTAACTTCTGTAGCCAAACGTCTTTCTTCACGTTCTTTTTCACCAATCACTTCAGGTTCTGTAGGTCCTGCAACTATTGGTTCTTCTTCTTTTAACTCAGTAGGTGCACTTACTGAAAGTATAGCTTCCTCTTTTTTTGCAAGAATTTCAATATCCTCTTCTAACTTAACATCACTTATATGTATAGAACCACCAATCTGCAATGAAGTAATATCTATCTTTATATTCTCAGGTATCTTTGTAGGAAGACATTTTACACTTATTGTTCTCAAATGATATTCAAGAATGCCCCCATTTTTCACTCCTGCGGATTCACCAAAAACTTCTACAGGAACATCAACAGTAATTTTATTCTTTAGTGAAACTTCATAAAAATCAATGTGATATATATTCCCTTTTACAGGATTATATTGGATTTCTTTCACAATTGTAGTTTTTGAAGTTCCATCATCAAATTTTACTACAATAAGTGCATTTTCTCCGGATTTAACCATTATTTTCTGGAAAGTTTTTAGATCCACAGAAAGAGGAATCGGAGATGTTTTTTCACCATATAAAATTGCAGGAATAATTCCCTGCACTCTTAATCTTCCTGCTGCATTTTTTCCTTTTTCAACTCTATTTTTGACTTCTAAAACAATTTCTTCCATAACCACAATCCTCCTAATTAAAAAGTCTACTTATTGATGTTTCATTATGTATGCTTTTTATAGCCTCTGCAAACAATGGTGCTATAGATAAAATTTTTATTTTATCGCTCATTTGTTCTTTACTCAATGGAATAGTATTGGTTACTATAACTTCACGTACAGGAGCCTTATTCAATTTTTCAACTGCTCCTCCGCAAAGTATTGGATGAGTACAACAAGCATAAATTTCCCGTGCTCCTTTCTCTTTTAAAAAATATGCTGCTTCAACCATAGTTCCGCCTGTAGATATCATATCATCCGGCATAACGATATCTTTATCTTTTACATCGCCTATTAAATTCATTGCTTTCACTTCATGAGGACCACTTCTTCTTTTATCAACTATTGCCAAATTACATCCCAACTTTTGTGCAAATGTTCTTGCTATTTTAACTCCACCCATATCTGTAGCAACAACTGCTAAATTTTTAATTTTCTTTTTAAGAAAATATTTTGTGATCACTGGCTCTGCAAGTAAATGATCAACTGGAATATCAAAAAAACCCTGAACCTGTGGAGCATGCAAATCCATTGTGAGTATTCTATCTGCTCCTGCACTTGTTAAAAGATTCGCCATGAGTTTTGCAGTAACAGCAACTCTTGGCTGGTCTTTACGATCCTGCCTTGCATAACTGTAAAAAGGCAAAACTGCTGTTATTCTACGGGCAGATGCTCGTTTAAATGCATCAAGCATTATAAAAAGCTCCATAATATGTTCATTCACAGGATTAGATGTTGACTGAATAATAAATACATCTTTTCCTCTAACATTTTCATTTATTTTCACCCATATTTCACAATCAGGAAAACGTTTTATGGATATATCAGATAATTTTCTACCAAGATACTTTGCCACTTCCTTTGCCAATATCAAATTTGCAGTACCGGAAAATATCTTCATAATTAAACCTCCAATTCGTTTTGATTTACTAATTAAAGAATTATAGTAATAGATTAAAAAATTTAAGTCAATATTTTTTTAATGAAAAGAGCAGGAGAAATCAAGGAGGATTTTTGGAATGGTATGAAAGCAGACGAAGCTGATAAAGGCATTCTTTTTTGCCATGTTCTCCACCTCACTTTTTAGATTTTATATTTTAAGCACTTTCTCGAGTCTGATCGAGCCGCTCCCAGCCATCCTTAAATCTTCCCACCAGAAATATCAAAAACCGCTCAAAGAAGCGTGTCAATTTATCCAAAACACTTTCGCGTTTTTTGGAACGCTCTCCTCCGGGAGAAAAACGTGATACAGGCGGCAAAACTTTGACCAGAGCAGTGCCAGTGATTGCAACACTGCCATTACGAAACGCATTCCGCACAAATTTATAGGTTTCGTCGTAATCAAGATTTTCGTGTTTAATAATTCCTTCCAGTTCCTCAATCTTTTTCTTCTCCACATACTTCTGCCAGTCTTCATCCACCACAGAATGGATATCAAGCGAAGCGATAAACTGGTTAATAAGATCTTTTTTGTTACGCAGCTCAACGCTTGAATCAATTGCCTTGTTGATATCGACAAGCAGTTCGCGGTTCTTGATGTGGTCTTCGTGGTACTTTTTAACAAGCCCTAAAATATAATCAATATTGATCTCAATCTGTTTAATGAGCTCCATTTCAAACACGATATCATCATTGATATTTTCCTTTTCGCCGTCGCCTGCCTTTCGAAACTCGTTATAGAGGTCTATGTAGATACTGTGATAATCCTGAATGTCCCGCTCGGTTAAAATTTCGTTACCGTTAAATTCGTCAAAAGTAACCAAAATATTTCTCACACGTAAAATCGCGCCGTAGAGCCTAATGAAATCTTTTTGATTTTGTTCCCCGATAATTCGCTCGCCAACGGGAAATTTTG
>JBBTED010000012.1:0-9573 GCA_038042445.1 Candidatus Firestoneibacteriota bacterium
TACGAGAGGGAGGCCATACAGTAGGTGCAGGTGTAGTAAGTGAGATATTAGAATAGTGCAAAGTGTCATCCTGAACTCGTTTCAGGATTTTTAAAGCGAAAAATTATGGAAGGTCAAAAAATAAGAATAAAGCTTAAAGCTTATGATCACGAACTTTTAGATCGTTCTGCTAAGGAAATAGTAGAAGTAGCCAGAAGAACAGGAGCCAGAATTTCTGGCCCAATTCCACTTCCTATTAAGAGGAGTTTATATACTGTTTTGCAGGCTACAAATGCTGATAAACGTTCCAGAGAACAATTTGAAATGAAAGTACATAAACGTTTAATTGATGTTTTAGAACCTACGGCCAGAACAGTAGATGCAATGTCAAAGTTGAATTTACCTGCTGGTGTTGAAGTTGAAATAAAATTATAGTCCGGTGAAAAAACACGGACCATAAATAGAGAATTATAGTCCGGTGAAAGAATACGGACCATAAATAAAAAATTATGATAAATGGAATTATAGGGAAAAAAATAGGAATGGCTCAGTTGTTTATTGATGGAAAAGCAATTCCATCAACAGCTATGCGTGTTGGTCCTTGTGTCGTAGTTCAGAGAAAAACAGTTGAAAAGGATAATTATAGTGCAGTTCAGTTAGGTTTTGAAGAAGAACGAATACCATCGCGTTTAAATAAAGCTATTCAAGGACATTTTAATAAAAAAGAAATTAAGCCGATGAAAAATTTACGAGAATTTAAAGTAGGTGCTACAGATGACCATAAAACTGGAGAAATAATAGATGTTGATATATTTAAAATTGGAGAATATGTCAATATTATAGGAGTAACAAAAGGAAAAGGTTTTGCCGGTGGAGTAAAAAGATGGGGATATAGAGGTGGAGTTGGTTCTCATGGTTCAATGTTTCATAGAGCACCAGGTTCTATAGGTTCAAGTTCAGATCCATCTAGAGTTTTCAAGGGTGTGCATATGCCGGGTAGGTTAGGTGGTGTTCAGTATACAGTAAAAAATTTAGAAATAGTGAATATAGATAAAAATAACAATACTTTATTTGTAAAAGGTGCAGTTCCAGGTGCAAATGGTGGTTTGATAATTGTTATAAAAACAGGTAAAGTTAAAAAAGCATCTCTATTATCTGTAAAATCTAAAGCGGAAGCAAAAGAAAAAGCTAGAAAACCTGTTGCAAAGGCAAAGGCATAATATATAAAAATATGGAACTTCAAATATTAGATATAGAGGGTAAAAAAATCGATACAGCACTATTAAAAGACAATATTTTTAATAAAAAAATAAATAAGCATCTTCTATGGTCAGCTGTTGTTCAAAATCATGCAAATAAAAGGTCTGGAAATGTTTCTACTAAGACAAGAGGTGAAGTTAGTGGTGGTGGAAAAAAACCGTGGAAGCAAAAAGGGACAGGAAGAGCAAGGCAGGGTTCTACAAGATCTCCAATATGGAAAGGTGGGGGTGTTACTTTTGGACCTAAGCCAAGAGATTTTAGTTATAATATGCCACAAAAAGCTAGGAGATCAGCTCTGCAAATGGCTTTATTGTTAAAGTTAAAAGCAGATACTTTCATTATGCAAGACAATTTAATTGTTGATAAGCCAACTACTAAATTAGCCTATAGCTTTTTGTCTAAAATAGGAGTTGATAAAAAGAAGATATTGTTAGTAATAGATTCAAAAGACAAAATATTAAGGAAATCATTTGCTAATATTGAAAAAGTTAAAGTTATTTCTCCTGAAAACTTAAACATACATGATGTTTTGAATTGTGAGAAATTGATGCTGGGTAAAAATATTTTTGAAAATATGACACAAAAGGGTATCTTGAGTGATATTGAAGGATCTAAAAATGGAAACATATCAAGTAATTAAAAAACCATTATTGACAGAAAAAGCTGTTGGTTTAAAAGAAAAAGAAAATAAATATATGTTTGCTGTAAACATTAAGGCAAACAAAAGTGAGATAAAAAATGCAGTTGAAAAACTATTTAATGTTAAAGTAATGACAGTAAATACTTTAAAAATGCATGGTAAAGCAAGAGTACTTGGGAGATATCCTGGTAAAAGGCAAGATTGGAAAAAAGCTTATGTTACTTTAAGAAAAGATGATAAAATACAGGATATGGAAGCATAGAAATGCAAAGTGCAAAATGTAAATTGCAAAATGAAAAATGTACACTGTAAAATTAAAAATAGGAAAAATAAATGAAAATATATAAACCAACATCACCGGGTAGACGTGGAATGACAGGTGCTGACTTTTCTATGTTGACTAAGAAAAGGCCAGAGAAACGGTTGCTTTTGTCTTTTAGCTCAAAAGGTGGAAGGAACTCTTATGGCAGAATGACAGTTCGACATCAAGGTGGTGGACATAAACAGCTTTATAGAATTATTGATTTTAAACGTAATAAATTTGATATTCCAGGGAAGGTAGTTGCGTTGGAGTATGATCCTAATAGAAGTGCTTATATTGCTTTAATTAATTATGTTGATGGGGAAAAACGTTATATTTTACTTCCAGATGGTTTGAAAATTGGCGATACCGTTATGTCAGGTGAAAATGCAGATATTAAAATCGGAAATAGTCTGCCACTTAGAAATATACCTGTTGGAAGTTTAATACATAATATAGAGTTGGTTAAAGGTAGAGGTGGTCAGATTGCTAGATCAGCTGGAGCAAATGTGCAATTTGTGGCAAAGGAAGGAGAATTTGCTCAAGTTCGGTTACCTTCTGGAGAAATACGGTTGATACATTTATATTGTTTTGCAACAATTGGTCAGGTTGGAAATATTGAGCATATGAATATTAATATTGGAAAAGCAGGAAGGAACCGATGGCGTGGAATTCGACCATCTGTACGTGGTATGGCTATGAATCCTTGTGATCATGCTCATGGCGGTGGGGAAGGTCGTGGGAAAGGTGGAAATATACCTGTTTCACCATGGGGAACTAAGGCAAAGGGATTTAAAACAAGGAAGCCAAAACTATCAGATAAATATATAGTTAGGCGAAGGCGATAAATTATGCCAAGATCATTAAAAAAAGGTCCATATATAGATCCAAAATTACTTAAGAAAGTATATGCAGTAAAATCTTCAGGAGAGAGACGTGCTATTAAGACTTGGTCAAGACGTTCTACTATTTCACCTGATATGGTTGGAATTACTTTTGCTGTTCATAATGGTATAAAATTTATACCTGTATATGCTACTGAAAATATGGTTGGACATAAGTTGGGTGAATTTTCTCCTACTAGAATGTTTAGAGCGCATGGTGCTCACACTGAGCGTGCTGCAGGACCAACATAAAATAAATGCAAATTGCAATTTGCAATTTGCAAAATTAAGGTTAGAAAATTATAGTCCGGTGAAAAAATACGGACCATAAACAAAAAATTATGGAAATTTCAGCAGAAGCAAATTTTGTTAGGATGCCACCTCGAAAATTGAGGATAATTGCAGATTTAATTCGGGGTAAAAGAATTACTGAGGCATTTAATATTTTAAGATTTGTTCCAAAAGCAGGGACAGTTATTCTTGAAAAAATATTAAAAACTGCAGTTTCAAATGCTGTGACAAATAATAAACTAAAGGAAGATACTTTGTATATTTCTTGGTTGACTGTGGATTCTGGACCAAGTTTAAAAAGATTTATGCCACGAGCTATGGGAAGAGCAGCAATGATTAAAAAAAGAATGAGCCATGTAACTATTAAGTTAAAGGAAAAGGAATAACAAAAAATTATGGGACAAAAAAGTAATCCATTTGCATTGCGGTTAGGTATTATAAATAATTGGACTTCAAGATGGTTCGCTAAAAAAAATTATGCTGATCTTGTGTATGAAGATTTCAAGATTAGAAAACATATAAAGGAAAAATTAGTGCATGCGTTTGTAGCGAAGGTTGAGATAGAAAGGACACCTGGCAAAATAGTAGTTACAGTACATACAGCAAGGCCAGGTATGATTGTTGGTAAGCGTGGTGCAGAAGTTGATGTTTTACGAAAAGAATTAGAAGATATTGCAAAAAAAGAAATATATGTTAATGTCCAGGAAGTTAGAATTCCAGAATTAAATGCTCAACTTGTTGCAAATACTATTGCTTTTCAATTAGAAAAAAGAGTTTCGTATAAGCGTGTTATGAAAAAATCAATAGCTACTTCATTAAAAGCGGGTGCACAGGGTGCGAAAATAATGGTGTCAGGTAGATTAGGAGGTTCTGAAATTGCAAGAAGAACATGGTTTCGAGAAGGTCGTGTGCCAGCTGCAACTTTTAGAGCAGATATAGATTATGGTACAGCAGAAGCGGTTACAACTTATGGTAGAATTGGAGTTAAGGTTTGGATATTTAAAGGTGAAATTCTTGATAAAGAAGAAATAAACATGAAAAAAGAATTCAAAGAAAAGGAAACAAAATAAGATGCTGTTTCCAAGAAGAATTAAATATAGAAGATCCCAACGCGGTGTTATGAAAGGGATTGCTACACGAGGAAATACAGTTTGCTTTGGGCAGTATGGATTAAAAGCATTAGACAGAGCATGGATTACAGATAGGCAAATAGAATCTGCAAGGATAACAATGGCACGGCATATAAAAAAAGGTGGAAAAATTTGGATACGAATATTTCCGGATAAGCCTGTTAGTAAGAAACCAGCTGAAACTAGAATGGGAAAAGGTAAAGGTGCACCGGAATTTTGGGTTGCTGTTGTTAAACCTGGAAGGATTCTATTTGAAATGGGTGGTGCAGAAGATGCTTTGATAAAAGACGCATTGAGGTTAGCATCTCACAAACTTCCAATAAAAACAGTTATTGTTGTAAGGAAATAATAAAATGAAAGCAAAAGAAATCAGGGATTTAACAGTAGAGGAAATAAAAAATAAATTGCAGGATTCAAAAAAACAACTTTTCAACTTGCGGTTAAAATTGAAGATGAAGCAGCTTGATAATCCATCGCAGATAAGATTTTTGCGACGTGATATTGCAAGGGTGAATACTATTTTGAAAGAGAAGGCAAAATAAAAAATTATGGATAAACGAGGAGCTAGAAAAATACGGACTGGAATTGTAGTAAGTAATAAAATGGATAAAACAGTTGTAGTAAATATAGAAAGAGTAATGACGCATCCACTATATAAAAAAATACTTAAAAAAACAAAAAGATTTAAGGTCCATGATGAAAAAAATGAATGCAAAATTGGTGATGTTGTTAAAATAATGGAGACAAAGCCAATATCAAAAGAAAAGTGCTGGCGTGTAGTAGCTATAGTTGAAAAAGGAAAACTTATGGAGGTTGTTCCTGTATGATTCAAGTTCAGACAGTAGTAAATGTTGCAGATAATTCTGGCGCAAAGAAATTAATGTGCATTAAAGTATTAGGTGCTACAAGGCGTAGATATGCGTCTATTGGCGATATTATAGTTGGTGCAGTTAAAGAGGCTTTGCCAGCAGCTACAGTTAAAAAGAGTGAAGTGGTACGTGCAGTGGTTGTCCGAAGTAAAAAACAAATTAGACGTGCAGATGGCTCGTATGTATGTTTTGATGACAATGCAGTAGTTATTATAAATGAACAACTTAATCCTCGTGGCACAAGAGTATTTGGACCTATTGCTAAGGAGCTTCGTGATAAAAATTTTATGAAGATAATCTCACTTGCTCCTGAGGTGGTATAGATATTATGCATATTAAGAAAAACGATACTATTATAGTTATAAGTGGAAATTATAAAGGCAAGACTGGAAAAGTTTTAAAGGTTTTTACTTCGGGGAACAAGGTTATTGTTGAAAAAATAAATATGGTGAAACGTCATGTCAAACCTGGAGGAAAATACGGAAAAGGTGGTATAATTCAAAAAGAGGCACCCATAAATGCTTCAAAAATGATGTTATTATGTACTAAATGCAATAAACCAACTAGAATTGCAGTTAAGTTTTTAGCTGAAGGTAAAACCAGAGTTTGTAAAAAGTGTGGTGAGATGATATGAGTTCACGTTTGAAAGAAAAATATGAAAAAGAGATAGTACCTGCAATGATGCAAAAATTTAATCTTACGAATAAGATGCAAGTTCCACGTTTAGAAAAGATTGTTTTGAATGTTGGTTTAGGTGAAGCTGTGGAAAATCAAAAATTGCTAGATATTGTAGTTGAAGAATTGGCTACGATAACAGGCCAGCATCCTGTAGTAACTCGTGCCAAAAAGTCAATATCTAATTTTAAAATTAGGAAAGGTTTGCCTGTTGGTTGTAAAGTTACTGTTCGTGGTGAAAGAATGTTTGAGTTTTTGGATAGATTTATAAGTGTTGCATTGCCACGTATAAGAGATTTTCGCGGGTTACCTTCTAAATCATTTGATAATGATGGAAATTGTTCAATTGGTTTAAAAGAACAAATTGTATTTCCTGAAATTGATCGCGATAAAGTTTCTTTTACGCATGGTATGGATATAATTATAGTGACTACAGCAAAGGATAAAGAAAAGGGAAAAGAATTATTAAAATTGTTGGGGATGCCATATGTCTAAAACTTCGTTAAGAGTTAAAGCCAAACGTGAACCAAAATTTAAAGTACAAAAGTATCATAGGTGTGCAATATGTGGTAGGCCAAGAGGATATCTTAGAAAATTTGGTTTATGCAGAATTTGTTTCCGTGCTTTGGCACATCGTGGCGAAATACCAGGAGTGCGTAAAGCAAGTTGGTAAGGTAAACAAGGTGATAAATATGAAAAGAGTAATTAGTGGAATTTTAGTAATGTTTGTGTTTTTGGTTTGTGTGGTAGAAGTGACAGGATTAGAAGTAGAAAGTATAAAAGAAATAACAAATCCAGCAGAAGGAGTAGATTATGGTATGCCGATGTTTACACCTGATGGTAGGGTTATAGCAACTACACTTCAAAAAGGGTTAGTAATAATGAATATAGATGGAAGTAATAGAAGAGTAATAATAGATAAAGGTCCAAAGGAAATAGAGGATTCAGATAATGAGTATTATTCTATATCTCCTGATGGAATAAAGGTAGCATTTGTAACATATCCTACAGAAGACGCATGGGAAAGTTATATTAGTGTAATAAATGTAGATGGTACAGGATTACGGGAATTAACATCTTTTGCACCTAAAGTAAGAGATGAAGCTCCTGTGTGGTCGCCTGATGGAAATAAAATAGTATTTCATAGAATTAAAAATCCAGGAAGTAAAGCAAGTATAGTTATATGTACAATTAATGTAGATGGTAGTAATTTAATAGAGTTGACTGCATCTATTTCTAATACTAAATTTGAATATCCTGTATTTTCACCTGATGGTACAAAGATAGCGTGTGTGAAGGATTGGTTAGAAGAAGGATATAAACAAAGATTATATCTAATGAATATAGATGGAACTGGTTTAAAAATGGTTTCAAATGCTGCAGGTGGTGTTGTAATGAAATGGTCAAGGGATAGTAAAAGAATATGGAATTCTGGAGAAATGATAGATATAGTTACAAATTTAGTAAATCGTGGTAACGAAAATGGCATAATTTCTCCTGATTGGCAGTGGGTATGTGGGGATGAAATTAAAATGGGGGAAGGTCTATCAGATGATGAAGTACTAGAGGGAACACTTTTTATTTCTGGATTATCTGGACAAAACAAAATAAAATTACCGCTTATACGAAATGTATGGTACAAACCATACGACTGGTCATCAGATGGAAAAATGATAATAGCAGTGAAAGGCTGTGGAATGAGTATGCCAGATGAAACAGGTTTTCCATATACATTAGTAGTAATAAAGTTGAGATGAAGTGATGAATATGCATAAATATATTAAGCACAGAATAACATTTTTTGTTGTAATGGTAATGAATATAATTTTAAGTGTTTGTGCTATTGCACAGGAAAAAGAACTATCAGGAGTAAAAATAGGAATAGATGGAGGACATGATAATACACATTCATCAAGTGGCTATAAAGGTGGTAAACCTGGAGAAGAATGGTATACCTTGCAAGTAGCAGAATTATTGCGATGGTATTTACAGCAATATGAAGGTGCAGAAGTATATATGACAAGGTCCACAGGAGAATGTTCTAACAAGCTATATCCAGAAGAGGAAATATCATCAGGAAAATGTGCAGCAAGAAGAAGTAAAAAGGTCAAAAAATTTAATCCCGATTATTTTATTAGTTTACATTATGAAGCAAACCCCGGTACACAAGTGTATTATCGTCATCAAAATATGTCTTTTGCTAGTCATATATCTGCCCAGTTGAGATTATCACTTAAGACAACAATAAATACACATAAAGCAGATTGGTCAGATCCTACAAAAACGAGTGGAATATTTAAAGGTCGTAATTACGGTTTTAATAAGGGTCCTGCGATATTATATGCGTTAAAATGTCCTGCAATACTTTTGGAAATATGTGGAAAACAAGAAGATAGAATGTTGGCTAATAATTGGCTTTTGACAGTGCAAGATATTGTAAAAGGGATAAAAGCAGCGAGGAGGAATCAAGGGTTTGTTACACCTGGTAATGATCATGCAGATGAGAATGTAAGTGTAGCGAGTAGTTCATCTGCAGGATTTACGGAGTTAGTGGAAGGAAGGGAAGCATTTATAGTGTTATATAATGGATATCCTGACGAATGTGAAGCATTGATGAATAAAAATAAAGAAAAAACATATATAGCATCTTCTGATGAATTTGATTTAGAATTTGTGAAGAGTAAACCTGTGTTAGTAATTCCCTCAGGTGGGTTATATGGATTAAGTGATTCGGTATTTTTCAAGACGCAGTTAGAGGAGTATGTGAAAGCAGGTGGGACGCTATTGGTATTTTCGCAGCAGCACGGGTATGATTACGGGGTGTTGCCAAGAGGGGAGGAGATAAGCGCGTACGGGTGGCTGGAGGATCAGAATTGCCAGAATGCGTCGGTTTCAATAGCAGCGGAGCATGTGATGTTTGCGGGGCAGGTTGTGAATACGCCGAATGTGAATGTAGACGGGTATTTCACGAAGTGGCCAGGAGATGCAACAGTGCTATTGACGAGGACGAAGAACTTGTATCCTTCAATGTTTATGTATCCGTATGGAAGTGGCAAAGTCATAGTGTCATCATTATATACAGATTGGGCGTATGGGCATAGTCAGGCATCAACAGAGGAGATAGCATTAGTGCGGGATATGATATCGTGGGCGAAGGATACAACGAAGGCAATAGCAACAGTGAAGCCAGGGGAAAGCGTGAGTGTGCCAGTGGAAGTGAAGTATAATTTAGTGGAAGGGGAGACACAGGCAAATGCGAGTAAAGTAAAATTCACAGTATTAGATGCTGACAGGAATATTGTAACAACGCAGGAGCAGGCAGTAGAGATTGCTTCGGGCTCTGCCCTCGCAATGACTGTTAATTATGGTGTCCTATCAGAAGCCAAGAAGGGGATTTGGTGGATTGACTATGAGTTGTATGATGTGGCAGGAAATATAGTGCAGGCACAAAGCGAAGGGGAGAGATTTGCAGTAGCAGAGTCAAGGACGGAAGGAGTGCAGCCTGGGGCATGGCAGATGTGGACAACAAGTTCAGATAGTTATG
>JBBTED010000013.1:0-2557 GCA_038042445.1 Candidatus Firestoneibacteriota bacterium
TAAATATTCAAGCAGATTTAAATACACTGAACTCAATCGCTGAATAAGTGTCCAATTTGTAACTTTTAATTTGAAGTGAAACTGCATAGCTGAGGAATATCTTAAAAAATAATTGTAATCAAAAAAGACTTTAAATATGGCAGCTATTAGTCCTATACCACATAAAAAAAACAATGTATTTTTAAATAATAAGACTGCCTTAATTTTAATTAATTGTTTCACCATCATATCTTTATCATTAATCAGACCAATACTTAAATAACAAACAGTTAAAATAAAAACAAAAGCCAACATAGAAATATGTGAAAAAGAAACAAATAAAAATAATCCTATCAGCAGTCCTGTTAAAAAAGAATAAAATACTTTATTGATATATAAACCATAAAAATATAAACTTACTGCTCCTGCAACTAATAGTGGATTTAAAAAATGATCCAGATGCATTAATAAAAGCGCAGTGTTTGGCGCTAAAAAAAACAAAATTAGAGGAATATAGTAATTTTTATTTTGAGATCCATGCAGGATTTTATATAAAAAATATATTGGAATTAAAACAAGAGAGGATAATATCGTTAGAATTATACTTAAATAGCTTACAAAATTTTCATAAGATAATTTAGTATGACTAAAATAGTTTAACAATTTATAAGCGCTCATATAAAATAAAACATAACCCGGAGGTTTGGTATGCAAGAACATTGAATTATAAATTGTACTACTGTTAATTAGCTTTTCATAATTTTCAAATACAAATTTCAGGCTATCATCTTGAACTGCTATTCGAGTAAATAAACTATGCCCAGCCTGTATCATTTTCATTTTTACGCCATTGGATGAGAGATCTTCCATAAACCCAAAAGTATATTGAATTAATATACCCGTAATTATTAATAAAATTATATTTAATTTTTTTTTCTCTGTATTATGGTAAATAAAATGCAATAAAAAGTAAATAAAACCAAATAATGGGATTAATAAATATGAATGAGGCAGTTTTTTATTTAAAAATACAAAAAACCAATCAGGCAAGCGGGTATCAAACCTGTAATCAAAAAAGTAAATGCATAAATAAAAAATTGTAAAAAATATAATAAACATTTTTATTGAGACATACTTATTATTTTTTAATTTAAATTCACTTATCAAAACTGAGAGCAAGCCGAAACTAATTAAAAAATTGATATAATATTCACGTATTTTATAAAGATAATGCTCGATTGGTTTTTTAGATAAATTAGCTGAAAAATCTAAAGTATATGAAGCAACAGATATTTTATAATTATTTTTTTTTATTGAAAAAAGACAAGCTCTTGTCCCAAGGAAAAAAAATAGTGTGATTACCATTAAAACTACAAAATAAAAAAATTTTTTACGTATTAAAATATTAAATTTTGTTTGATTCATTTGCTAAAACAGATGGATGATAGGAAATTGCCTTTTTTCATCAGGAAGTCAATTTAGCAAAAACAAAGAAAAGTGCAAGTTTTTTTATTTTATCAGCCTTATTGAACACCAAAGAAAAGAGAAAATGAAAAGGATGGTATGAAATTATAGGGGCATTATAAGAGGATGGGTAATGTGCAGCACATTACCAGATTTTCACAAGGAATTGGGAAAAAAGCCTGATATGCCATATCTGACATACCAGGCTATTGTTTAAACTCCCTCATATCGCTTTACACCTCTTTCTCTAAAGGTTTAAGGAGCCTTTATGTGTGAGCGCATACCTGCACTCATAATATTAATCTCCATAATGCAGTTTAATTCTCCTCACATGCTACCAGAAATAATGACACCGTGCAAACCTCATCTCAGCCTTGCTAAATGAACATCCTTTTTCTAAAAAATTATACGCACCCAAGAAGGCATCTGATTATATACTTAAGCCATACCCCTCCGGATAGGGGGCAGGGATGTCCTTGCGTCTGAATCGGCTGAAATCGATAGTAGTATCAAGGTCACAATGTAGGTTTGTATTCATGTTGATATTCTTTTTTGGCTCTATTCTATCCTTGCTGACCTTCAATTATCTGCATAGCCGACTTGACACACAAGGTCTGTATTGCAGGATCATCTTTGCGATTCTTTAACGTATCCGCTGCAATTTCCAGCATATGTTTCGCTACTTTTTTAGACGTTTTCAAAAGCTTAGGGTCAGTCAAGGCATAATTTCTGATTTTCCCTTCGATTTTATATGGCGCACTGCCGTTTATATCTCCCTTAAATCCGGCCATTTTGTAAGCATCTTGGATTGATTTACCTGTATTACGTAGTATCTGAAAAGTTTCTGCCTTTTGCGTCAATTTACCAATATTTTATACCTCAAATGTTTGTAAATGTTAGAGTTTTATGTCGTACTTATGTCGTACCTAATCATAAAAACATATCAAAAGAGATACAAACACAAAAGAAATGAATTTGCTTGAAAGTCTTGAAAATGCTGACAGAATCAAAGACCACAAGAAAGCGTAAGAATACATAAAAACATATCAAGAAGCCCCATATTTTTCATAATAAACAATCTTCTGAAGGTCAAATCGTGGTCTCTGTGGCGGAT
>JBBTED010000014.1:0-13462 GCA_038042445.1 Candidatus Firestoneibacteriota bacterium
TGATTTTAAAGAACTTATACCATTTCCTAACGAAATTTTGGGGAAACTCCACTATGTTACGTAGAGTCTCCCCTTTAAAAAAAAAGACTGGATTCCCACTTTCGTGGGAATGACAATTCATATATTAATCAGCTAAGGACTTTTTTTAGGAAGTGGCCTGTGGAGGAGGATTTGATTTTGACTAATTCTTCGGGGGGGGCACTTGCAAGAATATATCCACCTTTTTCTCCACCTTCGGGACCTAAATCAATTATGTAGTCAGCGGTTTTTATTACATCTAAATTATGTTCGATAACCAAAACAGTGTTACCGGCATTAACTAATCTGTTTAAAACATCTAATAATTTTTGTATGTCTGCAAAATGCAAACCTGTAGTTGGCTCATCAAGTATATAAAATGTTCTTCCTGTGCTTCTTTTGGCTAACTCAGTAGAAAGTTTCACCCTCTGGGCTTCACCACCAGAAAGTGTGTTAGCAGGCTGACCTAATTTCACATAGCCCAAGCCAACGTCGTATAATGTCTGAAGTATCTTTTTTATTTTTGGAATATTTGTAAAAAACTCAACTGCTTCTGTTACTATCATATCTAAAACTTCTGATATGTTTTTCCCTTTATATTTTACTTCCAAGCTTTCAGAATTGTATCTTTTGCCTTTGCATACATCACATTGAACATAAACATCAGGCAAAAAATGCATTTCAATTTTTATAACACCTTCACCCTGACAAGCTTCACATCTTCCACCTTTAACATTAAAACTAAATCTACCAGGTTTATATCCACGAATTTTTGCTTCTTGCGTTATAGAAAACAATTCACGTATATATGTAAAAACACCTGTATAAGTAACTGGATTAGAACGCGGTGTTCTTCCTATTGGAGACTGGTCTATATTTATTACTTTATCTATTTCCTCTGTCCCAATTATATTTTTAAATCCTGTTGGCATATGATATGAATAATAAACTTTATGTATTAATGCGGGATATAATGTCTCGCCTATAAGTGAACTTTTACCTGAACCAGACACTCCTGTAACACAAGTAAATGTGCCAAGAGGAATTCTAACATTAATATTTTTTAAATTATTGGTCGTTACACCAAAAATTTCAATAAATTTGCCATTACCTATTCTTCTTTTTGTCGGAACAGGAATTTTTTTCTTGCCGGACAAATACTGGCCTGTTATAGAATACGGACATTTTATTATTTCCTTTGGTGTCCCTGCTATTACAACTTTACCACCATCAGCTCCGGCACCTGGACCTAAATCAACTATATAATCTGCAGTGAGCATTGTTTCTTCATCATGCTCAACTACAATAACAGTATTACCTAATTCCTGTAGTTGCTTTAAAGTATTGATTAACTTTTGATTGTCCCGTTGATGCAAACCAATACTTGGCTCATCAAGTATATAAAGCACTCCAACAAGTGAAGACCCTATTTGTGTTGCAAGATGAATTCTTTCAGCTTCACCGCCTGACAAAGTTCCTGCAGAACGTTCTAAGGTTAAATAATCCAATCCAACATTCATTAAAAACTGCAACCGGGATTTTACTTCTTTTAAAATTTGATGAGAAATAATCTTTTCTTTTTCTGTCCATTTCATAGCATTAAAAAACTCAATACAACCCTTAATAGACATTTTAGTAATTTCAGAAATTGATTTATTTCCTACTTTAACAGCAAGACTCTCCGGTTTTAATCTTGCGCCATTGCAAGCAGAACACTCTTTAAATTTCATATACTGGCTGATTATATCATCTCTTATATATTCAGATTCTGTTTCAGTAAATCGCCTCATTAAATTTGGCACAATTCCTTCATATCTTCCTTCATACGATGAATCAGGTCCATACAAAACTATATCCTGATATTTTTTGGGTAACTTAGAAAACACAGTATCCATACTAAAACTATAATGAGCTGCCACATCCTCAAGAAGAGAGTGATAATACGGAGATGCTGCTGTAGCATACCATGGAACAAGCGCGCCTTCATTTAAGGATAAATTCTTATTTGGAATTACTAAATCAGTGTCTATCTCCATTTTATGGCCAAGCCCAGTGCAAACAGAACAAGCGCCATAAGGATTATTAAAAGAAAACATACGAGGAGCTAATTCAGAAAAACTTATACCACATTGTATACACGCAAAATGCTCGCTAAATAAAATTTCTTTAGGTTTTGTATTTTTTCCATCTTCTATAACTATTACTGAAATTATTCCTTTACCTAATTTTAATGCAGATTCAACTGAATTCGCCAGACGTTTTCGTATATCTTTCTTTACTGTTAATCTGTCAACCACAACTTCAATAGTATGTTTTCTGTTTTTATCAAGTTTAATTTCATCGGCAATATCTTTTATTTCACCATTAACTCGGACACGAACATAACCTTCTTTTTTTATCTCATCAAAAGTTTTTTTATATTCGCCTTTTCTCCCCTGAATAAGCGGCGCAAGTATCTGGATTTTGCTATCTTCTTTAAGAGAAAGTATTTGTTCAATAATCTGCTGGCTTGTCTGACGCACTATTTTTTTTCCACATTTATAACAATGTGGTATTCCTATGCGGGCAAATAAAAGACGCAGGTAATCGTATATTTCAGTTATGGTTCCTACAGTAGAACGTGGATTTCTGGAATGTTGTTTTTGCTCTATGGCTATAGCAGGAGAAAGGCCTTCTATATAATCAACATCTGGTTTTTCCATCTGGCCAAGGAATTGTCTGGCATAAGCTGAAAGTGATTCTACATATCGTCTCTGGCCCTCAGCGTAAATTGTGTCAAATGCAAGCGAAGATTTTCCTGAACCGGAAAGACCTGTTATGACTACAAGTTTATTGCGCGGTATTTCTAAATCAATATTTTTTAAATTATGTTCCCGCGCGCCTTTTATAATTATTTTATTTTGCATAAATACTGAAAAAAAACGCTGATAAATCAGCAACTACATATTTTAAAGATACTGGATTCCCGCTTTCGCGGGAATGACACAATCGCAATGACTTATTATGTTCCGATTTTGATTGGGTCTATGATTCTTTTAAAAGTGGCTACTGCAGAAAGAGCAGCTAAATAACTTGTTTTAGGATTTACAGGTGATGGAACATTTTCAGTTCGAGAAATCATACGCCCAAATTCACCCTCTACAACTATTTCATGTATATTTATTTTTATAGATGGGTCAGCTATTATTGTCACAATAGTTTTATCCAAACCAGAACCCGCAAGACTCAGTGCTACTGACACATTGATATTTGCAGGAAATCCCTCTATTGCCTCTCTGGCATTGCCAGTAAATATTACTGTTTCTTTGGTTATTTTTGTTATATCTATTTTGTTTTTAACAAGATAAGGTGCGCCAATTAATGCAATTGGTGGCTTACGAGTTGTTAAAGTAATTGAATAAACTTTTCCTGCTATTGCTGATTTTACTCCATCCAAACCAGTTACAGCACCGGATGGCAAATATATACAACAGTTTTTCTCCTTTGCAAGTTCTAAAATATCAAGATGCTCCACCAAGCCACCACAACTCATTAGCATTATATCTTTGTTTTGATTTAACGCTTTTGTTGCAATTTCATACACTACATTTTTATCTGCACATTCCACAATAAGGTCAGCTAAAGAAACAGCTTCATCTATATTAGTGATTTTAGGTGAAACTTTTAATAATTTCACAAGTTTTTCTGCTTTTTTCTTGTCCTTATCCACAAGAGCAACTAATTCAACTTTTAAATTACTTGTATCTATCGCACGACAAATTTCAGTTCCTATTGCTCCACAACCAATCATACTTATTTTCACCTAAAAATCCCCCTCACCCTACCCTCTCCCACAAGGAGAGAGGGTTCCTATAAGATATTTTTATTTCTTTTTATTAGTTATCTTGTTTTTATCATTCACAAAAACTATTACCGGCTTATGCTTTTTTATTTCTTCTTCATTAAATAATGCGTATGAAATTATAATAACCTTATCTCCTGCCTGACCCAATCTGGCTGCAGGGCCATTTAAGCAAACTACACCTGAATTTTTCTTTGCAGGAATAACATACGTCTCAATTCTATCACCAGTTGAAAGATTTAATATGTGCACGTTTTCATAAGGCAGCATATTACTTGCTTCCATTAGTTTCCCATCTAAAGATAAACTGCCAACATAATTCAAATTTGCCTCTGTTACTGTAACCCTGTGAATCTTAGATTTACACATTATTCTAAACATATACAACCCTCGCTTTTTTTGAATTTTATAAATTATAATCGTAGGGGCAGGTTTACCTGCCCAATAAACGGGCGAGTAAACTCGCCCCTACGATTACGCCATTTTTACTACTATGTCGCTTATAATATTGGCTGCTTCGTCGCATCTGTCTGCAGCATTTGATAAATGCCTGTAAATTTCTCTCATTTTAAGCATATAAATTATATCTTTTCCTTTGAACAATTCCAAAATTGCCTGTCTGTATATATGCTCCATCTGATTTTCAAAATTTTTTGCCCTTACTGCATGTTCCATTGAAATATTAGGATTGTTTTTTAATCTTAACACACTATTATTTACTTCTTTTGTTCCAGACAAAAGAATTTCTGACATAGCAACAAGATGTTCAGTTGGATTAACCTGAAGAACAACCATTTCATCTACTGTGGTTTTTCCGTAATCAACAATATCATCTATAACTCTTGAAAGACCAAATATATCCTCTCTATCCATTGGTGTAGCAAATGTTTTATTCAACTCATCAATTAAAATTCGCCTTGCTTCATCTGCATGACCTTCAATATCTTTTATTTTATTTGCAGAAGCATCTGTAGGATTTTTAAAATACACCTGCAACTCCTCTATCCCCTGAGTAGTAAGAGCTGACTGTTTTGAAAGAAGCTCAAAAAAATCAACAGTATCTTTTCTAAAAAGCTTAAACATAAATTACCCTCCTTTAACTCCCCTAGCCCCTCTTTGTAAAAAAGAGGGGAAATTAATTTAAAACATAATTAATAAGCAGATAAACTAATGCTGATATAAGTGCAGATATAGGTAATGTTATAACCCATGCTGTAATTATATCATTAACAACAAGCCAACGAACTTTTGAAGGGGATACTCCCGTACCAACACCTATAATAGAAGAACTTACTACATGGGTTGTACTAACAGGACCTCCTATAAGAGCTGCACTTAATATAACCGCACTTGAAGCCAACTGGGCATTAAAACCATCTATTGGCCGTATCCTGAATATTTTATTGCCAACAGTTTTAATTATACGCCATCCACCTGATGCAATTCCAAGAGCCATACATAAAGCACAAACAAGTATAACCCAAATAGGAACTACAAAAACTGTCTGGAACCCTAATATCACAAGTGACATTGTAATTATACCCATAGTTTTTTGTGCATCATTAGCACCATGAGAAAGTGCAAGTGCTATAGAACTTATTATCTGTGATTTTTTAAACACCTCATTTATATGAGGTGTTGCATTTCTGGTAAAATGCATAGTAATTTTTGTTATTAAAAATCCGAAGAATGCACCAATTAAAGGAGATGTAAAAAGCACCAGTACGATTTTCAACACACCTCCTGAATGTATTTTATCTATACCTGCACTTATTGCCACACTACCTATTAAACCACCTATTAATGCATGAGACGAACTTGATGGAATACCAAAATGCCATGTAATAAGATTCCATATAATTGCTCCTATTAATGCAGAAAAAATTACTGATATATTTATAATTTTTAAATCAACTATGCCGCTTCCAATAGTTGTTGCAACTGCAGTGCCAAATATAAATGGCCCTAAAAATTCTGCTATTGCTGCCAATAAAAGCGCTTTACGTGGAGACATTGCTCTGGAATTTATAATAGTAGCAACAATATTACTGCTATCGTTAAATCCATTTACAAATTCAAATACCAAAGCAATACCTATTAAAATTACAGCAGTAGTTAGCATTTCATCTCCTTCAACAAAAGCAATCCGATTATAGTTTTAGAATCAATTATCCTTCCACTTCTGAGCATTTTAAATGCAGATTTTAAACTCATTTCCTCCATTTCAACAAATTCATCTACATCTAAATTTTGGCTTGAAAGTTTTGTCAAACCAGTTGCCAAAAATAAATGCATTAGCTCTGAGCAAAAACCAGGAGCAGTATAAAAAGTAATAAGTTTTTTAAATAATTTTGCTCTATATCCTGTCTCCTCTGTTAATTCCCTTTTAGCGCATAAAAGTGGATTTTCACCTTTATGAAGTGTACCTGCTGGAAATTCAAATGTCAATTTTTGAATTGCATATCTATACTGTTTTACCAATACCACCTGATACTTATTTAAAAGTGGTATTATAGTAACTGCACCGGGATGTTGAACTACTTCCCGTGTAGATTTATTTCCATCAGGAAGTTTCACATCATCAACAAAAAAATTTAAAATCCTGCCTTTATATATTGTGTTTCTTTTTACAAGTTTCTCTTTCATATATTAGTATTTTACCAAAGAAAATATATCGTATTTGGAAAGCCTATCTTTTCCTTTCAAAAATTCAAGTTCAATAATAAATCCCATTCCTACAACTACCCCTTTTGCCTGCTCAATTAATTGGGCAACTGCTTTTGCTGTTCCACCAGTTGCCAATAAATCATCAAGAATTAAAACTTTGTCTCCTGGCTTTATTGCATCAATATGCATTTCTAAAATATCTGTGCCATATTCCAATGAATATTCAACACGCATTGTCTTGTAAGGAAGTTTTCCTTTTTTGCGAATTGGTATAAATGGCTTCTCCATTTCATAAGCAGCAACTGCTGCAGTTATAAAACCACGAGCTTCCATTCCCACTATTTTATCTATACTTTTTTTATTGTAATGCTCAAGTATAGTTTTCATTCCACGTTTAAAAAGTTTACCATCTTCTAACAACGGAGTAATATCTTTGAACATTATTCCCTTTTTTGGAAAATCCGGCACATCACGAATTACTGCTTTTACATCATCTGCTATAGACATATCATCTCCTCCTCTTCACTTCATTATAAAGCTTTTTTAATTTTATTTCTATTATATATTTTAGCGCTTGGCTTTATCTTTGTAACAGGCTTTCTCATCCATATATTTCTAACCTTTATTTTTGATGGAATACGAAACATAAGATTACTTTTTTTAGCCATAGCTTTTGCATATCAAACATCAAAACTAAAATATCAAATACAATCAAAACCCATATCATTCCAATACATTTACAGTTAAATTTGGTTTAGGTATCTTGATAAATTTAATACCTACTTCTTTGAATAATTCTTTAAATGATTTATCTGCATAATCAGTACAAGTTATATATTTAGTTATTTTGGAATTAGCAATCATTTTGGCACACAAAATACAAGGCGAATGTGTGCAATAAATTATTGCACCCTCAAGTTTTATACCATGTAAACCCGCCTGAATTATGGCGTTTTGTTCTGCATGAACTGCGCGACATATTTCATGCCTTGTTCCAGATGGTATACCAAGCTCATCACGAAGACAACCAAGTTCAAGGCAATCTTTTGTGCCTGAAACTGCGCCATTATACCCTGTTGTCAAAATTCTTTTATCACGAACTATGACAGTACCTATATGATGTCTTAAACAAGTAGACCTTTCTGCAACAAGAAACGCCATTTTCATAAAATACTCATCCCATGTTGGCCTAACAGTTATTTTGTATTTTCTTTTATCCATTTTAAAAACCCGTCTGTTTTTTTATGCAACATTAATTTTGTTTTATTATTAATTATGATTTTATCAGCAAGCCCTATACATTTTTTTAATTGCTGGCTTGATGGATTATTCGAATTCTCCAATTTTTCATTTCTGACAAAACCCTTTAGTGTCCCTTTATCGTCAATACGCTTCCTTTTAAGTATCCTGCTATATCTTATTTTAACAGACGCATCTATTGCAAGCAAAGAAAAATCTGAGATTTTTCTTAAGATTTCAACTTCTTTTGGATTTCTGATACTATCCACAACAATATCAGCATTTCCCCTGAGCTTTTTGATTTTACTTATAATTCTTTGTGCAAGTATACCAGCTCCATATCTTATCCGCAACTCATTGCCAACCCTGATAAAATTTTCTCTTGTGTGTTCTAATTTGCGTTTTGCTGTTTCTTCTCTTACAATATCAGAAAGTGAAAAATATTTAAATTTCTTCTTCTTTAAATACTTAGCAACTTCGCCTTTCCCCGCCCCATTAGTTCCAGTAAGCCCAATTATCATATTTTACATATAAAATTCAAGGATAGAAATTTTGATTAATAGTTTTGGTTCCTATTTTTTTACTTTTATATATTAACTATTGGACATTTTCTTGTTCGCTTATTTCTATTTTTAATGGTAAAAAACTACTCCGCAAACACACTATTAGATAACGCATTGCATAGATTATTTTTGATACATACGCCTTAACTCCTGTTCGCTTTTATTGAAAAGCTCCTCGCCTTTAATTTCATTTAGAACATTATTTAGAATACGTTCTAATTTTTGAATTTCTTTCTCTTTTTCATCACTAGACACATTCTTGTTAGTTACTACAGTTTGAATTTTAAATTTTATTGAATTTACCATGTTTCCATAATTCCCATAGTAAATTTTCTTGCCAAAAAAAGGTTCTAAGATAAATGACTGCCCTAATTTAGAGGTTGTTAAGCTATAAATCCCAATAACGATAACCCAAATTAAAAATGGATATACCAAAACTTTGCTTATGTTATATTTAGAAACATATTTTGTATAAAAAGTATTGAATCCAATAAAGAATAAATAGCAAAACAAAAAGATTATTATTGTTCCCAATATTTCACCAACCTGAACAAATAGTTTTTCATACCAAGCCAACAAAATATCTCCGGGATAAGTGCTATATTCATTAGCGTCACTTCTGGTATATTCCCTATATTGAGCAAGATGAATTGAGTAAGTTACGGAGATGCAAATCAAAATTAAAATGATGGCTATTGCAATTTGCCTTACAGTATTTTTCATAGTTTTGATTATTGTGATATATCCACTAACTCATTTTTATACAAAATATATTTCATTTCTTATGTATTATACGAACATTATGCTAAACTAAATGTAAATTTAATCATATTTTAAGCAAATTATTTGTTTTAAGCAAGCTTTTAAAAACAGAATTTTTGGGATAAAAACAGAAAATCACATATATAATATATTGCAAATATATGCAGCCAACAACTTATTTTTAATTTAATGCCAAATATCTATTTTTTTCCGATTTGGACTTATCAAGCTAACTTCTATATCTCTTACTAAAGCTTCCTCATCTCCATCATTTCTAAATCCTATAGTACCATTTGTAAGCTCTGGCAATTCTCCTATTAATTGATTTTTGTATTTTTCATAACTATTACTAATAACATCTAACGGTACTTTTCCCAATAAAAATGTACCCTAATTGATATGATAATGTTTTAACATATCTATGAGGTTTTATTAACTGTTCTTTAGATGAAAATTGTAGCATAAGTCCACTTTCCCATGGTTTCAATTTAATTATTACTCCCAAAGATTTATTTAATATTTTCATCTTAAATTTTAAATTATATGATTTCCATTCAATTCCTCCCTTAATATATCCACCCAAATATGTTCCTCTAACTACAATGCTTCCAGCAGGACCTACTTTCCATAATTCCAATATTTGTGAAGGCCAAATCTCAAATATTTCACTAAGTCTTTTATTATTTTCTTCCTCTATTCTATTAATTATTTCCCATATACGATTATCAGGTACATCTGGTTTATCTATACAATCAGTTAATGCTTTTAAAATTTTTTCTTCATCTTTATGTTTTATTATATTACAATCCCTTAAATAAAATGGTAATTTCCCTATATCTTTTGTTTTACTACATACAATTATTATAGGTTTGCGAAATGTTTGTCTCATAGCTGTTTCAAAAACAACATTTTCATATGAATTTTTACTCTTACTATTTCTACTTCTTGACATACAACTAATTACTACATCTGCATTTAAAATATCTCTTATCAATTTTTCATGCAATTCTCCTCTGATAACCTCTATTGGCTTTATATTAAAATTACTCCCTTTACCAATATTCTCAACCCATTTAAACAATTTATAATGAACTGGTTTATTTCTTTTTGTAAACCTATCAATAAATATTCCTTTGTACATCTTTAATTTATTTTTCATTTTGCATCCCAGAACTTATTATTTTATTAGTTCTGTTTATGTATAGTAAACAGAACTTACATTTAGACAAGTTCTATTTTGCATTTTAAATAAAACCATAACATTTATTTAAAATTCAATCCCTCTATTAGAATGGCGGAGAGCGCAGGAGTTGAACCTGCAAGGGATTGCTCCCGTCGGATTTCAAGTCCGATGCCTTAGCCAGTTAGACTAGCTCTCCGTTTTATTAAAATGCTTTAAAACAAATCACTTTTATAAATTCAGCTTTTTTGCACATATTGATTAGACGTGACTTGTGCCATATTTGTGCCATCTTTTTTCTTGTAAAGACTCTCTACTGCCTCTTTTTTATGTTTTGGACTTAGATGTGCATACCTCAACGTCATTGCAATAGTTTTATGTCTCATCAACTCTTTCACAGTTACTAAATCTACTCCATTCATAACTAAATGGCTCGCAAACGAATGACGAGTGTCGTGAAATTTAAAATCTTCAATACGTGCCATTTTTACAGCTTTTTCAAATGAATTTCTTATACTTTTTTGTGCATCTCCATTTCTACCTCTAAAAACATATTCACTAACAACAGTGCTCCCGTTTTGCAACTCATATATTGGAGATAAATTTTTCAATGTTTCTTTAACAGTATTATTCATAGTAATATAAGCACCTTCTCCATTTTTACTTGTTTCAATATATATCAAATTATTTGGAAAATCTATATTTTTCCACTTCAAATTCAAAATTTCTGTTTTTCTCATTCCAGTATTAAGTGCCACAATTACTATTGGCTTCAAATATTTAGCAGTCGTTAATGTCCCACAAGCTTTTAATAAATCATCTATCTCTTCTTGTGTCAAATATCTGACTCTTGAATTATCTTCTTTAAACATTTTAACTTTTTTTACAGGATTTTCTCTTGTATATCCCCATTCAATAGCTTTACTAAATAGTGTCTTCAAACAAGCAAGTTCTCTATTTATAGTTGCAGGCTTAATAGTTTTTTTCTCTATTAAATTTACAGCAACAGGTTTAATTTGTCTTAACCTTTCAGTTTTGTAATCCTCAATCATCTTAACTATTATTTCTGATAAATACATATCAGCAAATTTCACTTTTCTTTGTGGTGGAACTAAAAAATTCTCCCAGTGCGATAATGAAAGTCTATCTCTATCAGCAGATTTTTTATTGCTTTTAGCCCACTCAAGATAAATCGTAACCATTTCACTGAATCTGATTTGTTTAGTTTGTTTATTTATATTTGCAAAATATTCTTTCTCTCCATAAGTATTATATAACATCTTTTCAGACCTTATTTTAGCCAATCTATCTTCCGCCTGTTTTTTATTAGTCCCAATAACTTCTCTCATCCGTTTTCCAGTAATAGGATTTTTATAATCCACTCCCCATTTGTCATCCCGTTTATAAATTTTCATATTTTATTCACCCCTTTTATAATAATTTTTCTCTTTAAATTTTTTAATTTTCTTTATGTCAATAGCAGTAAAAATCCTATAATTAAAACGGTCTTTTTGAACTTCTTTTATATGCCCAAATTTAAACCACTTGATTATTGTATGTCTACTAACACCTATTTTTTTACACGCTTGTTTAGTAGTATATGTTTTTTCTTCCATTTAGACAAATTATAATAAATTCTGCACAACCCTGTCAATAACTATTTTATTTTATTCATTAACAACTTCCACTCTGCCACGTTCAATTAAAGCATCAATATCTTTAACATCAAACCTTAAACTTTTACCTAATTTAACAAATGGTATTTTCCTTTCAGAAACCATATTATATAGCGTCTGTTTCCCAAGTCCTAAACATTCAGCTACTTCCTCAACCTTTAAAAGTCTTTTATAACTCATCTTTAATTTATAAGTTTTCCCTTACTTAATTTCCTATAAAGCAAACAAAAGTAAACATCTTAAGCATTATGCATCAGTCTCCAAGCAATCTGTTTTGCACATTTAACACTATAGCCAGCCAATCTTGCTGATTTTGCACCATTACCTGTAGAAATAAAATAAAGAATAAATCGTTCTTGTCTATGGGTCTTTTTCTATTTTGCATTGCTCTTTCTCTTATTTGAAGTTCAATAGTTCGGGGCTTAAAGAAAATCAAATCAATAATTGCTTTAGTTTCATTGTATGTGAATTGATTTAAGGGTTTTGGTTTTATAAATTCTTTATTATTTAGCAAATAATCAGCTATTCTAACAATCTCTTTTGTATTATATGTTTCTTTACTTAAATCATTAGTTTCCCTATTCATAAAATCACCCTTTCTTTACCATTTAACCTTATCTCTCATAAAGTTCAAATTTCAGTAAAAAACTTCCACTCAACTACCCTTTTTTAAATAAATTTTCGGACTCACTGAGTTTATTTCACCAATTCCTTTTCTGTTTGGATTATAACCAAGCCTAAACTGATATAGATAGCAAGTAGTAATACTGGGGCATAAATTCACTTCTTTAGAACTACCATTCATACAATACAAACAGTGTTCTTTTATGGCTTTCAACTGGAATCGTTTCCTTATAAAAGGACGTTTCCCAAATTTATATTCCAGAAGAGAACATTCCCAATAAGGTGTTCCTTTGTAGTGATTAGTAATTATTGAGTTACAATCTATATTCCGTCCTTCTCCACAAGTTTTGCAAAAATAATTTATCGCCCAAATCGGTGTCAATTTTCTCATTGTTTATTCTACCCCCAAAATCAACTTTAGTTTCTAAAGTGTCACACTTTATTTTCTAAAGTGTTAATCATTACTGTAAAAGCCTAACGCTTTGATTTTTAAAGTATCAAAAATACAGTTATTTTTAACTTTCCCATTTGTTTATTTGATTAAATTATACTTTTCTATACTATTTTTCATTTTTCCTCTAACGCTTTAGATTCTAAAGACATTGTATATATATACCATTATCTATCCAGCATACTAAGGTCGTATACTAAGCTAAGGTAAGATAGCTATAGATATAGAATTTGTAGGTATTGGCACTCTCCATATCTTATATTGTTCTCTGCCCCAACTACCTACAAGTGCATATGTGCAAGCTAAATGATAGAGTCCTGACCATTCTGAAGTTCTTCGTATCCACCCCTTTTCTTGTAAACCTTTAAATGCTTTGGATAATGTTGGTGGAGTTCCCCCAAAATTTCGTTAGGAAATGGTATAAGTTCTTTAAAATCAAGT
>JBBTED010000015.1:0-6297 GCA_038042445.1 Candidatus Firestoneibacteriota bacterium
TACGAGAGGGAGGCCATACAGTAGGTGCAGGTGTAGTAAGTGAGATATTAGAATAAATGAAAAATGACGCGAAGCGTCATCCTGAGCGATAGCGAAGGATCTCAAAGACATAAAATCAATGTAGTCGCAGGCTTTAGCCTGCGTAAAATGTAAAACTATGGAAAGGTTTATATTATGCAAGATGTAATATCAGTAGCATGTACAATTTGTAAACGTAAAAATTATTCTACAACTAAGAATAAAAAGAAAAATACGGACAAATTGGAATTAAATAAATATTGTAAATGGTGTAGGAAGCATACTGGGCATAAGGAAATAAAATAAAATAAGAAATAAAATATCAAAAAGACTTATTTGATATGCTTAGTAGGCCTGTAGCTCTAACGGCTAGAGCGGTGGACTCCAAACCCATAGGTTGCAGGTTCAAATCCTGCCAGGCCTGCCACAATAAGTGCGTAGGTGTATAGGTTAAAAAATATGGAAATAGTAGATAAAATCAGTGGATTTTTGAAAGAAGTCCAATCTGAAATGAAAAAAGTTTCTTGGCCAACTCGAAAGGATACATTAGGTTCAACAACTGTAGTTGTAGTAGTTGTATTAATATTAGCTTTATTTATTGGACTTACTGATGGTATCCTTTCTAAAATAATGGAGTTATTAGTAAAATGAGCAAACGATGGTATGTAATAAGTACTTATGCAGGGTATGAAAACAAAGTTAAAGCTAATTTAGAACGTCGGATTAAATCAATGAATGTTGGAGATAAAATATTCCAAATTTTAGTTCCGACAGAAGAGATTACAGAATTAAAGTCTGGGAAGAAAAAGATTGTAAGTAAAAAGTTTTTTCCTGGCTATCTTTTAGTTCAGATGGATCTAACTGATGAATCTTGGTATGTTGTTAGAAATACACCGCGGGTTAGTGGTTTTATTGGGACAGGTATAAAACCAATTCCAATATCAGATGAAGAAGTTGAAAAAATTGTAGGTCAGATGCAGGGGACTATTCCAAGACCAAAACTTACTTTGCAATTTGAAAAAGGTGAACAAGTTAAAATAATAGATGGTCCATTCTCGAATTTTTCTGGAATTATTGAAGAAGTTAATATGGAAAGAAGTAAGATTAAAGTTATGGTAACAATATTTGGGCGTCCTACACCTGTGGAACTTGACTTTTTGCAAATAGAAAAAATATGAGGTAGTTGCCGATTTATCGGCATATTATTGTAGTTGCTCAATTTATTGAGCTATGTAATTAAAAGGAGTGTAATTAAGATATGGCTAAAAAAATTATTGCGATGGTGAAGCTTCAGGTTTCTGCTGGCAAGGCAAATCCAGCACCGCCAGTTGGTCCTGCATTAGGACAACATGGGGTGAATATAATGGAGTTTTGTAAGGCATTTAATGAGAAAACTCAAGGCCCGGAAAGTGAAGGTTTGATAATACCAGTTGTTGTAACGATATATGCGGATAGAACATTTTCATTTATTTTGAAAACACCACCAGCTTCAGTGTTAATAAAAAGGGCTGCGGGGATTGCTACTGCATCTGCCGAGCCTAATAGGAAAAAAATAGGCAAAATATCTAAAGATAAGGTAAGAGAAATAGCGACACTTAAAATGCCGGATTTAAATGCAAATGATGTGGATGCAGCTATTTCAATGGTGGAAGGTACAGCACGAAGTATGGGTGTGGAAGTGGAGGGGTAATGAGTAAAAGATATAATGCAATTGTAAAAATAGTTGATAGAAGTAAACAATATAACATAGAGGAAGCAGTTTTGCTTCTAAAAAAAACATCTACAGCAAAATTTGATGAAAGTGTTGATATTGCTATTAAAGTAGGAATTGATTTGAAAAAGCCAGAGCAACAAGTTAGAGGAACAGTTTCTTTGCCAAATGGTACAGGAAAAGCTGTTCGTATATTGGTTTTTGCAAAAGGTGAGAAAGAAAAAGAAGCAAGAGATGCTGGTGCAGATTTTATTGGCGCTGAAGATCTGATGGAAAAAATTAATGGTGGATGGACAGATTTTGATGTTACTATAGCTACTCCTGATATTATGAAAGAGGTGGGTAAATTGGGTAAAGTTTTAGGACCAAAGGGGTTAATGCCTAATCCTAAGACAGGTACTGTTACTTTTGAATTGGCAAAAGCTATAAAGGAAATAAAAGCAGGAAGAGTAGAGTATAAAGTTGATGCTGGTGGTGTTATATCAGTTTCATTAGGTAAAGTATCTTTTTCTGAGCAGCAGATTGTTGATAACATAATGACTTTAATGGATGTAGTTGTAAAAAGCAAACCTGTTGGTATGAAAGGTGAATATTTGCGAGCGATAACAATATCTTCAAGTATGGGAATAGGAATTAAACTTGATTGTCATCAGTTTTTAAAAGCAGAAGAATAGTTCAAAGTGTATAAGTTCGAAGTGCATAAGTTAAAAAAACTATGAACTTATGCACATAGAACATAGGCACTTATACACATAGAACAAGGGAGTTAAAAAATGGGTAAGTTAAAATTAGAGAAGGAAAAACAAGCAAGTGAATTATCTGATATGATTTCACGCGCTTCATTTGTTGTTTTTACTGATTTTAAAGGGTTGAATGTAGCAGAAGTTACAGAATTGAGAGTTAAACTTCGCAAAGCAAAAGTGGAGTATCATGTGGTAAAAAACACATTACTAAAAAGGTCAATTAATAATAGTGATATTGAGCAATATTTAAATAGTCCAACGGCTATTGCTTTGAGTTATCAAGATCCAATAATTCCTGCTAAAATTATTAAAGAATTTTCAGATGCGCATGAAAATCTTAAAATTAAAGCCGGAATTTTGGGGAATAAAATTATTTCACAGGCAGATGTAAAATATTTAGCACAATTAGTTTCAAAGGAACAACTAATTGTTCAATTGCTGGTACAAATGAAGTCACCAATAGTAAGATTAGTAAATACATTATCAGGTTCAATTAGGAAATTAATATACGTTATTGAAGCAATAAAAAAAGTTAAAGGTAGTAAATAATATATAAGGAGGTAGTTATGGCAAGTACTAAAGAAGAAATATTAGGAGGAATAGAAAAAATGACAGTTCTTGAACTGTCAGAATTAGTAAAAGCACTTGAAGAAAAATTTGGTGTTAGTGCATCAATGCCTGTTTCAGCTATGTCTGCATCACCTGCTGGTGCTTCTGCTGCTGGTGCAACAGCGGAAGAAAAGACCACATTTAATGTTATGTTGGCGTCTGCTGGTAATCAAAAGATTCAAGTTATAAAAGTTGTTAGAGAAGTTACAGGTTTGGGGTTGAAAGAGTCAAAAGATTTAGTAGAAGCTGCTCCTAAGTCTGTTAAAGATGGTGTAAGTAAAGAAGAAGCTGAAAAAATTAAAGCAAAGTTTGAAGGGTCTGGCGCTACAATCGAAATAAAATAAAATCCTGTTAGCGAATATCGTGTCATTTCCGCATGTAGTAAGCGGGAATCCATACAAAATGTTTTTCTGCCTAATACTTGCAGGGACAGGTACTGGATTTCTGCTGGAGTTTACTCCGTACTCCGATACGGGGCAGGAATGACAAAAAATCGGTAAATAAAAGGGAGATAAAAAAAGATGCTTGAAAATTTAAATTTTGTTAAGTTCGGCAAGAGAAAGCGGCTTGATTTTTCCAAATTACCTACAGTTATGGAAATGCCGTATTTAATAGAATTTCAGAGAAGTTCTTATGAAGGATTTCTCCAGAGAGACGCTTATCCAGATAAACGTGAAGATAGTGGTTTGCAGGCAGTATTTAACTCAATATTTCCTTTGTCAAATATGCATGAAACTGCGACATTAGAATTTGTAAAGTATATGTTTAGTGAGCCACGTTATAATGTGCAGGAATGTCAAGAGAGGGGTATGACATATGGTTTACCGCTTAAAGCTATCTTTCGCTTGATATTAAAAGAAGAAACTGATAAAGGTGTAAAAAAAGTAAAGGAAATAAAAGAGCAGGAGATATTTATCAGTGAATTGCCAATGATGACTGATAAAGGAACTTTTATAATAAATGGAGCTGAGAGAGTTATAGTTAGTCAGCTTCATAGATCTCCGGGTGCTATTTTTGAAGATGATGAAGGTAAAACTCATCCTAGTGGAAAAAAGATTTTTTCTTCACGTATAATACCATATCGTGGTTCTTGGATTGATTTTGAAATTGATGTAAATGATATTTTATACGTAAAAATAGATAGAAAGCGTAAATTCTATGTTTCAACTCTTTTAAGAGCATTAGGATATGAGTCTAAAGAAAAGATTCTAAAGCTTTTTTTTGAAATAGAAGAAGTTAATTTTAAAACTAAAGAGGAGAAGGTATTAAATAGAGTTTTAGCAAAGGAAGTAAAAGATGAAGTCACAGGTGAAATTATTGGGGAGTGTTGTCGGAAAATAGATGAAAAATTATACAAAAAGATGCAGGCATCAAATGTAAAAAACATAGAATTACTTATAATAAATCCGGAACACGAAAATTCAGTAATTCCAAATACATTATTTAAAGATTCTATTCTTACAAAAGAAGAGGCGCTATGTGATATATATAGAAGATTAAGGCCTGGTCATCCACCGGCTTCTGAAAGCGCAAAAATATTTTTCGAGAATTTGTTTTTTAATCCTAAGAAATATGATCTTGAAAGAGTTGGACGATATAAATTAAACAAACGATTCAAATTAAATATTTCGTTGTCAGATCGTACTTTAAAAAAAGAAGATATTATATCAGTTATAAAACATTTGATTGCATTAAGTAATGGTATTGGCGAAAAAGATGACATAGATCATCTTGGGAATCGAAGAGCAAGATCTGCAGGTGAATTAGTTGAGAATCAATTTAGGATTGGACTTTCAAGAATGGAACGTGCTATTCGTGAAAGAATGAGTATTACTGACATAACAGAAATGATGCCAGCTACAGTTATTAATACTACACCGTTAATTGCTACAATAAAAGAGTTTTTTGGTTCAAGTCAGTTATCTCAGTTTATGGATCAAACAAATCCATTAGCTGAGCTTACGCATAAGAGAAGACTTTCCGCACTGGGTCCTGGAGGTCTTAATAGAGACAGAGCGGGTTTTGAGGTTAGAGATGTTCACCATTCACACTATGGTAGAGTGTGTCCTATTGAAACACCTGAAGGCGCAAATATAGGTTTAATATCTTCGCTTTCTAATTATGCAAGGGTTAATGAGTTTGGATTTGTTGAAACACCGTATAGGGAAGTTATAAATGCTGTAGTGACTGATCGTATTAAATATCTAAGTGCAGATGAAGAAGATGAATATGTAATAGCACAAGCAAATTCCAGGTATGATGAAAAAGGTAGATTTGTTGAAAAATTAATATCAGCACGATATAAAGGTAATTTTACTCTTGCTGCAGCTGAAAAAGTTAATTATATTGATGTTTCTCCAAAGCAACTTGTTAGTGTAGCTACAGCATTGATACCATTTTTGGAACATGATGATGCAAATAGAGCTCTTATGGGTTCCAATATGCAAAGGCAGGCTGTTCCTCTTTTGGTAACTGAGGCACCGTTTGTTGGAACAGGTATGGAATACAAAGCTGCATATGATTCTGGTTTGATGGTAATTGCCCAACAAGGTGGAATTGTTGAATATGTGGATGCTGAGAAAATAGTTATTGTTACAGATGAAGGGGAGATTAATACATATAAATTAACAAAGTATATGCGTTCTAATCAGGATACTTGTATAAATCAACGTCCAATTGTCCGAAAAGGCGAAAAAATAACAAAAAATCAGGTTGTAGCAGATGGTCCTGCAACAGAAGGTGGAGAGCTTGCATTAGGTCGTAATGTTTTGGTGGCTTTTATGCCGTTTGAGGGATATAACTTTGAAGATGCAATAATTATAAGTGAAAAACTGGTAAAAGAAGATGTTTTTACTTCAATACATATTGAAGAATTTGTTTTGGAAGCAAGAGATACAAAGCTCGGTAAAGAGGAGATAACACGTGATATTCCGAATGTATCAGAGGAAGCGCTTATAAATCTTGATGAGGATGGTGTAGTTCGTATAGGTGCAGAAGTGGAGCCGGGAGATATTTTGGTAGGTAAAGTAACTCCAAAGGGAGAAACAGAGATAACTCCTGAAGATAAATTGCTTCGAGCTATATTTGGAGAAAAAGCTGGAGATGTTCGAGATACTTCTTTGCGAACTCCATCTGGGGTTTATGGGATGGTGATTGATGCTCAGGTGTACAGTCGAGAGGGGTCAGAGCGGGATGAGCGTTTATCCGCAATCATCG
>JBBTED010000015.1:6307-25757 GCA_038042445.1 Candidatus Firestoneibacteriota bacterium
GTAGAAGGGATTGTCATAAATGTTAAGATTTTTTCCAGAAAAGAACGGGAAAGTAAAGTAAAAGATATAGAAAAGAGAAAAAAAATAGAGCGTGAGATAAAAGCATTAATAGAGATAATTAAAAAAGAGAGACGGGAAGAACGTAGGAAAACAGCTAAAGAATATGCTCTGGCAATGAAGGATGAAAAAGATTCAAAAAAGAAAACTGTTTTACGTGAAGAGTTAAAACGTAAATTTATTTGGATAGATAAGAAAGCTGAAGATAGAATAGGAAATGCAGAGGATGAAAAAAAGAAAAATTTAATAAAATTGGAAAAAGGTGATATATTGCCGCCGGGTGTTATAAAACTTGTTAAAGTTTATATAGCACGTAAACGGAAAGTTTCTGTTGGTGATAAGATGGCTGGTAGACATGGTAATAAAGGTGTTCTTGCTAAAATTTTACCAGAGGAAGATATGCCATTTCTTGCTGATGGGACACGTGTAGAAATAGTTTTAAATCCACTTGGAGTTCCTTCTCGTATGAATGTAGGTCAAATATTGGAAACTCATCTTGGATGGGCGGCGAATGCTAAAAAATATTTTGCTATGTCACCTGTTTTTGATGGAGCTACAGAATCAGAAATAAAAGATGTATTGAAAGATGCAGGGCTACCTATTAGTGGAAAGGCATCACTTTATAATGGCAAAACAGGTGAAGTTTTTGATGAAGAAATTACTGTGGGTTATATATATATGATGAAATTGGCACATTTAGTTGATGATAAAATGCATGCAAGGTCAATTGGTCCGTATTCATTAGTTACTCAACAACCATTAGGTGGTAGGGCACAATTTGGAGGTCAACGTTTTGGAGAAATGGAAGTTTGGGCACTTGAAGCTTATGGAGCAGCATATACTTTGCAGGAATTACTTACTTTAAAAAGTGACGATGTTTCAGGACGTACTAGATTATATGAAAGTATTGTTAAAGGTAAGAATACTCCAGAGCCTGGTTTGCCAGAATCGTTTAATGTTTTAATAAAAGAGTTGCAGTGTTTAGGATTAGATGTTGAAACATTGAATTCTGGTCATAGTGATAAATTAAAAAAGGAGGATAGGTAATTGAAAAAATTACTTAAGATTAAAGAATCAAAACAAGTGATAAGTATTGATAAAATTGATGTTAGGAAAGATTTTAATGCGATACGAGTTCGTCTTGCTTCTCCTGAATTAATCAAACAGTGGTCAAAGGGTGAGGTTAAAAAACCTGAAACTATTAATTATCGTACTTTTAAACCTGAAAAAGATGGGTTGTTTTGCGAAAAAATATTTGGTCCTACCAAAGATTGGGAATGTTATTGTGGAAAATACAAAAGAATAAAACATAAAGAGGTTGTATGTGACAGATGCGGAGTGCAAGTTACAGTTTCCAAGGTAAGACGTGAAAGAATGGGACATATAGAACTTGCTACGCCTGTTTCACATATATGGTTTTTAAAAACTGTTCCCAGTAGAATGGGAGTTCTTTTGGATATACCGGTAAGAGATTTAGAAAGAGTTGTATATTATGAAAGCTATATAGTGGTTGATCCTGGTAATACACCACTTACGAAAAAGCAAATTTTAAATGAGGAAGAATATCAAAAGGCTCAGGCTGAACATGGTACGGCATTTAAAGCAAAAATGGGGGCAGATGCAATAAAAGATTTGCTAAAAGAATTTAATCTTGAACTTCTTGCGAAGAGCTTGCGTGATGAAATGAAAAAAGTAGAATCTGTTCAGCGTAAAAAAGAAGTAATAAAAAGATTGAAAATAGTTGATGCATTTAGACGTTCAGGAAATAAACCTGAATGGATAATTCTTGATGTTATTCCTGTTTTGCCACCAGATTTAAGGCCGCTTGTTCCTCTTGATGGTGGACGTTTTGCAACTTCTGATTTAAATGATCTTTATCGCAGAGTAATAAATAGGAATAATCGATTAAAGAGATTAATAGAATTGAAAGCACCAGACATAATTCTTAACAATGAAAAGAGAATGTTGCAGGAAGCTGTGGATGCACTTTTTGACAATGGTCGAAGAGGTCATCCGATAAAAGGTCAGGGAAATAGACCTCTAAAATCTTTAAGTGATATGCTTAAGGGAAAACAAGGTAGATTTAGACAAAATTTACTTGGAAAAAGGGTTGACTATTCAGGCCGTTCAGTCATAGTAGTTGGTCCTGAGTTAAAATTACATCAATGTGGATTACCTAAGAAGATGGCACTTGAGCTTTTTAAGCCATTTGTTATAAAGAAATTAGAAGATAGAGGTTTTGTTCATACTGTAAAAAGTGCTAAAAGGATGGTTGAAAAAGTTAAACCCGAAGTTTGGGAAGTGCTTGAAGAAGTAATACAAGAGCATCCTATTTTATTAAATAGAGCTCCAACCTTACATCGTCAGGGAGTACAGGCATTTGAACCTATACTAATTGAAGGGAAAGCACTACGTATTCATCCGTTGGTTTGTACTGCTTTCAATGCTGATTTTGATGGAGATCAAATGGCTGTGCATATTCCTCTTTCTCCTGAGGCTATTGCTGAAGCTCGTTTGCTTATGCTTGCAACAAACAATATATTTTCAACATCAAATGGCAAACCATTAGTTGTGCCGAGTCAGGATATTGTTTTAGGATGTTATTATTTGACTAAAATGAAAGATGGATGTAAAGGAGAAGGAAAGATTTTTACATCAATTGATGAAGCAGTTATGGCGTATTATCATAAAGTAGTTGATTTGCATGCAAAAGTAAAAATAAGGTGTAAAGATAAAATAATTGATACTGCTGTGGGTAGAATTATATTTAATAGTATCTTGCCGGAAAAGCTAAGATTTGTTAATAGTGAAATGAATAAAAAAGCATTGTCACAATTGGTTGAAAATTGTTTCAAAAATCTGGGAAATTATGCAACAATAAATTTGCTGGATGCTGTGAAGGAAACTGGATTTAAATATGCAACTTTGGCGGGTATAACAGTTTCAATAGATGATATGAAAATACCTTTTAGGAAAAAAGAGTTTATAACTGAAGCATGGAAAGATGTTGAAGATATTGAGTCACAGTATAAAAAAGGTATAATAACAATGGGTGAAAGATACAATAAGATAATCGATCTTTGGACGCATGTTACAGATAGAGTAGCAGATGCAATGTTAAAAGAACTTGCGGAAGATAAGAAAGGTTTTAATCCAGTTTTTATGATGGTAGATTCAGGATCTCGTGGAAGCAAACAGCAAATTAGACAACTTGCGGGTATGAGGGGTCTTATGGCAAAGCCACAGCAACGTATAAGTGGACAGATGGGTGAAATAATTGAGCAACCGATAATTGCAAATTTCAGGGAAGGATTAACTGTGCTTGAGTATTTTATTTCAACTCATGGTGCAAGAAAAGGGTTGGCAGATACAGCGCTTAAAACTGCGGATGCCGGATACCTTACGAGACGCTTAGTGGATGTTGCGCAAGATATTATAATTACAGAAGACAATTGTGGAACTCTAAATGGTATTACCATAGGTGCAATAAAAGAAGGTGCTGATATTATGGAGCCATTGAGAGATAGGATAATAGGTAGATTTGCTGTAGATAATGTTGCAGATATACTTACAGATGAGATATTGATTAAAGCTAATGAAGAGATAACAGAGGAAAAAGCTTCTAAAATAGAAGAGGCAGGAATTGAAAAAATAAGAATACGTTCAGTATTAACCTGTGAAAGTAAATGGGGGGTTTGTGCGAAGTGTTATGGCTGGGATTTGGGTAAAAAGAGATTGGTTAATTTAGGTGAAGCAGTTGGTATAATTGCTGCTCAGTCTATTGGTGAACCTGGTACACAGCTTACATTAAGAACATTTCATATAGGGGGAACTGCTGCACGCGTTATAGAACAGTCAAAAATACAATCAAAATTCGGAGGTGTAGTTAGATACCATAATTTGCGAGTTATAAAAAATAGGATGAATGAATTAATAGTTTTAAATAGGAATGGTGAAATAACAATACACGATGAAACTGGCAAAGAAAGAGAGATTTATCTTATTCCTTATGGTGCAGTATTGCTGGTTGATGATGGTCAAAAAGTTAAGAAAAATGATGCAATTTCCAAGTGGGATTTATATACTATCCCTATTTTTACAGAATTTGGTGGAAAATTAAAATTCACAGATATAGTTGAAGGTAGAACTATGCGTGAAGAGGTTGATCTAACTACTAATCTTGTTGCGAGAGTTATAATTGAGCATAAAGAAGAACATTTGCATCCAAGGATAAAGATTGTTAATAAATCCGGCACAGAACTTATGAGTTATAGTATAGCTACAGGAGCAATGTTGTCTGTTACTGATGGTGATCAAGTTTTGCCGGGTGATATAATTGCAAAAATTCCAAGAGAGATAAGTAAAACACGTGATATAACTGGTGGTTTGCCAAGAGTAGCGGAATTGTTTGAAGCCAGAAAACCAAAAGATTATGCGACTATAACGGAAATTGATGGAATTGTTAATATTGGGTCAATTACTAAAGGTATGTTGCAAATAATTGTAAAACATGATGGTGGTGTTGAAAAAGAATATTTGGTGCCTCAAGGAAAACATCTTAATGTTTATGATGGCGACAGAGTTAAAGCTGGAGATGTTTTAACTGATGGGTCTATTAATCCGCATGATATATTGCGTGTTAAAGGTGAATATGCTGCACAAGAATATTTAGTAGAGAAAGTTCAGGAAGTATATAAACTTCAGGGTGTAACAGTAAATGATAAACATATAGAAGTTATTGTGAGGCAAATGTTGCGTAAGATAAGAATAGAAGATTCAGGAGATACAGAGTTTCTTATTGACCAGCAGGTAGATAAAATTATTTTTAATGATGAAAATGAGAAAATGCTAAAAAAGAAGAAAAAACCTGCAATTGCAAAACCAATGCTTCTTGGAATAACAAAAGCGGCATTAAGTACAGAAAGTTATATTTCCGCTGCTTCATTCCAGGAAACTACTCGTGTTTTAACAGAAGCTGCTATAAGTGGTAAAATGGATGAATTGCGTGGGCTTAAAGAAAATGTTATAATGGGTCATTTAATACCGGCAGGTACAGGAATATCTCGTTATAGAAATATAAGTATAGCAGATGATGTAATAAAAATATTAGAAGAAGAAGCTAACGAAGAAAAAATAGTAGAAAGTAGGTAGTAGTCGTAGGGGCGAGTTTACTCGCCCAATAAATGGGCAGGTAAACCTGCCCCTACTTACAAAAGGGAGGGGAAAGTTTATGGTTGATTTAAAAGAAATTGCTGACAATGTTATAAAAGGTCAGGCTTCAAAAGTAAAAGAATTGGTTCAACAGGCTATTGATGCAAAAACACCTGTTAAAGAAATTTTAGAAAAAGGACTTATAGCTGGTATGAATGTTGTTGGTGCTAAATTTAAGAACAATGAATTTTACGTTCCAGAAGTTTTAATTGCAGCAAGAGCAATGCATGCTGGTATGAATTTACTTAAGCCACTTTTAGTTAGCGCAGGTATAAAGCTACTTGGAACAGTTGTGGTAGGTACAGTAAAGGGAGATTTGCATGATATAGGTAAAAATCTTGTTTCTATGATGCTTCAAGGTGCTGGGTTTAACGTTGTAGACATTGGCATAGATGTTACACCTGAAAAATTCGCATCAGCAGTTAAGGAAAATAATGCGGGATTAGTTGCTATGTCTGCACTTTTAACTACAACTATGATTTCAATGAAACCAACTATTGATTTACTGAAAGGTCAGGGAATTAATGTAAAAACAATGATAGGTGGAGCTCCAGTTACTCAGACTTATGCTGATGAAATAGGGGCAAATGGTTATGCAGCAGATGCGGCATCAGCAGTTGATACAGCGAAACAGTTGTTGGGTATATAATCCGATTAAATTCTGTAAATGGGGCTGTTACATAAAGTGACAGCCCTATTGTTTTTTGTATATAATATGTAGTTGCCGATTTATCGGCATAATTTGTTGGGAAATGTATACAAATCTCAAAATATATTTTATAGTTGTATTTATCACACTCCTTATTTTTGGGTGCAAGAAAGATATAGAAATTAAGAATGTTTTCCCAAGAGATAAAATAATTGCAGAAGTTAATGATTCAGTTATAACCTTGTCCGATTTTTCAAAAAAATTTAAAATTATGCAATCCCACTATATAGATTTAATGACTACAGGGAAAAATATATTAACAAAACAGGAAGTATTAGATAGACTTATAGAGAGAAAACTAATATTGCAGGAGGCGAAAAAAATAAAATTAGACGTTACAAATAAAGAAGTAAATTTAGTATTTGAGAAATTATATAATAATGATAATACGAATAAAATTTCCCAATATGAGTTTAAAGAAGAAATAGCTGAGCAATTGTTAGTTGAAAAAGTCATAAATAACGGAATAAATGATAAAATAATTATTTCTGATGAAGAAGCAAAAAAATATTATAATCAACATTCTGAAGAATTTAGACAAGAATTTGAAGTAAGAGCAAGTCAGATTTTAGTAGCTACTTTTGAAGAAGCTAATTCAATTAAGTCGCAATTAAATCGAGGCGAGGATTTCGCAAAAATTGCAGGAGAAAAATCTCTAAGTCCTGATAAAATTAATGGTGGTGATTTAGGTTATTTTGGTAAAGCTGATATGCCTGCAGAATTTGTTAATACTACTTTTAAGCTTAAAATCGGACAAATAAGTGATATAATTAAAACAGAATATGGGTATCATATATTGAAAGTTACAGATAAAAAAGAAAGTGGAAAAGTGTCGCTTGTATCTGTAGTAGATACTATAAAAGAAAAATTGAAAAAAGAAAGAGCAGAGAAAGAATTCTATGGTTGGATAAGAGGTTTAAGAGAAAGGGCAAAGGTGATAATAAATGAGGATTTTATTAAACAGTAGGCAGGATATAAAAGTAGATAGTATAAGAGTAGAGAGTAGACAGAATATAGCATATATGAAAAAATACCTATCCACTATTTTTATTATTGTGTGTTTATCTGTTAAAGTAGTTTTTGCAGGTAGTATTGTGGATAAAGTGGTTGCGATAGTTAATGACGATGTCATTTTGATGTCTGAATTAAATGCTGTCCTTAATCCAATTCTAACTGAAAATGCTGATAAATTTAAAAGTGAAGATGGCAAGAAAAAATTACAGGAACTTAAGAAAGAAATGTTAAATCGTATGATAGACGAAAGATTGATAATTCAGGAAGCTAAAAAACAAAATGTAGAATTAAGTAAAGGTGAAACTGAAACTCAGCTAAAGGAAATGAAATCGCGATTTCCAGATGAGGCTACTTTTGATGAAGCATTAAGGCGTGAAAATCTTACGTTGGAAGTTTATAAAGAAAGATTAAAAGAAAATATAATGGCGCAAAAATTAGTATCTAAGTCAGTAAGTGCTAAAATAGCAGTTACAGATAAAGAGGTTAAAGAGTATTACGACAAAAAGAAAAATGAGTTTAAAGAATCTCTAAAAATGAAAGTTCGTCACATTTTAATAAAGATTACTAATACTGAAGATGTTGCATATAATAAAGCAAAAGAAATTTTAGGAAAAATAAAAAATGGTGATGATTTTAGCAAAATTGCCAAAGAATATTCTGATGATGAAACTACAAAAGAAATAGGTGGAGATTTGGGAATCATAAAAAAAGGTGATATGATTAAGGAATTTGATGATGCTGCATTCTCACTTTCATCAGGAGAAGTCAGCAGTATTATAAAAACGCCACTTGGATTACATATTATAAAAGTCGATGAAGTTGTCCAACCAAAGCAGTTTGTACTTACTGATATTATAGATACTGCTGGTGGTAAAATGACAGTGGAAGAATTTATAAGTTTAAAATTATCTCAGGATAAATTTAAAAGTAAAATGGATGAATTAGTGAAAGAATTAAAATCAAAAGCAATAATAGAAATAAAATTATAGTCCGGCGGAAGAAAACGGACCATAAATAGAAAATTATAGTCCGGTGAAAAAATACGGACCATAAATAGAAAATTATGATAAAATGATAACTTCTTCTGGGATTTGGCAATAGGTCAGGCATCTTGCCTGACAAATCAGGAATTTTTTGTGAGGACAAGAATAAAACAATACGATGAAATTTATTAAAGGTGGAATTAATACAGTATCTGGTGTTTTATCTGCGGCAGTTTCATGTGGAATAAAGAAAAAAAATAAACTGGATTTAGCAGTAATGTTTTCTAAAGTTTCTGCCAATGTCTCCGCAGTATTTACTACTAATCCTGTTAAATCTGCACCAGTAAAGTTGAATCAAAAGCATATTAAAAACTCAAAGGCACAGGCAATAATAGTAAATAGTGGCAATGCGAATGCCTGTACTGGTAAGAAGGGTATGTCTGATGCAATTGAGATGGTAACAGAAACAGCTAAATGCCTGAATTTAAAAAGTTCTGATGTGCTTGTTGCATCTACAGGAATAATAGGTGCATTTTTACCAATGAATAAAATATTAAAGGGGATAAAACAAGTATCTAATAGTCTTTCCTGTAATTCAGGTAGTAAAGTAGCCAAAGCAATTATGACTACAGATACTATACCTAAAGAAATAGCAGTTGAATTTAAAATCAATAACAAAATTGTCAGATTAGCAGGTGTTGCAAAGGGGACTGGAATGATACAACCTAACTTAGCAACAATGCTATGTTTTTTATTTACCGATTTGGCAATTGATAGTAATCTTTTGAAAAATGCACTGGCAAGCTCTGTCCAGAAATCATTTAATATGATTACTGTAGATGGTGATATGAGCACTAATGATTCTGTGTTTATTATGGCAAATGGGCTTGCAGAAAATAAAATCATAACCAAAAAAGACGACAATTTTTATAAATTCAGTAAAGCGTTAGATACAATAACTATTTCTCTTGCAAAAATGTTGGTGAAAGATGGTGAGGGTTCTACAAAATTTGTTGAAATTACTGTAAAAAATGCAAAATCTTTTCAGGATGCCAAAAAAATAGCATTTTCAATAGCTAATTCAAAATTAGTTAAAACTGCAATTTTTGGCAGTGATCCAAATTGGGGAAGAATACTATGTGCAGCCGGAAATGCCGGAGTCCAATTTAATCCTGAAAAAATCGAACTTTTTCTTGGCAATAAATCATCAAAATTTATACAGGTAGTCAAAAATGGATGTGCTGTGGAACAGAAAAAAACAAAAAAAATCTTTAACAACAAAGAAATAAATATAATTGTAAATTTAAATCTTGGCAAAAAATCTGCAACAGTTTGGACCTGTGATTTAACCTCAAAATACATAGACATAAACGCCCACTACCATACATAAATATGGACAGGCTAATTTAAAACTTGTTATAATTATAGTGATGAAAAAAATTAAAATTATATCTGGCAAAGTTGAAGTTGAGGCGGAATTGAATGATACTAAAACTGCTTCTTCAATATGGGGTGCATTGCCAATAACAGGAAGTGTGAATACATGGGGAGATGAGATATATTTCAATATTCCAGTTAAGTGTGCTTCGGAAAATCAAAAAGAAGTTGTAGAATTAGGGGAGCTTGGATACTGGCTTCCTGGAAGTGCTTTTTGTATATTTTTTGGACCAACTCCTGCAAGCCGTGGCAATGAAATAAGGCCTGCTAATCCTGTCAATGTTTTTGGAAAAATCACAGGTGATGTTAAGATAAATGGTAAAATAGATTCAAGAGGTATTAAGGCATTAAGAGATGTTAGTGATGGTGATAAGATAATCATTGAAGCAGTAAAATAGTAAAATGTATGTTTCTGTAAAGGTAATTCCAAATGCTTCTAAAAATGAAATAAAGGAGATAGAGGGTAAGCTGAAAGTTTATTTAACTACATCTCCAATTGATGGAAAAGCAAATAAATCACTAATTGAATTATTGAGTGGACATTTTAATGTTAAAAGGCGTAATATAAATATTATACGTGGTGTGAAATCAAGAAATAAGATGATTGAGGTGATTCAATGAAAAAATTTAAAAGAAGACAGTACTTAATAAATAAGAAAATGCAGCTTAAATATGCTGCAATGATTGCGGGAACACTTATATTTTTGTTGGTTTTAATAGAACTGCACACTTTTTATATAATTAAAGCTATATTGCCAAATCTTTTTTCAACTTCCGTAAAAGAAGAAATACGTGATATTGTATCTAAACTTTTAATAAGTGGTGTGTTATATTTGATTCTTATAACTGTATTGTCTATATTTGTTTCACATAAGATTGCTGGTCCTGTATATCGGTTCAATAAAGATATAAATGAAATTATTCACACTGGGAAATTTGACAAATATATACGGGTAAGAGAAAAAGATGAATTGCAGGATGTTGCAAAAGCATTGAATAATTTGATTCAGGATTGGAGTCATAAAAGCGAAACAATAAAGATTAATCATAAGGTAATAGCAGATAAAATAGAACAAGTAATTAAAGAATTGCAAACATCTAATTTACCTGAAAATTTGAAAGCGAAAAATATTGCTGAATTACATGAAGCTATTAAAATATTAGCTTGAATTTTATCCAGTGCGTCAGCCTTTATTATACCTAACAATATCTTATATAATTGGAATAATTTTTGCTGCAAATATTTTTATTCCATTTCTAATCATTTTTATAGGATTAAGTTTATTATTACTTCTTTATCTTATAATTATTAAAAATAAGACAAGCTTGATTAAGAACGGCAACCTTTTGCTAATAGTATTTTTAATTGGAGCACTATTTTATAATATCCATACACAAATTTATCCTGAAAATCATATTAAGCATATTGTCTCTGGTGAAAAAAGACAGACCATAGGTAAAGAATTATCCGCAGAAGTTACTGGAGTTTTAATACAGGATTCAGTAAAAGAATTAGAAAAACACAAAATTCAATTATTAGTTGATATAAATGAGATAAATGGTAAAAAAACTTCTGGGTTAGTGTTGGTTTCGGCATACGGAAATATTACTCGAATTGATTGTAATTATGGAGATGTGGTAAGAATTAAAGGTAAAATATATAGTCCAGAACCACCTAAAAATCCAGGAGAATTTAACTATACGGCGTATCTTGCCAGAAAAAAAATATTTGCAGTTATGTCTACGACTTTAGTGGGTGATGAGGGGTTAAGTAAAATTGACACAGGCAAAGGAAATTTTTTTATCGGAATTGCATATAAAATAAAGGCTAAAGTTACTAAAATTTTATATACAAGTATGCCTTTTGTTACAGTATTTCCTGCAGTTACACTTCCAGTGTTCCCTTCGGTCTCTGATAATAATATTTGGCATCAAACTTATCTACAGGCAGGATTACTTGATGGTTTGATGCTTGGTAATGAAAAAGCTTTGCCTATGGAATATCGCGAGATGTTTAGAGATACAGGAACAATGCATATACTTGCAGTTTCCGGATTAAATGTTGGATTTATGGTTTTTATATTTTTTACTTTTCTAAGATTTTTATCACTCAACAAACGGATTTCATCTGGCATAACTATAATTTTTATCATTCTTTTTGCTACTATTACAGGAAGTTCTGCTTCTGTATTACGTGCTTCAATAATGGCAATTACAGTTTTAATTGCCTATTTTCTTGAAAGAGATACTGATATTTATAACAGTTTAGCATTGTCTGCACTTATAATTCTTGTTGTTTCGCCACTTTCACTTTTCGATGTTGGATTTCAGCTCTCGTATGTAGCAACAATAGGTATAATATATGTTGCTTCTTTATTTGAAAAAGTATTTTCACCGCTTCCAAAGTTTATTAGAGTTACACTTGCAGTTACTTTAAGCGCACAATTGGCAGTTTATCCTTTTTTAACATATTATTTTAATAAAGTTTCTTTAATATCTGTTTTTGCAAATATAGTAATAGTTCCACTAGCAAGTTTATCAACTGCGCTTGGATTCGTTACTACTATAATTGGTTTTATATCTATTGAAATAGCAAAAATATTTGGTTCTGCAAATTGGTTTATATTAACTTTAAATTTGGAATCTGTGAATTTATTTTCTAAAATACCTTATGCAGTTTTAGAGGTATGTTCACCCTCATTTATTTTTATAGTATCCTACTATTTATTGTTTCTACTCATCGGTTTTAAAAATTTCAATATAAGGCAAAGCTTTGCTGTCATAATAGTTTTAATTATTGTTAATTTGAACATCTGGGGAAAATTAATTCTTCCACTCGTGCAAAATGATGCGAGATTTACATTTTTTGCATTGAAAAAAAATATCGTATATTTTGTGCAATTGCCAGACAACAAAAGCTTGTTTATTTTTGAAAAATGTGATTCCTTAAATAAGAAAAATATAGATACCTTAAGAACATTTTTACTTAAAGAAGGCATAGGGGAAATAGATGCTTTGGTGGCATTCTCCGATTTTTCAAATACACAGGATATGGATATTTTAATAAATGGATTTAAAATAAAAAATATATTTTCGGCAAAAAATGGCAGTTTAAATACTGCATCTAACTTGAAATTATTGGAGTTGATTTTACATAAAAAAATTTACTATAAGACATTTGACAAAAATGATAAAATATTAGTAAATAATTCAAAATATGGAGAATTTGCTTTTTGGGACGCACAAATTTTAGGGAAAGATTTTAATTGTTCAATTAGTGAAGATGTTTCTGTTAAATCAGATAATTATATAGTTGAAATTAGAAATCCAAAAGAGGAACCTGAAAAATGGGAAAAATACGAAATAAAAACTGCATTAAATATTTCTACAAATGGCAGAAAATTTTCAATACTTACATTCTGATAATTTTGCAATAGCAGTTTTTTTGTAATGGGTCAGTGAAATACGGTATAAGAGGCAAAAATTTTAGTGGATTTCCCCTTTGTTACTATTTAAAAGACTCTGGATTCCCGATAGAAACATTCGGGAATGACGAAATTACAAAATACCATTTTGATTCTGGAATTTGCAGTTTTTTTCTTGTTATCTATGAAAAAGCATGTCACTCCCAACTTGATTGGGAATCCAGAGTCTTACCTTTTCTTTTTTTTACAGTATCCGTATTTTACTGACCCATTACGTTTTTTTTGACTTTTAGGTATAATTAGTGTTACAATCTATTTAAATGTCAGAAATAGGGTTGGATATTGTTGAGGTTGTTAGGGTAAAACGTGCTATTTGTAAATATGGGGATAAGTTCATAAATCGTATATATACTCCTGCAGAAATCAAATATTGTAAAGAGAAAGTTAATCCTTATACACATTTTACAGGTCGATTTGCTGCAAAAGAAGCTATATTGAAAGCTTTGCCGGAAGGATGGCAGGGTAAATTGAAATGGACAGATATAGAGATAAAAAACAACTCCACTGGTAATCCACGAATTATATTAAAAGGGACAGCATTAAAATTTTGCCACCGAAAAAAAATCAAGAAGATAAAAATTACAATTTCTCACGAGAAAAATTATGCTGTAGCTTTAGCAATGGTATAAAATTATTGTTTGGTAGAAGAATACAAACCATAAGTAAAAAATTATGAAACTTGTAAATACAGAAGAAATGCGAAAAATAGATAATCGAACAATTCAGGAATTTAATATTCCTTCTATTGAGCTTATGGAACGTGCAGGGACTGCTTGCGTGGAAAATATATTAAAAGAATTTAGTGGTTTAAAAGGTAAGAAGGTAGGTATTTTTGTTGGAAAGGGAAATAATGGTGGAGATGGTTTGGTTATTGCAAGATTGTTAGCCAACAAAAAAATTCCAGTTAAAGTATTTTTAGTTGCCAGAGAAGAAGACATTTCAGATGATGCAAAAATTAATCTTAATAAATTATTTAAAATTGGTATAAAAGTTAAAGAAATAAATTCATTTAGAAAGTTTGAAAAAGAAAGAGATAATATCAATGGTGTTGATATTATAGTGGATGCACTTTTAGGCACAGGATTTAAAGGTGCTGTTACAGGATTGTTGGCAAATATCATTGATTATCTGAATACTACAGGTAAGCCGATAATTGCAGTTGATTTGCCATCTGGGTTGAATGTTGATCTTGGAAATGCAAGTGGTTCTTGTATAAATGCAGATTTAACAATAACACTTGGTTTGCCAAAATTTGGTTTATTTATGTATCCAGGTGTAAAATATGCAGGTAGAGTTGTAGTGGGAGATATTGGTATTCCTGATGAAATAATAAAAAAAGAGAAATTAAATATAAATCTAACAGATACAAAAGATGTTTTGAATTTATTACCTAAAAGAGAACTGAATGCCCATAAAGGCAGTGTGGGGAAAGTGCTGATAGTTGGTGGTTCAATTGGATTAACCGGTGCAGTAGCTTTAACGAGTCAGGCTGTTTTAAGGTCTGGAGCTGGTATGGCAATTTTGGCAATACCAGAAAGTCTTAATCAGATAATGGAAACAAAACTTACAGAAGTAATTACTAAACCTATACCTGAAACAAAAAATCACACCATTGCATTATCTTCAGAAAAGTTGATTTTGGAACTTGCAAATGGTTGTAATGCTATTGCTTTGGGGCCGGGTTTAGGAAGAAACAAAGAAACAGATCAATTTGTAAAAAAAATCATACAGTATGCTAAAGTTCCTATAGTTTTAGATGCAGATGGATTAAATGCAATTGTAGGTAGTATAAATATTTTAAAGCAATCAAAAGTGCCTTTAGTTTTAACTCCGCATCCTGGTGAAATGGCACGGCTTATTAATTCAAATATAGAAGAAGTTTTGCGGGATAGATTTAATTTGGCGCGTGAATTTGCAATTAAAAATAAAGTTATTCTTGTTTTGAAAGGTTCATATACTGTTATTGCTGATTTTAAAGGTGAGCTTTGGGTTAATTCAACAGGTAATTCTGGTATGGCAACTGCGGGCACAGGAGATGTATTAACAGGAATTATTGCATCACTTATTGCACAAGGATTAACGCCGATAGATGCAAGTATTGCTGGGGTTTACATACATGGTTTAGCAGGAGATTTAGCTAAAGATGAAAAAACTGAAATGGGGCTTATAGCTACTGATGTATTAGAAAATATTCCTTCTGCAATTAAATTTATCCAGAAATAATTCAAACTTGTATTAAAAAGGTTATAAATATGGTCAAAGTCGCAATTGTTAAATGTGATAAGTATGAAGAAGAAAAAGTTGAAAACGCTATTAGAAAATCCCTTGAACAAATTGGCGGATTAAAAAAAATTATAAAAACTGGCGATAAAGTATTTCTTAAACCTAATTTCTTAACTGCTAAAACTCCTGATGAAGCTGTAACAACCCATCCATTTATAATCAAAGCTGTTATAAAATGTGTTCGTGAAGTAGGAGGAATTATATCTGTAGGAGATTGCCCTGGAGAAGTTTTACTTGGGATTGAGAAAATATGGGAAATTACAGGTGTAAAGAAAGTATGTGATGAAATGGGGGTAGAACTTGTTAATCTTGAAAAATCAGGAAGCAAAGAAGTTGTTTTAAATAATGGAAGACGTCTTGTTATTGCAATACCAATTTTAGAATGTGATTGCTTGATATCTCTGCCAAAATTTAAGAGCCATACTTTAACAGGTTTGACAGGCGCAATTAAAAATTTATTTGGAACCATTCCTGGGTTAAATAAAGCATCATATCACAGGGTGTGTAAAGGTCCTGCAGATTTTGCAAGTGTAACTGCTGATATTTTGGCTACAGTTAAGCCTAAATTAGCAATAATGGATGGAGTAATTGGTATGGATAAAGATGGTCCATCAGCAGGCAGAATAAGAGATATTGGCGTAATTATGGCAAGTTATGATTGTGTAGCTTTAGATACTGTAATGTCTCATATAGTGAATTATCCGCCAATGAAAATAGATACTATACGAGTTGCATCAGAGCAGGATTTGGGTGTGGCAGATTTAAAAAATATCGAGGTTGTTGGTGAATCTTTGGATGCTGTAATAATTAAAGATTTTAAAATGCCGTTTACTGTGTGGAAAAGCAGGATTCCTGAGTTTATAAAGCGGTTTTACTGGAGGCAAATAAAAATTAAGCCGTATATGGATGAAAAAATTTGCACAAAATGTGGAACTTGTGCTAAAATTTGTCCTGTGTCTGCAATAAAATGGGTTAAAGGGTATCCTAAAGTTGATTATAAAAAATGTATTGAGTGTCTTTGCTGTTCTGAACTTTGTAAATATAAAGCAGTAGAATTGGAAAAAAGTTTTTTAATAAATTTGTGGCTTAAAAGTGATAAGCCCTCAAAATTTTAAAAAAGTGAAAATTTTCCTCTCCCCTTGTGGGAGAGGGTAGGGTGAGGGGTATTTTTAGATGAAATCAATGAAAGAATTAGGTGAATTTGGATTGATTGAAAAAATAAGACGTTCTATGCGTAGGAATAATAATATTTTAGTAAATATAGGTGATGATACTGCAGTTATTAAATCTGATAAATCAAAATTATTGCTTCTAACTACTGATATGCTTGTAGAAGACATACATTTTACATTGAAACATACAAATCCAATTGAATTAGGAATGAAATCTATAGCTGTGAATTTAAGTGACATTGCAGCTATGGGTGGAATTCCAAAATACATTCTTGTTTCTGTAGGTATTCCTAAAAGTCTGCCTATTAAATTTATAGATGGTATGCACAGAGGTATGAAGAAAATGGCAAAAAAATATAATGTCCATATAGTTGGAGGTGATACAGTAGAATCTCCTAAAGCGTTAGTTATTAATATAGCTTTGACTGGTGAAGTTGAGCCACATAATTTCATAACACGAAGTGGTGCAAAGATTGGGGATGCTATTTTAGTTACAGGTAGTTTAGGTTATGTTTCAGCAAAATTACAATTTTTACGAAGAACAATTGTTCCAATTCCAAGAGTAAGAGAAGCGAGAGAAATTGCAAAAATTAGAGGTGCAAATGCAATGATAGATGTGAGTGATGGATTGTCTTCGGATTTGGGGCATATACTTGAAGAAAGTAAAGTAGGTGCCAGATTATTTGCTGATAAAATTCCAGTTTCCAGAGAAACTATAAGTTTATGCAAAGGTAGTAATAAAAAACCTCTTTGGTTTGCTCTAAATGGCGGAGAGGATTACGAACTTTTATGGACATCGCCTATGAATAAAGTAAATGAAGTTATTAAAAGAGTGCAAAAACATACAGGGACTAAAGCTACAGTTATTGGTGTAATACTTAAAAAAGAATGTGGGAATGCAATAGTTTATAGTACAGGGAAAATTGAGAAATTGAATAAGTCAGGATATGAACATTTCAAATGAAACATTTCATTTCAAAAAGTCCTTCTGAAACTTTTAAAATAGGGTATAAAATTGGCAAGAGTTTAAATAAACCACAAGTACTTGCTTTAATAGGTGAACTTGGTGCAGGGAAAACTTGCATAATAAAAGGAATAGCCAAAGGTTTTGGAGTTAAAGAAATTATCACAAGTCCTACTTTCATAATAATGAAAGTTTATAATGGGAGATTGCCTTTATATCATTTTGATTTATATCGTATTAAAAATATAAATGAATTATTTAATATAGGATATGAAGAATATTTTTATAGTGATGGCATCTGTGTAGTTGAATGGGCAGACAAAGCAGAGAATTTACTTCCTGATAACACTATTATAATAAAATTAAAATACATAAACTCAAATACGCGTGAGATAATAATTGCAAAAGTTGATAAATCAGCAACTACAAATTAAAACTATCATATTAAAGATATGTGTATTTGCAGTGTGAATAATTTTAAAATTTAATTTACTGATTATTTTGTTTTTTAAAATATTTTTTTCTTTTAATGCTGATTCAACAAGTTCCAGAAACTGTTTATCTTTTGTTAAATCCAAAATATGTTTTCCAAATAGGTCATTTTTATCTAATAACTGGCTTGCTTTATTGTTGTAAAGCAAAATTTTATTATCATTAATAAGTAAAACGCCTATATCTGATATTGCATTGATAAGTGTGCTTATTTCTGTTTTTAAATCAACATTTTCATTTTTGTCTGTATTTTGAATAGAAGTCAATTTGTTTGTTAATTTATTTAGCAAAATTGCGAGTTCTTGCACTTCACCTTTTGTTTTTAATTTAATTTCCTGATTGAATATTCCTTCTGTTGCTAATTCGAGTGTTTCTTTGATTTTTAAAATCGGGTTTCTTATACTATTCGCAATTAAAATTGCACTTAAAATAGAGAAAGCAAGTAATATCAATATAAATATTGTGAAATCAGGTAGATATTCCAGTATTGTTTTATGTTTGTTTGCCAATTTTACAGCAGCAATTCCAGCAGGTTTTTCGTTTTTTTCATCAAGGTAGAATGGAATAACTGCAGTAAATTGTTTTAGATACTCATTTTTTTGTAGCAATGTCTTGCCACTTTGCAAATCTAAAAAATCAATTTTGTAGATTTTGCCTGTTTCAGTTGGTTGAGTGTGCGCTATGACTTTACCTTGATTGTTTATTACTAGAGCATAAATTATTGATTCTCTTCTTGAAAATTCATCTACAAAATTAAGAAGCATAAGGTCATCATTGTTTATAAGTGATATTTTTGCATATGCTGCTAAATTTGAAACTAATAAATCCGCCTCTTTTTTTTGTTGGTTGTCTGTCAAGTCATTAAGTTTTTGATTTAAAAATAAAAAAGCTGTGCATATACTTACTATTGTGCACACAATACATACAATAATTATTTTATTTCTAATGTTCATAGATATAATTTTTAACTATGGTTCGTCTTTTTTTACCAAACTGTTCTTTATGATACCTTTATATAAATCTCAAGTCAATAAATTTTAATTAGACTGTCAATTTTCGCAATTATCAGATTTTTTAAGTTTTTAATTCAGAAGTATATTTTTCGATTAGGGAAGCGATTTTTTCCTTAACTGGCATTCTTCCACAGGTTCTCTGGCCTTCATCACAATACAAATAAAAATCGCATTTAGGCGTAAGATATTGGGCGATAACTGGAAATTTACTTTGCATTTCTTTTTTTACCAACCCCAAAAGTTTTCTAATTTCCCATTGAGAACGATTACACAATCTATAGTGAGCCACGTGTATTAAATTCCTTAAATTAGTTGTCCATATAACATTTGTTTTTCCTGCATTTGGAATTATAAATCTTGCATCTTCCTGAGACTGTTCTGATGTTTTACCTTTACCTTTTAAATTTTGAACCTCACTATTATAATAATCTACAATTTGTTTAGTAATATCTTTAAATTTTTCCTCATCCAAAGATGGAGGAACAACAAAATACTCATAGTCACCAACATTTACATATCTCTGACTTTGTTGATTAAAAGCGCCCATTCTATGCCTAACCAATTGATGAGAACAAGATCTTGACATACCACTTATTCCAAATGTAAAATTCGCATGCTCCAAAACTGAAC
>JBBTED010000016.1:0-1098 GCA_038042445.1 Candidatus Firestoneibacteriota bacterium
AACTAGTTTTAAAAGAATTATTAGAACGTGGATTTAGTTCTGATAAAATAGATATCTGGATTAATAGTATCGAGTAAATTTTTTTATTTATTATACATTAAAAAATCAATTCAACTTGAGTTGAATTCATTGTTAAAAATTGATATTATTATTGTCTGATATACTTTATTAATTATAATGAATTATAATATATATATATTTAACATGAAGATCGTTCTGTCAAGTAGAGAATTAACAGCATTATATATCGAATTATTTGATAATATTAAGATAACTGAATTAAATTGTAATTATAATCAAATAGAATCATTGCCAAGTAAAATCGGCAACTTAATTAATTTACAAAAATTAAATTGTAGTAATAATCAAATAAAATCATTGCCAAGTGAAATCGGCAACTTAGTTAATTTACAAATATTAAATTGTGATCATAATCAAATAAAATCATTACCAAATGAAATCGGCAACTTGATAAATTTACTTGAATTAAGTTGTTATGAAAATCAAATAAAATCATTGCCAAGTGAAATCGGTAACTTAGTTAATTTACAACATTTATCTTGTAGTCATAATCAAATAGAATCATTGCCAAGGGAAATCGGCAATTTAGTTAATTTACAAACAATATATTGCTGTTATAATCAAATAAAATCATTGCCAAGTGAAATCGGCAACTTAGTTAATTTACTTAAATTAATTTATTTTGGTAATCAAATAGAATCATTGCCAAGTGAAATAATTAACTTGATTAGTTTACGAGAACTAAATTGTAGTTATAATCAAATAAAATCATTGCCAAGTGAAATCGGTAACTTAGTTAATTTACAATATTTTCGTTATTCAAATAATCCAATAGAACATATACCACCAAATGTGATGAGATTAATTCGAAGATTAGAAAATTGGAATTACAATATACAAAATATTTATGAAGATACTCAAAATGTTCATAATCACACTATTCAATCATGTATTAAAAAATCTGTAAAAAATATTCTTAATCATAAACCATGTATTGAAAATCATATTGACTATATATTACGAGATACTATTTTTGACTTACATACAAAAGAATCTTTGATAGAATATTCTAAAGAT
>JBBTED010000017.1:0-12980 GCA_038042445.1 Candidatus Firestoneibacteriota bacterium
CTTCTTCAAATGCAGTTTGAACATGAACTTGCACAATTGCTCCCTGACTCATATTTTCCATAATTGCTAATTTAGTATGCTCTATTGTTCTTTGCGCATAATCATAATCTACATTTTTTGAAACAAATTGAGTGTTTAAAATAGGTTTCTTGCTTTCTGCCTTAAGCATCAAATTAGACAACCCTCTCTCTCTTAGTGAAATACCATTATCATAATAACCCCATTGGCCCTCCATAGCTATTACATCAACATATTTACTTAATGTTTTTATATTAGCATCTTTCATGCCCTCATATAGTGTATAAGGTGCTCCTGTTATAATGGTATTTGGAGATACTTCATCTACAACCTTTCGTATTTTTCTATAGAAATCTGCAATTGTTTCCTGATGAAATTGTTTAAGTTGCCCATCTGCTGATTCAGTCGGAATTTCTCTTTCATACTTACCTTTAAATTTTTCCTTGCAATAGGGACAATAACAAAATCCCGCTCCAAAATATATACCTTCTACATATATACCGTCTACTTTATATTTTGAAAGCACTTCTTTTATGCACTCTGGATAGTAATCCCCAAAAGGTGAATTAGGACACAAAATTGAAACATTAAAAAATTTGCTTGGCTTGCCTTCTTTGTTTAACTGTGACCAATGCGGATATTCATCACTAAGATAGGTTCTTGGCTGACCATAGAAACTTGCTATAAATCTTAAACCTCGTTTGTGTGCTTCTTTTTCTATCATCCCTATTAAATCATAATCTCCTATATGTTTATCTTTAGGTGCAGATTTACCATCATAAAGAATATACCCTCCATTATCTATACAATATGCAATTGTATTTGCATTAACTTTTTCCACACTATCAAGCATTTTATTTACATATTTTGGAACATCTAAATCTATTTTAGGATTCAACCATTCCATATGAATCCTTGCTGATTTATACCACAGGACTTTGTTAAGTTTTAGTCCTATTTTTTCTTTAGCTTCTTTATTTTCAATGCTTTTGCTCATAAAACCCCATCCTCGTAGGCTTTCCATTTAAAAAACCTACAACTCTTACCTCAATTTCTGCTATAATCCTCCCAAAATAGTGAGATGAATATTTCGCTCTATCCATTCTCACTATTTTTATGCAGGTATTCTCTTTATGTTCCAAATCATAACTTCTCACCCTATCCCTGTCAAGAGTTTTCTCAATAGATGCAGCAAAAAATCTTCTAAAGAACGTCAAGTTTAAAATACAGTTTGCAAAATAAGATCATTCCTCTTTAAGTGCAGCAATCTGTCCTCCATAAAATTTGTAGGTTTTGTAGTTTTATTTTAATGACACTGGATTCCAGTTATTTGTCAGGCAAGATGCCTGGCCTATTGCATACGGGAATGACATAAAATATCCCCTACCCATCTTTTCCAAAGATGTGAACAGAATAAAAGGGGGTTTACTATTGTTCAATATCTAATACTACTTTGCCTGTGTTTCCTTTTTCAAATATATCAAGTGCTTCAGCAGTTTTCTCTAAAGGAAAATGGTGTGTAATTACCAAATGTGCTTTATCTTTTACTTTGCGAATCAATGCAATAATTGCATCAAATTCATCTGGTTTAAAAGCAAGAGTCCCCATAAAAGTTAGTTTTTTTAGTATCATTTCCTCAGATACAAAATATGCTTTTTTAGTTCCTGTTCCTAAAAACCCCAGACGTCCACCTTTTCCTAATAATCTTATTGCCTGTTCTATTACACTGGAAACTCCTGTGCATTCAATTGCAGCATTTAATCCATAATTATCAGTTAATTTTAGAACTTCTTTATCTACATCGCATTCATTTGGATTAAGAACTACATCTGCTCCTATCTGTTTGGCAAGTTCAATACGATATTTTGATATATCAATTCCAATAACTTTTGCTCCTATTGCCTTGCAAACAAGTGCAGCACCCAAGCCAACAGGTCCTAAACCCATAATTCCAACATATTCATCTTTTTTCACACCAACACGATTAATACTATGGCTGGTAGTTCCAAATACATCCATAATTAAACATCCAATATCATAATCTATATCATCCGGTAAAGGCAAACACAAATCAGAATTTACTATGATTTTTTCAGCATACCCACCATTTCTTGTAAATCCAAGAACATATTTACCGGGATTATATCCAATACAATAAGCCGGCTCTCCTATTTTACAAAAATGGCAATTTTCACATCCACGTGTTGGATAAATAAACACTCTCTGCCCTATTTTTAATTTAGTACTATTTCCATTATCTGTAATTACTCCACATAATTCATGGCCTGGAATAACACTATGCTCTTTTTCCCCCTTAAATAATTGATGTAAATCAGAACCACATATAGCTGCACGCTTAAGTGCAACAACAACTTCCCCGTTTTTTATATGAGGAAGTGTAATATCCCGAATTTCTAATTTTTTATTTCCCAAAAACCAAATTGCTTTCATTTATGTATTTCCTCCAGTTTTTGTAACAGATTAGCCATTTTAAGTAAAATTTTAGTTGTAGTTGCTGATTTATCAGCGTTTTTAAAACAATTATCTATGTTTTAAAGATGAACCAATAAATTGACTACTACAATTATGCCGATAAATCGGCAACTACATATTGCGTTTTAGAATGGCTAATTTATTGCCTCATAACTGAATTTAAATAATCTATTGATTCTTTTATTGTATGTCTATTTTTTGCTTTTTCCCCAAGATCATATTGGAGGCAATATGGTCCTTTATAACCTATTTCATCTAATCCTTTTTTCAATGCTTTGAAATCAAATTTTGTTTTGCCTTGCCCTGGTGCAGACCTGTCATCTTCTGCTAAATGCACAGCAGATACATAAGGTCCAAGTTGGACACCTGCTTCATACGCATCTGCTTTGTCATGAGCTAAATGGAAAGTATCACATATAGCACGCACACGTTTATCAAAAGTTAAAATATAATTCAATGTATCTTTCCAGTTATCAAAACAACTTTCTTTTTCAAATTCAAATGCAACTGAAATTCCTAAAGATTCAGCTTTATCTAAAACTTCTTTAAGCACATTAGACGTTGCTACCCTGCCTTCTTCTAAAGTTACTGGCTTTGGAGGTGCATTCCATATAGCTGCATATTTACCGCCAAAATATTTTGAACATTTGCAGGACTGGACAAGATAATTAACTGCCACTTCGTTATAATATGGATAAGATATCGGAAAAGCTCCAGGCACAAAAACACCAGATACTTTTAATTCACGTGCATCTAATTCTTTTTTTAGTTTTACCCATTCGTCTTTATCCAAATTGTCAAATAAATGCCAGCCCTGAAAAAGTTCTATTCCAACACATCCATTTTCTTTGATAAAATCAAGTATTTCCAAAATATTTACTTTTTCACATCCACAATACGGCGCAAAATAAAATTCCATTTTTATCCTCCTTTTAACCCCCTCTATCTCCCCCTTATCAGGGGGAGTGGGAAATTTTTTTTCAAAAACCAACCGCAACCACTACATATTTGGGTGAATTATGACTTTTATGGATTCACCTTTTTGGTTTTTATATACATCTACAGCTTTCATAAATTCATTCATACCAAATTTATGGGTAATCATTGGCTCAGGATTAATTATTCCTTTGCGAATCATATCTATCGACCGTGCAAAAAGAAATGATGGAGTTGCCTGTGACCCAATTAGTGTCAAATCATTCAAAATCAATTTCATAGGATATATTTTAACATTTTCTTCATCTTCACAAAAACCAAACATTACAATTTTGCCTCCACGTGCTACATTATTAATTGAATATTCTATTACTTCAGGTTTGCCAATTGCAGCAAAAATTACATCTGGTACTTCAGGAAGTTTAAGTTCCTTTATCCCATTTTTCGGAAGTGAAAGAATAACATCTGCTCCTAATTTTTTTGCTATTTCCATTTGTTTGGCATATTTTCCCACAACCATCACTTTAGCACCAATAGATTTAGCCACCTGTAACTCAAGTAAACCAATTGTTCCTAAACCAATAATCAGAATTGTTTCACCCGGAATAATTTTTGCACGGCTTGTTGCATACCAACAGCAACTTATTGGCTCAATAAAAGATGCAATATCATAAGATATATCACCAATTGGGATTACACCATTTTCCTCTATTGCACAATATTGCGCAAAACCGCCATTCACAGTAAAACCCAATACTTGTTTGCAGTTCTCACATCTATCATTTTTGCCTATCAAACAATAATGACACTTGCCACAGGATACTGCTGGTGTTGCCACAACTCTTTGACCAATACTTAAACCTCTCACTGCATTCCCAACTTCTACAATCTCACCTGCAAATTCATGACCAAAAATCAATGGTTTGAACTTTTCGTCATTAAACACTCCTTTATAAAAACCAAAATCTGACGCACAAAAACCAGCGGAATGAACCTTTAGTAAAACCTGTGTTGCACTTATTTCAGGCTTTGCTATTTCCTCAATCTTAAATCCTACTTTCGGATAAAAAACCACTGCTTTCATATTTACCTACCTCCTTTTTTACATTAGCAAGGTTAAAGCCTTGCCCTACAAAATTATGCACAATAAAATCTATTGCGTTATATTTTAAGTTTGGGTTCCATTAAAATTTTTGAAATCGTGTGTTTATAAATTCCTGTTTTTATTTTCTCAATTAGTATTTCGCATGCTTTTTTACCCATCTCTAATTTCGGTTGTTGTATGTATGGCATTGGTTCTTTAACAATTTTCAATACATCAATATCTTCCTGAGTCTCTGTATTAAAAAAAGGTTCATCAAATGTTGCAACCTTAATATCTGCAGGTATTGCTAAATTATATTTTCTTAAAACTCTCAATAGTGGCATAATATAATCAGCACTTATAAATATGCTATCTATTTTTTTTTGCGATATAAGTTTTCCAAGAAGATATTCTTCACAATCCAACATAAATAAATCTTTTGAAAATTCAATTTTATAATCATTGAGCGCTTTTACAAATCCATTAAATCTATCCTGCAACACTGAAACGCCTACATGTCCAACATAGCAAATTTTCGTTGCACCTGCTCTAATAAGCTCTTTTGTTCCAATATAAGCCCCTTTAAGATTATCGGTCACCACATAATCAGCAACCACACCTTCTATAAAAGAATCAACAAAAACAAGTGGCACTTCATTATTTATTTTTTTTAGTAATTCAATATTGCTACCCTTAAAAGATGATATTAATATTCCATCTACCCCTCTATTTAGCATTGAAGCTAAATACATTTTTTCTTTATCTGTATTAAATGCTGAACAACCAACCAACACAACATAATTTTCTTCATTTGCTGTCATTTCTATACCACGTATTATTTCATTGTAAAAAGATGTCATTACATTTGGAATTAAAAGCCCAATTGTTTCTGTTTTTTTAAGTCTTAATCCACGGGCAACTGCATTAGGCGTATAACCTAATTTTTTCGCTACTTCTTTAACTCGCCTCCTTGTTTCAGGATTGAGCTTTATTTTATAATTATCATTAAGTATATGAGATGCTATAGAAGTAGAGATTTGTGCCTTTTTCGCCACATCCTTTAATCTAACAGTCATAAGTATATTATGTATGATAAAATCGTTTTTGTCAAGGGTTTTTTAACATTTGGCTTGCAATTATAGCTTTAAATGTTTAAAATGTAGGTATGGCTGATTCACTTTTATATTATTGGAATATTCTAAAAAAACTTGAACCTGAAGATGTCCAAAACAGGTGTTTGGTTAAATATGTAAGTGAATCCAATATTTATGAACTGAATTTTTTGAATGAAAAATATCTGTTTAATATGCAGGAAAATAAAATTTTGCGTTTTCCTGACAACTCCGAGATTAAAGATTTTGAATTGATTTTAATAATTCTTTACTATCTTATTAACGCAAAAGAAGTTGAAATTTCAGATGAGCTTGTAACTTCTTTAAATTTAAAAGGTGGAGATTTATTTTTTACAGGTTCTCATGAATTGCCTACATACAAACTTGTTGAAATTTTCAAAGACAAACCAGAATTTTTTTTGAAATCTGGTGTTAAACTTGGTGGCAAACAAATCAAAATTGGAGATGCAGGCTTTCAAGTTTTTGCATTTCCAAGAATACCGATGGCTTATGCATTATGGTTAGGAGATGATGAAATAGACGCAAATATATCAATACTATTTGATAAAACTATAGACACACATTTCCCTCTTGATATAATCCTTGGATTAACAAACATAGTAACTAAAAAAATTTGTGATAATATTAGTCCTTGATTTTTAGAAGAAACATATAGATAATTAAGGTAATAAGTTAATAATTATATGTAGGGGCGAGTTTACTCGCCCAATAAACGGGCAGGTAAACCTGCCCCTACTAGAAATAATTAGATATAGATATGGAAAATATTGAAATAATTGGAAAAAGCCCGGCAATAAAGAAAATAATAAATCTTGCGCATAAAGTAGCTCCTACAGATAGTACTATTTTAATAACAGGAGAAACAGGCACTGGCAAAGAACTTATTGCAAGAACAATACATAAATTAAGCAAACGTTCTAATGAATCATTTATTGCACTAAATTGTGGGGCAATCTCAGAAAGTTTACTTGAAACTGAATTATTCGGCCACAAAAAGGGAAGTTTCACAGGCGCCATAAATGATAGAAAAGGATTATTTGAAGAAGCAAACAATGGCACAATATTTCTTGATTAAGTAGCAGAAATGTCCCAATCGCTTCAGGTGAAATTGCTTCGTGTTTTAGAAAATGGTGAAATAAAACGAATTGGAGATAATGAAACAAACAATGTAAATGTACGAATAATTGCTGCAACAAATAAGGATTTATGGCAAGAAGTTCAAAAAGAAAAATTTAGAGAAGATTTATTTTTTCGCTTGAGTATAATTCATTTGCATATTCCACCTTTAAAAGATAGAAAGGAAGATATTAATCCTTTAATAAGACACATACTTGATAAAGCTAATATTAAAAACAATAAAAATATAATAAGCTTTAGCGATGAAGCGCTTGCAATTCTTCATAATTATACTTATCCTGGAAATATTCGCGAATTAGAAAATATTATATATAGGGCTGTTATACTTACAGAAAAAGATGTAATAACAAAAGATGACTTGCCACATAATATTTATTCTAAAGTTCCAAAACTTATGCCTCCTGATGATTTAAAGGATTTCGCTACACTTGAAGATTTAGAAAAACGAATGATTGAATATACACTTACAAAATGTGAAAGTAATCAGATAGAAACTGCAAAAAAACTTGGTATATCTCGCACAAGTTTATGGCGTAAAATACGAAAATATGGAATTGTTTCATAAAATAATTCTCCCTTAATCCCCCTTTATTAAAGGGGGCAATGCATCATCTTTCTAATTGCAAGATGATCCATTTACTTTTTTAATTTGCACTAAAACAATCTTTAAAAAAAGAAGGGAGATTTATGGGTTATGGTAAATTTTAAAACAATTTTCTACATTTGCATTAAGTGTAGCCATAATTTTAATTACGGACGCCCATGCACCTCCATCTTACTCTCTCACACTGATTTTTTGGCCTTGCTTTTTTTCAGCATCTTTTAAAATTTTAATATCTTCGTACGCCTCAGATATGTCTATTATATCGGATGGCAAAGATGTATTCTTTTCAATACATTTCACAAATTTATCATAAAAATTATTTTGCAGCTTTTTAACTTCCCATTTTTTTATTTTCCCTTCTTTTGATGCGACAATCATCATCTTGTTTTTTTCTGTATTTTTACTTAAATACCATCCTTTATCAGTAATCATATATGACATATCAATATGTTCACGTTTATTTTCTTTTTTACTGTAAACTGCTAAATCAGCAGCCCATGTTATAAAAAGATAAGCAGCCGCATTACCCTCAAAATCTAATTTCATAAATTCTGTATCATTACATTCTAAATTGTGTGAATGATTGTCAGAAAAATAGGTGCAAGATATTGCTTTTGTTCCCATTAAATACCGTGCAACATTTAAATTGTGAATCATTGCATCCATAAATGGTCCACCATTTTTTTTAGAATCAGTTGCCCATTTATTCCATACAGGATAATGATGAATCCAGTCTTGTTTGTAAAGAGATAGCTTACCTATTTCTCCACTGTTAAATATTTCTTTATATGTCTCAATTAGTGCGTTACCGGTACGTCCATATATAACTCCACATTTTACTTTTTCACCTACAACTTTCTTTACCATTGCTAAACAATCTATAATATTCAGTCCGAGTGGCTTTGTTGTAAGTATATGTTTTTTGAATTTTGCAGCTTTAATTACAAGATTTCTTCGCGCCCACGGTGGCACAAAAATACAAACGATATCTATTTCAGAGTCATCAAAAATATAATCGTCAGTATTAACAACATTTCCACCTAAAATTTTTGCATATTTTTCTGCCCGCATATTGTCAGTGTCAAATATTGATTTTACACATATATTCTTACTATTATTAATATTATTGCATTCTAATCTCAGAAAATCTCCACATCCTATAATACCTACCTTATGTATCTTGCCCATATTTTTTTACCTCCATTTTATATAAAACATTTTTCATACGCACTAATAATCTTATCCATAGTCTCATTGATTTTAGGATTAATAATTTTGCGCGTTTCATCCTCATTAAACCACTCTAATGTTTTCTTAATTCCTTCAGAAAAAGTAATAGTTGCTTTAAATTCTGGAACAAAAGTTTTAATTTTGCTATTGTCAAATATTACACTCCATCCTTTATCACCTAACAAACCTGCTCCAATATCCGGTTCAATCCTATTGATAAAATCTGTTGGGATATGAACAATATTTGCCTCAACTCCTGCAGCATCAGCTATAGTTTTGTATATCTGGTCCCATGTCAATATCTCGTCAGAGGTAATATGAAAGCAATGGCCAATAGCCTGTTGATGACCTATTAATCCTACAAAACCTTTTGCAAAATCTTCACTGTGTGTTACTGTCCATAAAGAAGAACCATCTCCATGTACTATAATTTTTCCACCACGTTTCATACGATCAATAATAGTATAACATCCCCATCCACCTATAGCTATTGGAAATAGTGTATTATATGTAAGTGATGGCCTTACAATTGTTATAGGAAATCCTTGTTCACGATATACACTTATCAAATATTCTTCACAAGCTATTTTGTTTTGAGAATATTTCCAATACGGATTGTAAGTTGGCGTAGACTCTGTAATAATCGGGTATAATGGTGGTTTTTGATACACTGAAGCGGAACTTATATATATATACTGTTTAACTTTACCTAACAAAAGTTCTACATCAGCTTTTATATTTACCGGCAGATAACCAATCCAATTTACTACCACATCAAATTTTTCTTTTGCAAAAATTTGATGTACTTTTTCCTTATCACATATATCTGTAGTAATCGTTTTTGCACCTGCTATTTCTACTTTTCGCTTCCCGCGTGTAAGCAGATAAAGATCTATTCCATTTTTAATAGCAAGTCTACTTACTGCTGAACTAATATTTCCAGTTCCACCAATAAATAATGTCTTCATTATTAATTACCTCCTATTTATATCCACTCAAGTTTAGTACAAAATATATATTATAAAATGTAAAAAAGCAAATGAATTATTTTGCACTCAGGTCTGCAGAATAGCTTTTTTAAAAACCGACTAAAAAGTGTATTATTATTATTGGAAGAAAATGGCATAAATAAAAAAAGCTATTCTGCAGACCTGTTTTGCAATTTAATCTGAAGAGGTAGAGACGGTTGCGAACTGCCTCTATTACAGAAAAAACGTAATAACAAAACAATAAGTGTTTCATAATGAAACACTTATTGTTTCATATAAGACATTTTAAACTACTATATACTACAACTCAGTTAATCAACTCTGCAAATTATTAAATAATTCAGACTGTGCCACAATCTACAAAAATCGGTTTTTCCGGGTCGGATAAATCCTGCCCCTACAAAAACATTTGCATTTATTGATGATTGTAGGGGCTTGATTTATCAAGCCCGATAAATCAATGAAATTTATAATTGTGCCACAGTATAATTTTCAAGTATTTTTAGAATATTAATCAACTTTTTCATTTTTGGCATACTTCTTGCATTATATATAGTAACACAGTAAAATAATAGGTTGGGCGTGCCCTATACCCGAACGAAGTGAGTAAGTTTAGGACTTAAACCCAATCAAGTAAAAACCCTATACCATTACGGTATAGGAAAAAGAAAGGAGTGATAAGAAATGGCAGTGAAACCGTTAGAAGATAGGATACTGGTTAAACCAGTAGAACAAAAGGAACAGAACAAAGGTGGAATAATTATTCCGGATACTGCAAAAGAAAAACCTGAAGAAGGAAAGGTTATTGCAGTTGGAACAGGCAAAACTCTGGATAATGGACAAAAAAAAGCAGTTGAAGTAAAAAAAGGCGACATGGTATTGTTTGCCAAATATGCAGGCACTGAAATTACAATAGACGGCGAAAAACATATGATAATGCGTGAAGACGAGATTTTAGCTGTAATTGAAAATTAATTGCTTTTTAAAAGGAGGGAAACAAGATGGCAAAACAGATATTATTCGATGAAGATGCCCGCAAGGCACTACAACGAGGACTTGACACAGTAGCAAATGCTGTGAAAGTAACTTTAGGACCAAGAGGTAGAAATGTTGTTATAGATAAAAAATATGGTGCACCTACCATAACAAATGATGGTGTAACTGTAGCAAAAGAAATTGAACTCCCGGATCCTTATGAAAATATGGGTGCACAGCTTATAAAAGAAGTTGCAACCAAAACTTCAGATGTTGCAGGAGATGGAACTACAACCGCAACAATATTAGCACAAGCAATATACAGAGAAGGTTTAAAAAATGTTGCTGCAGGCGCAAATTCAATTGCATTGAAACGCGGTGTTGATAAAGCAGTTATCGCTATTGTTGAGGAACTAAAAAAGATATCCAAACCAATAAAGGATAAAAAAGAAATAGCTTCAGTTGCTACAATTTCTGCACACAATGATCCAACAATAGGCAATTTAATAGCAGATGCAATGGAAAAAGTCGGCAAAGATGGTGTAATAACAGTTGAGGAAGCAAAAGGTATGGAAACAACTTCAGAAGTTGTTGAAGGTATGCAATTTGACCAAGGATACCTTTCCCCATATTTTGTCACAAATGCAGAAAAAATGGAAGCCTCACTTGATGAACCATACATTTTAATCCATGAGAAAAAAATAAGTGTAATGAAAGACCTTTTACCTTTACTTGAAAAAGTCGTGCAAAAAGGTAAACCTCTTTTAATTCTTTCCGAAGAAGTTGAAGGCGAAGCGCTTGCAACTTTAGTCGTGAATAAATTAAGAGGAACATTACAGATTTGCGCTGTGAAAGCACCAGGCTTTGGTGACAGACGCAAAGAAATGTTAGAAGATATCGCAGTATTAACAGGCGGTACTTTCATTGCAGAAGAAGTAGGAATAAAACTTGAAAATGTTTCACTCAATGATCTTGGAAAAGCAAAAAGAGTAGTTATTAATAAAGAAAATACCACTATCGTAGAGGGATCAGGCAAAAAAACAGATATTCAAAGCAGAATTGCTCTGATTAAAAGACAGATGGAAGACACAAAATCTGATTATGACAAAGAAAAACTTCAGGAAAGATTAGCAAAACTTGCAGGTGGAGTAGCAGTACTTAATGTAGGCGCAGCAACTGAACCTGAAATGAAAGCAAGAAAATCTTTAGTTGAAGATGCTTTACATGCAACAAGAGCCGCTGTCGAAGAAGGAATAGTACCAGGCGGTGGAATAGCTCTACTTCGCTGCATTAAAGTACTTGATACACTTAAACTTGCTGGTGATGAACAAATTGGCGTAAATATTATAAAGAGAGCATTAGAAGAACCAATTCGCCAGATTGTAACAAACGCAGGTTTAGAACCTTCTGTTGTAGTTGAGAAAGTAAAAAATGAAGCAGTAAATATAGGCTACGATGCACATAAAGGCGAATATGTCGATATGGTGAAAGCAGGAATAATCGATCCTTGCAAAGTTACTCGCTCTGCATTACAAAATGCTGCGAGTGTAGCTGCTTTAGTACTCACAACAGAAACAATTATCACTGATATTCCAGAAAAAGAAAAAGCAATGCCTCCAATGCCTCATGGTGGTGGTGGCGAAGGAATGTATTAAAAAAGAAACAGGGGGGGCAATAAAATGCCTCCCTTGTACTTTAAATAGTAGTCGTAGGGGCGAGTTTACTCGCCCAATAAACGGGCAGGTAAACCTGGCCCTACAATAAAAATTTAAAAGGGAGAAAAGCTATGGCTAGAATAATTGGAATAGATTTAGGCACAAGCAACTCAGCTGCTGCTGCAATGGTTGGAGGCAAACCAACAATAATTCCAAGTGCAGAAGGCACAAGCTTAGGTGGAAAAGCATTCCCATCTTATGTGGCTTTTACAAAAGACGGACAACGATTGGTTGGAGAGCCGGCAAGAAGACAAGCTGTTTCAAATACTGAGGGTACTGTTATTGCTATAAAGCGAAAAATGGGAACAGATTATAAAACAAAAATTTATGGCAAAGAATATACTCCTCAACAGATTTCAGCTTATATTCTTCAAAAAGTAAAACAAGATGCAGAAGCATTTTTAGGAGAAAAAGTTGAAAAAGCAGTTATAACCTGTCCTGCTTATTTTAATGATAATCAACGTCAGGCAACCAAAGACGCAGGAACAATAGCAGGCCTTGATGTAGTAAGAATAATAAACGAGCCAACAGCAGCATGTTTATCTTATGGACTTGATAAAGCAAACAAAGAACAATAAATATTAATTTTTGACTTTGGTGGCTGATCACTTTACGTAACAATTATGGATATGGCGGAAGGCGTATTTACTGTTGTGTCAACAAATG
>JBBTED010000018.1:0-97418 GCA_038042445.1 Candidatus Firestoneibacteriota bacterium
ATCCAGCAGGATTGGGTAATTATTGTAGTAGCCGATTTATCGGCGAATTAGAGTTGATGTATGCAAAGAAATATTTAGGAATAGATGAGGATAATTTAAGTGACTGGTATTTGGGGTATGTAATGTCATTAGGAGAAATAGGAAGCATAGGAGTAGGAGATTTATTATTCACATCAGGCAAATACAAGGAGAACACAGGAGTGATAAGCTATGGTAAGGAGTTTGGGAATATAAGTTGTGGAGTAAGTATAAAGTTAATGAGTGTGATGTATGAGGAAAATGAATACACGAGATTGGACCCATTGTTTAATGCAAATGGATATAGCAAAACAAAAGTAGGAATAGATATAGGAATAATATATAGAATGAATGAAGAGTTGCGAGTAGGAGCAAGTGTGGAGAATGCGAATAAGCCGAATATGACATTAGGAAATGTATCAGGCGAAGAATTGCCAATGATAATACGAATAGGCAGTTCATATAGAATAGGTAACTTCACACCAGCAATAGACGTGTCATACAGGGACAGGAATATCAACGGCAAAAAAGATGTGAATGTATATGGCGGAGTAGAATATATTGTAGGACAGTCATCCAGCGGCACAGGACAAGCATTCAGCAGCATAGGACAGACATCTTGTCTGTCAGAAGTAGAACAGACGTCTGGTGTAGAGCAAGCATCTCGCATAGAACAAAATTCCCGTCTGTCAGATCTAATCATCCGAGCAGGAGCAAATTTAGATGAAGTGTCACTTGGAGCAAGCTATAGTTTTATCAGTGGAATGAAAATAGATTACGCATTTATTTATCCATTTGCCGCAATAAAAGGCATATTAGGTTCTCACCGTTTTGGTCTCACATGGCAATTGTAATACACCAATAATTCCATCATTTTTCACAAAAAGTCATTGAAATAAATAAATAAATAAAATATAATAATTTTTTAATGCAAATATGCTTTATAAATGAAGTTTTTTTAGAACTAAGAGGGTATATAAAAAATGGCAAATAAAATTTTAAGGTGGGTCAAAACTATTAATTATCCATCATACGTGATATTTTTTGTTACAGCGAAGTGTAATGCAAATTGCAAGATGTGTTTTTATAAAGATAATATGATAAAGATGGAAGGCGCTAAAAATGAATTAACAGTAGAAGAGTATGAAAAAATAAGTAAAAGTTTGAAATTGATAAATATATTGGGTATTTCAGGAGGAGAGCCATTTTTACGTGATGATTTGTCTGAAATTATAAAAATTCTTTATAAAAACTGTTCTCCATTAGTTGTTGACCTTCCTACAAATGGATTTTATACACAAAAAATAGTGTCACAGGTTGAGGATATAGCTAAACATTGCAAGAATATGACTGTTGATGTGCAGCTTTCCATAGATGGTCCAGAAAAAATACATAATGAAATACGAGGTCTTAAAGATGGATTCAGCAGGCTTAAAGAGACATATAAAGAATTGTCAGAGTTAAAGAAGAAATATAAAAATTTATATTTAAAAGGGTGCGTGGTTTATTCATCGTATAATCAGAATAGTATTGAAGAACTTTTTGACATACTTAATAAAGATTTTAAAAATTTTGACAGAATATTATTTTCTGTTGCGCATGGTAGTGTTAGTAATGCAGAAGTTTTTAATTTTGACTGGGACAAATATTTTAGGATTTGTGATAAAATTAGAAACACAGCTGTTGTGAAAAATATTACAGATTTTCATTCTATATTTACTATAGCTTTAAGAATGCTTAAGAATGATAGATTGAAAGAAGTTTTAAAAACAAAAGATATGTATAAAAAATGTGGGGCAGGTAAGAGAGTAATAGTTGTTAATGAAACTGGCAAGGTTTTTCCTTGTGAACCATTATGGCAGCCTGTTGGCGATTTAAGAGCAAATAATTACAATATGGAAGAAATTTTAAACTCAAAAGAAATGAAAGATTTTAAAAAGAATATTATTAAGAAAAAATGCACTTGTCATTGGGGATTGCCTTTATCAAATACATTGATTTACACACCCAAATATTACCCTAAAATATTGCTTGAAATGTCAAAAATAATTGGTAGAAGTATGTCATCTGAAGGTAGCCGCGGGCTTTAGCCCACGTCAATTTATATGTCTTTAAAATTAGACTTGCATGTTCATTCTGCATCACGTGGAGAAATTTTTATAAATGCAAATCAGTTACGCAAATATTTAGAACACAACAAGATAAATGGAGTTGCAATAGTTAATTTTTTTGATATTTCTCATGCTATTTCACTTAAAGATGAAATTAAGGACTATATAATAATAGTAGGTCAGGAAATATGGTCAAATGAAGGGCATATAATAGGTTTGGGGCTAAAAAATAAAATACAGGATTTTCAAAGTGCAAAAGAAATTATAGATTGTATTCATAAGCAAGGAGGTATTGCTATAGCTCCTCATCCGTATGTATTCTTGGGCGCAGGTGAAAAAGTTATGTCATTTGGAATAGATGCGATAGAGTCTTATAATGCATTTATGGGCGCAACTATAATTCCAAATTATTTGGCTATGAAATCTGCAAAAAAAAAGAATATTCCACAAGTTGCTTCTACAGATACAACAGGCGCAAGATTTATAGGTTTAAGTCATACAGAAGTTATGGTTGAAGATCCTAATTTGATATTTGATGCGATTAGGTCGGGAAATGTTCGGTTGCACAAGAAAGCATTGCCAATTCCATTCAAATATATTTTAAAAAATATATTTGAATTTAAAGATGTAGAACCATGTTTAACTCATGCAGTCCCGTGTTTTGTATGTGGAAAGTCTATGACAATTAGATTATTTAAGAGAAAGTTTCAGTGTATTGATTGTGGTGTAGTCCAAAATTCACGAATTGCATGTTGTAATGGACATTATTTGTGTATGAAATGTATTATAAAAAGAGATATAACTATTGCAGAGAAATTATGAAAAAGGAAAAACAATGAAGGTTTTACTTATCTATCCACAATATCCACACAGTAGTGAGTTTGATTCAAGAGCTCCTTCAATGTCATTGGTATATCTTGCTTCTACTCTTGAACGTTATGGCCATACTGTGACTATTTACGATGCATCTTCAGGACCAATTACTAAAATTGATAAAGTATTTCGTTATGGATTTTCTGAAGAGGATGTCTATGATTTTTTGAAAAGTCAAAGTTTTGATATTGTAGGTATAACTTGTTCTTTTACTGCCAGATGGAGATTTGTTGCGAAGATTGTAAACCAAGTAAAAGAAATATATCCTAATGTTCCAGTTGTTGTAGGAGGTTTATTCCCAACTACAAGTTGGGAATATTGTTTAAATAATTCTAAAGCAATAGATATTATAATGCTTGGTGAAGCAGAGTTGGGTTTTGCAGAAATAGTTAATAGTATTTCTAAAGGAGATAGTATTGTTGATGCTTGTAAAAATGTAGATGGTGTGGTTTACAGAAATGCAGATAAAATACTTTGCAATCCTAAAAATAAGTATAATGATAAGCTTGATGATTTGCCTTTTCCTGCATGGCATTTAGTTGATTTGAAAAAACAATTTTTGCTACAAAAAAATATCTATGAACTTCCGACACCTTGTCTCCCTATTTTATCATCAAGAAGTTGTCCCAACAGGTGTAAATTTTGCAATATGTATATCACACATGGTTCTGTCTGGCGTGCTCGTTCTGCAGAAAGTGTTCTCAATGAATTGGAATATTTAATAAAGAAGTTTAATATTCACAATTATTATTTTGTTGATGATAATTTTAGTATTAATCGTGAAAGGGCAAAAAATATTTGTAAAGGTATTATTGCAAGAAAGCTTAATATAAAATATAATTTTCATAATGGGTTAAGTATTAAAACTATAGATGAGGAATTAGTGCAATTGATGAAAGTGTCCGGTTGTACAAGTGTTTGTTTAGGAATTGAATCAGGGAGCGAACGTATTCGCAATGGAGTGTATGGAAAAAATCTTAGCACTGAAAGAATAATTGAGGTTTGTGAATTATTTCATAAAGCAAAAATTCCTGCAATTGGATTTTTTATGGTAGGGGCACCGGGTGAGGATAGATCTGATTTTGAAAAGACAAAAGAGTTGGTAAAAAAACTTCCAATGTGTCTTGCAACTGTTGGTAATTATATGCCATATCCGGGAACTGAACTTTATGATGAATGCAAAGAAAAAGGTTGGCTTATTGAAATGTCTCCTGATGATCCAAATAGGGTTGAGATGTTTTCCGCTATGTTAAAAACTCCTGATTTTGGTCCAGAAGATATAGCTAAATGGAAGAAAGAGTTGTATCTCACTTTTATACGATATCATTGGTGGACTTTGTTTAAAGAGGCATTTCGTCCTTTTGGTGTTGTTAATCTTGATATGATTGGAAAATTCTTTGGGGTTTTTAAGTTTCATCGCGCAAAACATTAGTTGTTTTAAATAAATATTTTTATGAATAAATATATTTCTTATAGTAAGGGAATTATAAAAGGACATTTTTTAAATAAGAATATTCCATTAAATATTACACTTTGTGTTACCAATAGATGTAATTTAAGATGTATATATTGCTATGAAGAGTATTATGATAGAAATCATAAAGAATTTACAACACAGGAAATATTGAGTCTAATTGATGAGCTTGTTAGTATGGGAACAAAATATATTTCTATAAATGGTGGAGAGCCGCTTTTAAGAAATGATATTGGAATTATAGTTGATAAAATTAAAGAAAAAAATATACTGTCTCATATTAGCACCAATGGACTTCTTATAAAAAACAACATTTCTGTTGTCCGAAAATTTAATTCTGTTGCGATAAGTATTGATGGAGGGAAAGAAAGTACAGATAACAATAGGGGTAAAGGAGTTTATGATAAGCTTATTGAAGCTTTTGAATGTTTGAAAGAAAATAACATTAAATTTCATACACAGACTGTTCTTACTAAGAATAACAAAAATGCAGTTGATGAAATTATGTCTCTTGCTTTAAAATATAAATTTGACGCTCAGTTTAGTCCATTACGATGTGAGGATTCTCCATCTAAGAATATAAGTTTGAGTGATGATGAACTAAAAGAAATTACTAAGAAAATCATAAAATATAAAAAATCCGGATTACCTATTTTCTATTCAGGGGAAGCATATAAAAATATATTAAATTGGCCATTTTCGTATGATAAACAGATAATTTTGGATGAAATACCTAAAAATTATGAAGCTGTAAAATGTTATATAAAAAGATTTGCATGTCATATTGAAGCGAATGGTTTAGTGTATCCTTGCATAGTTTTGGTTAATAAATTTAAAGCATTGAATTTATTAGAAGTTGGTTTTAAAAAAGCATGGGAAAATTTATTAGATAATAATTGCAAAGCTTGTTATAATGTTTGTTGTAATGATTTCAATTTGATTTTTGGATTTAATATTAAGGTACTGTTAAATGCAATAAATATTGCTTTGGGTCGTATTTTTCATAAAATATAATATAGAGAGAAAATTATGAAATATAAAGTAGCAATTGGTAAATATCAGGAGTTTGAGGATGTTCTTAAAAAAATTGGTGGTCTTGAAAAATTTGTAAAGCCTAATGACAAAGTTTTTATAAAACCAAATTTTTGTGCCACTAAATCTTATGATACAGGAACAGTCACCAATCCTTATTTGATTGAAAAACTACTCATTTTATTAAAAAAGATAACAAATAATATTACAATAGGAGAAGGCCCTATTCCTGTTTTTGGTAAATTATCTAAAACAGTGCATCCATTAGTATATGAGATTGCAGAAAAATACAATGTTGAAATACTTGATTTGAATTATACAGACAAAGAAACAATAGGGTCATTTGTTGTTGCTAAACCTATATTGGAAGCAGATGTCCTAATAAATATGCCGGTTTTAAAAACACATGTAAGAACAGGAGTAACAATTTCTCTTAAAAATATGATGGGTGCTGTTCCACTTAGGTTAAAGCATGAAATGCACAAAAATGGACTTGATATTAGAATTGTGGAATTGGCAAAAGTTATAAAACCACATTTAAATATTGTTGATGCTACTATATGTCAGGAAGGTGAGGGGCCTACTGCTGGAACACCTGTTGGATTGGATTTGGTAATTGCAGGTGATAATCAAGTTGCAGTTGATTCAATGTGTTGTAAAATTATGAAGGTAAATCCACGTATTATTACACATATTAGATTAGCAGAAAAAGCAAAATTGGGTTCTATAAGTGATGTAGAATTTATAGGGTTTAAACCTGAATTTGTACACAAGTTCAAACTTGCTTCTATGTATAAAAATATGTTTATAAGGTTGGGTATGCAGATAGCAGAGGGCTCAATTATACAATTTTTTGAAAGAAATAATGGTATTTTAATCGATAAAAGTAAATGTACAAAATGTAATAAGTGTGTCCAAGCATGTCCTGTTACTGCATTGGTTATGTTTGATGAGGGGCCTGTTGTAGAGAATAAAAAATGTATTTTATGCTTATGTTGTCATGAAGCATGTTTGAATAAAGCAATAATGATTAAGAAAAAAGGAATTACAGGATCCGGTATAATAAATAGTATGAAAACAAAATAGTAAAATTATATAATAATAAAAGGAGGGTAAATGTCTAAAATAAAAGATATCGTGAATTTAACGAGGAAGGCGAGATTGTATGCGAGGGTTGGGTTAAAAGGGGTTACATTATCAAAGTTTTATGTAATGGTGAGGTATTGGATTTTAACTAATGTGTTTAAGAAAGCAATACCATGGCTTGTGGAATTTTCAGTTACATATAGGTGTCAATGTAAATGTCCACATTGCTCAGTAGGAGACTACTTGGATAAAGCAAGCAAAAAAGATGAGTTGACTAATGATCAAATAAAAGGTGTTTTAACACAGATATCTGAAATGGGAATACCAAAAGTTGATTTTTTTGGTGGGGAACCATTGATTAAAGAAGGTATTGCGGATTTAATTGAGTTTGGTGCAAAAAAAGGATTGTATATGTCAGTTACTACTAATGCATGGTTACTTACAAAAGAAAAGACAAAAGAGTTAAAACGCGCAGGTATTAGTTGTATAAATATAAGTTTGGATAGTACATCTGAAGAACTTCATGATAGGCTTAGGGGTTTGCCCGGGCTTTACAAAAAAGTGTTAGATGGAATACAGTATTGTTATGAAGAAGGTATTCCTTGTATAGCATCAACTTATGTAACTAAAAATAGTATAAAAAATTTTGGTACAGGAAAAACAGATGATAGCGCATTAACCCAAATAATTAATTTATCAAAAAAATCAAAAGCTTCAGGAATACGAATTCTATTTCCTATACTTTCAGGAAGATGGGAAAAAGATAAAAAGAAAGAGTTTACTGAAGAAGAAAAAAGAATGGTTATAGAAAAATTAGATTGTTCTTTTGCTTTTATTGAAGGTGCCTATTCTGTGAAAAAAGGAGAGAAGGTTTGTCAATCTTTATGTGGAAAAATGTTTAATATTTCTCCTTATGGAGAAGTTCAAATTTGTGTTACTTTCCCAGATAGTTTTGGTGATGTTAAAACTACTCCTTTAACAGATATATTAAAAGGAATGTATAGCCATGCGGTTTATCTTAAAAATAAAGATGGCAGATGTTGTGACACTACGGGTTTAATAAGATAATAAGAACAGAATTATATGTCACCCTGAACTTGTTTCAGGGTCTCAAAACACATTGATTTTATAGATGCTGAAATAAATTCAGCATGACAAAAAATAATGAATATTACATTAATACGTCCTCCTGCATATAGTGTGGGTTTAATGGGTGCACAGCTGGTTCCTTTTCTTGGAATCCTCTATATTTCAGCAGTGGCTAAAAAAAATGGCCATAATGTTGATATTATAGATATGTGTGGAGAAGATATAAATCACACAGAAATTGTGCATGGCAAATATGTTGCCTATGGTATGCCGTTTTCCAAACTAAATGAACGTTTAAAAAAATCTGATGTAATTGGTTTTACTTGTACGTTTTCACAGGATTGGGTGTTTAATAAAGAATTAATTCAGTATGTTCGCAAACTTTATCCTGCAAGTATTTTTGTTGCAGGTGGGGAACATATTTCTGCGTTGCCAGAATATTGTTTGGAAGATTGTCCGGAATTAAATATTTGTGTTGCTGGTGAAGGAGAAGAAGTATTTGTTAAATTATTAGATGTATTAGAAAAAAAAGGTGATTTGTCAGAAGTTCCAAGTTTAACTTATCGTGAATCAAACAGTAAAACAATTTGTAATACACCAAGAGGAAACCGTATTAGAAATATAGATGAAATTCCATTGCCGTCTTGGGACCTTATTCCGTTAGAAAATTATCTTTCAAAAGGATTGAATTATCACATAAAACGAGGTCGCACAATTCCTATGCTTGCAACACGTGGGTGTCCATATAATTGCACTTTTTGTTCTAATTCTAATATGTGGGGAAATCTTTGGTTTGCGCGTGATGCTAAATTAGTTGTTGATGAAATGGAGTATTATATCAAGCATTATAACGCAAACAATTTTGTATTCTCTGATCTCACCGCAGTAGTGAACAAAAAAAGCATCATTGATTTATGCAATGAAATTTTAGCTCGCAAAATTAATATTACATTTCAGCTTCCAACATTGCGAACAGAAGCTTTGGATTATAGTGTATTAAAGTTGATGTTCGATGCTGGTTGCAGGGAATTAGATTTTGCAATTGAATCTGCTTCTAAAGAGGTATTGAAAAGTGTTAACAAAAAAAATGATCCAGGTAAAATAGTTCAATTAATGAGAGATGGATTAAATATTGGTATTAACTTGAGCACTAATATAATTATAGGGTTACCAAAAGAAGGGTGGAAAGAATTATTAACAACATATTTTTTAGTTATAAAATTAGCTTTTGTTGGGTTACAAGAAGTTAATATTTTTCCTTTTATTCCATATCCGGGCTCAAAATTATTTAAAGATTTTTTAGAGAATAAAAAAATTGAACTCAATGATGATTATTTTTTAAATCTTTTTGCGTATGCAGATTTAGCAAGAGCAATATCATGGTCTGAAAATTTTAGCCCAAAAGTTTTAAGTTTTATGAGAATATTTTTAATGGCTAATTTTTATTGTTTTATGTTTATTTTGCATCCTAAACGTATTGTAAAGTTAATTTTAAATACTATAAAAGGAACTCCAGCTACAAAATTAGAAGGTGTAGTAAGTAGAGTTATAAAAAACATTAAAATATCGTCATTCTCGCGAAAGCGGGAATCCATTTAATAAAGGAGTATTTTCAAGTGAAAGAGAAAATACACAAATTGGAAGAAAAAGCAAATTGGGTTCGAAAACAGGTTTTAGAAATGATTGCTTCTGCTGGTAAAGGACATATTGGAGGTGCTTTTTCCTGTACAGATATTTTAGTTGCTTTGTATTACGGAGGGATTTTACGATTCAATCCTGATGATAAAAATTGGGATGGACGTGATAGGTTTATTTTGAGTAAAGGTCATTCTGGTGCTGCTTTATATGCTATACTTTCGGATCTTGGATATTTTTCTCCTTCTGAGTTGTGTAATTATCAGAAAAAGGGTTGCATATTGGGTGGGCATCCTGACAAAAAAATCCCAGGTATAGAAGCTGATACAGGTTCTTTAGGTCATGGTCTTGGTTTAGGGGCAGGACTCGCATTAAGTGCAAAAATGGATAAGAAAGATTTTATGACTTTCGTGTTACTTGGAGATGGTGAATCTTATGAAGGGTCAGTATGGGAAGCATCTATGTTTGCAGGTCATCATAGATTAAATAATCTTGTTGCAATTACAGATAGAAATGGGTTATGTGTTACTGATTTTCTCAAAGATTGTCTTGAAATAGATCCCTTAGAAGATAAATGGAAAGCATTTGGCTGGGATGTTGTTATTGTTAATGGGCATTCTTATGAAGAACTTCTTTTTGCTTTAAAAGATTTTCGTTCAAGAAAATCAGATAAGCCACTAATGATAATTGCAAAAACTATTAAAGGCAAAGGTGTTTCTTTTATGGAAAGCAATCTTGATTATCATCACAGTGTTCCAAAAGGCGAACAACTCGAAATAGCGAGAAAAGAATTAAATGAAAAATTATGAATATGAAGATGAGTGATATTGATTTGCGTGTTGCATTTTTTGATGAATTGTATGAGATAGCTAAGATTGATTCTAATGTTATTTTTCTAACTGCAGATATGGGAGCTTATAGTCTTGGCAAGTTTAAAAAAGATCTTAAAAAACAATATATTAATGTAGGTATAGCTGAACAAAATATGGTTAGTGTAGCTGCTGGTTTGGCATTGGGTGGAAAAACTGTTTTTATATATACAATAGTTCCATTTGCAACTTTGCGTTGTTATGAACAAATCAAAATTGATTTATGCTGTATGAATTTGCCTGTAACTATTGTGGGAGTTGGCGTAGGGCTTACTTATGGAAGTGATGGACCGACACATCATGGGACACAAGATATTGCTGTTATGCGGGCGCTTCCTGAAATTACTATATTGAGCCCATCTGATTCTGCTATTACTGCAGCATCTGCTAAAATAGCATATAAAAATTCTGGTCCAACATATATACGAATTGATAAAGGTAAATATCCGGCACTTTATGAAAAAGAAAGTGATTTTTCAGATGGGTTATCTATGTTAAAAGAAGGTAAAGACATAATTATTATTTCTACTGGAATTATGGTTCATCAGGCTTTAAAAGTAGCCCAAAATCTTGCTAATCATTCCATATCAGTTGGAGTTATTGATTTGTATAGAATTAAACCGTTAAATACAGAATTGCTATTAAAATTTATTAGCAATTCTAAACGTATTGTTACATTAGAAGAAAATACAATTATCGGTGGAATTGGAAGTATTGTAAGCGAAGTTTTAAGTGATTATGAAAGAAATATTTCTTTGAAACGTATAGCAATTCCAGACAAACATTGTTTTGAGTCAGGAGATAGAGAATACTTGCATACATTGCACAACTTAGATGTTGACAATGTTGTAAACACTATTTTACAATGGTCAAATTGATGTTGTATTACAATAGTTTTTTGTCACTCTGAACTTGTTTCAGGGGCTAAAAGAGATGCTGAAATAAATTCAGCATGACAGAACGAGTCAAAAGGAAAGCTATGGACTTGAAAATTAAAGGAAAATATGCGCTTGTTACAGGTGGAACTCATGGTATTGGTTTAAGTATTGCATTGGCATTAGCTGATGAAGGTTGTAATGTTGCTGTTTGTTCACGAGATAGTGAACGTGTAAAAAAAACAGTATCAGAATTAAAAGCAAAAGGTGTGGATTGTATAGGAATACAGGCTGATGTTATGATTGAATCTGATATTAAAAAAGTAATGAAAACTGTTACAGCTAAATGGGGTACAATTCATATTTTAATAAATAATGTTGGTGGTGGTGGTAGATGGGGTAGTGAAATAGTTGAAGAGACAAAAGAAGAAGTATGGTTAGAAGTATATAATAAGAATGCATTATCATCAATACGATTTACTACTTTAGCTATTCCTTTTATGCGTAGGCAAAAATGGGGCCGTGTAGTTACAATAACTTCAATATTTGGTAGAGAAGGCGGTGGCAGGCCATGGTTTAGTATGGCAAAAACAGCTCAGACAAGTCTTATGAAAGCATTGGCAATTAAACATTATTTGGCTGAAGATGGTATTACTTTTAATAGTGTAGCTCCAGGTGCCATAATGATACCAGATACAGGTTGGGAAAAATTAGAAAAAGAAAATCCTAAAGAACTAAAAGAATTTATTGACAAAGAACTACCTTTGGGACGTTTAGGAACTCCTGATGAAATAGCAAATGTTGTAGTTTTTATGTGTTCTGAGAAAGCAAGCTTACTCAATGGTACGTCTGTTCCTGTAGATGGTGGCCAAAGTAAAAGTAACATTTAATGATAATGTAGTTGCCGATTTATCGGCGTTTTAATAGGAGTTTTCAAATGAAAGTATCACTGGTTATTTTTTCATTAAATGAAATAGACGGAATGAAAGCCATTATGCCACAGATTAAAAAAGAATGGTATGATGAATTGATTATTGTAGATGGTGGTTCTACAGATGGAACTATTGAATATGCTAAAGAGAACGGCTATTTTATATTTATTCAAAAAGAAAAAGGTACAGGCGCTGCATTTGCAGAAGCTATGGAAAAAGTAACAGGAGATATAGTTGTTATATTTAGCCCTGATGGAAATTCTATTCCTGAAGCAATTCCAAAATTAGTAGACAAGATGAAAGAAGGGTATGATATGGTTATTGCTTCCAGATATTTAAAAGGCGCTAAAAGTTATGATGATGACAGAATTACTTCTTTTGGGAATTGGATGTTTACTACATTAATAAATGTATTATTTGGAGCACATTATACAGATTCTTTGGTTATGTACAGAGCGTTCAAAAAAAATCTGGTTAAAGACTTGAATGTATATACAAAACTTCCTGCATGGGGAAGTTCAATGTTGATACGCGCTACAAGAAAAAAATTAAAAGTCACTGAAATTTCTGCAGATGAACCAAAAAGAATAGGCGGGGAAAGAAAAATGCAGCCTTTAAAAAATGGCTTATGTGAGTTAACTGTAATTCTTAAGGAATTTTTTACGAGAAATCAAAAAAATGGCAAATAATTATTTTGAGGGGAAAAAAGTTTTAGTAACGGGTGGAACTGGTTTCATTGGAGCAAATCTAATAAAAAGACTTCTTTTATTAAATGCAGATATTACTGCTACTATTCATAAAAAAGATCCTGTTATAGTAGATGAGAAAATCAAATATAAAAAATGTGACTTGACTAAAATGGAAGATTGCAAGCATGCAGTAGATGGTATGGATTATGTTTTTGTATGTTCGGCAAATACTTCAGGTGCTGCTACAATTGATAAAACCCCTTTGGTTCATGTTACTCCAAATATTCTTATGAATTCACAGTTGCTTGAAGCTGCTTATTTTGCGAGAGTGAAAAAATTATTATGGATTGGTAGTTCAACAGGTTATCCGCCTTCAGGAGATAGAAAGATTAAAGAAGAAGAAATGATGAATGGAGATCCGTATGACACATATTTTGGTGTTGGATGGATGAAAAGATATACTGAAATTCTTTGCAGATTGTATTCTGAAAAACTGAAAAATCCTATGACAACAGTTGTTTTAAGGCCTACAAATATTTATGGAGAATATGATGATTTTGAATTTGAAACATCGCATGTTTTTGCAGCTTTAATTAGAAGGGTTGTTGAAAAGCGTAATCCAATTGAAGTTTGGGGAACTGGCGATGATGTTCGAGATTTGATGTATGTTGATGATTTTGTTGATTCTATGTTGCTTGCAATGGAAAAAGTGAATTGCTATAATCCTATTAATATAGGTTATGGTAAAGGATTCAGTATTAAAGAGCTACTTAAAATAATGCTTGAAATTGATGGATATACTAATGCTAAGGTTGTTTTTAATTCTTCTAAACCTTCAATGATTCCTATACGGTTGGTAGATACAACTAAAGCTGAAACTGTTTTAGGGTTTAAGCCAAAAACTGAATTGAAGGAAGGAATAAAAAAAACAATTAAATGGTATAGAGAAAATAAAAAAGAAGGATAATAAAATGACAAGTGAAGTTTTGCAAAATAAAGATGTTGATGTGTTATTAATTTATCCAAAAACAGGGATAGATATTGGAGCAACAGTGGCTCCTCCACATGCTCTTTTGACGATTGCTGCACCACTTCATAATAAAGGATATAAAGTAAAAATAATTGATCAAAGGGTAGAGCATAATTGGAAAGCTCATTTGGTTGCTTCTTTGCAAAAAAAACCGATTTGTATTGGAATTTCTTCTATGACTGGTACACAGATTTATTTTGCTATTGAAATAGCAAAAATTATTAGGAAAATCACAGATGGAAAAATTCCAATAATTTGGGGTGGGGCTCATCCTTCTAGTGTTCCAGAACAAACTTTACAAAGTGAATATGTGGATGTAGTGTGCATTGGAGAAGGTGATATAACTTTTTTGGAAATAGTGGAAGCTTTACAAGGCAATAGATCTTTAAACCAAATCAATGGAATCGTTTTTAAAGATGGTGAACAAATAATAATGACTCCTAAACGTGTTTTACTTGATGTGGAAACACTTTTGCCTGTGCCTTGGGAGTTAATAAATGTTGAAAATTATATTCATAGGGATTTTTATATCAAAGGTACTAACAGAAGTTTAGATATTGGTCAAACCAGCAGAGGTTGCCCTTTTCAATGCGGTTTTTGTTCAAGTGCAACTTTAAGGCAGAGAAAATGGCGAGATATGTCAGTTGAAAAATCATTAGATAGGATTTTAGAGCCAATAAAAAGATTTAATCTTGATGGTATATGGATAAGGGATGATGAATTTTATATAGATAGAAATAGAACACATAAAATATGTGAAGGAATAATTAAATCAGGTTTCAAAATAAGATGGTATACATCTGGCACTCGTGTTGATATTTTTAATAAATGGACTGATGAAGAAATAATGATATTGAAAAAAAGTGGAGCTGATACTTTAAAATTTGGCGCTGAATCTGGATCCAACAGAATTTTAGATTTAATGAAAAAAGGTATACATCGTGAAGATACAGTAAAAGCAAATTTAAAAGCAAAAAGATGTGGTATAATTCCGGTTTTTGCTTTAATGGTTGGTTTTCCAACAGAGACATTTGATGATATAAATCAAACCATAGATCTTTTTATACAGCTTAAAAAAGATAATCCTAAAGCACAATTCGAGACCATTGGTGCGTTTACGGCTTTACCTTTAACTCCTTTATTTGATTTAGCATTAAAAATGGGATTAAAATCGCCACAAAAATTAGAAGAATGGATGGATTGGCTTTCTGATGAATATGATCTTGAAGGCAGAAAAATGCCATGGTTTACTTATTCTGAGAGAAAAAAAATAGGGAATTTAACTTATACAAGTATACTTGCAAATGCTTCAAAAAATGCTATAGGTAGCGTAGATAATGATTTTTTACGATTTTTCTTAAAAGCGGTATTTATACCAATTAGTATTTTTGAGAAATTTAAACTTAAAAGAAAATGGTATGGTTTTGCTCCGGAGTTACCTATGGCAAGATATCTTCGGAAGAAAATTTTCTATCAACGCAGTAAAAGTATAAAATGACAATTTGATAGTGTCAAAAGTAGTATGAAAGGATATTGTCACCCTGAACTTGTTTCAGGGTCTAAAATAGATGCTGAAATAAATTCAGCATGACAGTTTAAAGGGGATTTTTAAATGAAAAAGAAAATAATACTTGCAACTGTTAATGCAAAGAAAAATCTTTATGCTGCTACAGCTGATGAATTTTCAGCTATTGCACCTAATTTGCAAATGGGGTTATTAACTGCGTATATAAAGTCAAAAAATATAGATGTTGATATGATTGATTCAGAATTAAATAGAATATCAATTGATGGATTGATTGATATAATAGAAAAAGAAGAACCATTGCTTTTAGGTATTATTTGTTCTGGAGCTAATCCTTCATCTTCAACAATGACAATGTCAGGAGTTATAGAATTTTTCAATAAATTTAAACAAAGAAATCTTAAAGTAATATCATTTGTATGGGGTGCTCATCCTACAGTTTTACCTGAAAGAACATTAAGAGAGACAAATGCAGATTTTATTGTAAGGGGAGAAGGGTATGAAACTATAGTAGAATTATTTAATGCTTTGTCTTGTAATTCCAAAATAGATAATGAGGAATTGATAAAATTCCGAATGGCAGGTATTTCTTATTTGCAAAAAATTGGATTAAATGCTGAAACTAAATATATACAAAACAATGATGTCCCATTGCTTAAGAATTTAGATGAATTGCCAATGGTAGATTGGGAGACAATGCATCCATCTAAGTATAGGGCTCATAACTGGCATTGTTTTGGAGATATAAATAACAGAACCCCTTATGCAATTATTTGGACAAGTTTTGGATGTTCATTTAAATGTGTTTACTGTTCTATTAATAATTTGTTTGGCAGAAGAATACAACGTTTTAGGAGTGTGGATAGCGTTATTAAAGAAATAAGCGTATTAGTGGAAAAATATAATGTGAAACATTTAAAAATACTGGATGAACTTTTTGTTATTAATCCTAAAAGAATGGACGAATTTTGTGACAGACTTGAGGAAAAAGGATATAATTTAAATATGTGGGCATATTCCAGGGTAGATACTATAAATAGACATTTACTTAAAAGATTAAAAAAAGTAGGACTAAATTGGATTTCTTATGGATTTGAAACAGCAACTCCTGAAATACTTAAAAGCATAGAAAAAGGGTGTGCTCATAATTATGATGAAGTTGTAAAAATGACACAGGATGAAGGCTTGTCTATTTGCGCAGATGTTATGTGTGGATTGCCAGATGATGATGCAGATGCAATGAAACGAACCTATGATTTTCTAGTAAAGTATAATTTTGAATGGGTAAATATATATCCTATGTTTGCATATCCGGGAACAAAACTTTTTAAAGATACAGGCGATGCTAATTTATGGAAAACTTATGCGTTGTATGGATATGAATGTTCGCCTGCAGGGACAAAGTATCTTACTCCAAAAGAAGCGCTTAAATTTCGCGATGAAACATTTGCAAAATATCATAGCAGAAGTGAATATCTTAGTATGATTGAAAAAAAATTTGGGGTTGATACAAAAGACCACATAATAAAAATGGTCAATACTCCACTTAAAAGAAAAATATTAGAAAGCAATGTGTAGTTGCCGATTTATCGGCATTAATTGTATTTGTTTCTTAAAAGGATAAAAATATGAAAACAAAAAAAACAATTCTTGTTACTGGTGCAGCTGGATATATAGGTTCAGTGTTAGTTCCTGCATTATTGAAAAAGGGTTATAAAGTAATTGCTGTGGACAGTTTTATATATAGTCAAACTTCTTTAACTGATTGTTGCTATGATGAGAATTTGACTATAGTAAGAGGTGATGCCCGTGACAAAAATTTGATTTCAAAATATTTAAAAAATGCTGATGTTATTTTCCCATTAGCATGTCTTACAGGCGCTCCTATTTGTTCAGTAAAGCCTATTGAAGCAACTACAACAAATTTAGATGCTATAAAATTATTATTAAAACTTCGCAGTCCAAATCAGTCTGTTATATTTCCAACAACTAATAGTGGGTATGGGATAGGGCAAAAAGGAAAATTTTGCGATGAAAATACACCTTTAAATCCTATTTCTCTTTACGGTAAATTAAAAGTAGATGCAGAAAATGCTATTTTAAATTCAGGTAATAGTATTACATTAAGGCTTGCTACTGTATTTGGGGTAAGTCCGAGGATGCGTCTTGACCTTTTAGTTAATGATTTCACTTATAGAGCAGTATTTGATAAATTCATTATACTTTTCGAATCACATTTTAAAAGAAATTATGTACATATACGTGATGTTGTTAAAGTTTTTATCCACTGTTTTGAGAATTTTAGTAAAATGAAAAATGAATCCTATAATGTTGGATTAAGTAGTTGCAATATAAGTAAATTGGAATTATGTCAGGAGATTAAGAAACAAATTCCTAATTTTTATTTTGTGGAATCTGCAATAGGAGAAGATCCGGATAAAAGAGATTATATTGTAAGTAATGCCAAAATTGAAAAAACAGGTTTTAAACCTGGTTTTTCTCTTTCTATGGGTATTACAGAACTAATAAAAGGATATCAAATCTTGAGAAACAATAAGTATTCTAATATTTAGTGGGTTTCCCCTCTTTGAAAAAGAGGGGGTAGGGGAGATTTTGTAAATATGATTATAAGTAAAACACCTTTTAGAATCTCATTTTTTGGTGGTGGAACAGATTATCCTGCATGGTATATGAAACATTGTGGGGCTGTACTTTCTACTACAATAAATAAATATTGTTATATAACTTGTAGGTATTTGCCACCATTTTTTAAACACAAATATAGAATAGTTCATTCGAGGATTGAAAATATAAATAATGTAAATGAAATAGAACACCCTGCTGTCCGAGGTGTGTTGCAGTTTTTGAATATTAAAGAAGGACTTGCAATACATCATGAGGGGGATTTGCCTGCACGGTCAGGTATAGGTTCAAGTTCTTCATTTACAGTAGGATTACTTCATTCACTTTATGCTTTGAAAGAATTGATGCCTACAAAGATGAAATTGGCTAAGGAATCTATACATATTGAACAGGATATATTAAAAGAAAATGTAGGTTCTCAGGATCAGGTTGAAGTTGCTTATGGTGGATTAAATAAAATAAGTTTTAATACTGATGGTGAATTTCAGGTGGAACCGATAATTTTGAATAAAGAAAGACTTCAGTTGTTTCAGGATCATCTACTCTTTTATTTTACAGGTTTTTCAAGAAATGCTTCTGAAATCGCTAAAGAACAAATTAAAAATACGGAAAATAAGAAGAAAGAACTTAATATTATGCATCAAATGGTTCAGGAAGGAGTACAAATTTTAACAGGCAATTCAGATATTACTGAATTCGGAAAATTGTTAAATGAATCATGGAAACTTAAACGTAGTTTGACTAATAAAATATCAACTCCTGATATTGATAATTTATATGAAATAGCTATGAGATCTGGTGCAGTTGGCGGAAAATTACTTGGCGCTGGCGGCGGTGGATTTATATTGTTTTTTGCAAGTCCGTCTGCTCATAAAAAGATAAAGGAAAAACTTAAAAATATTTTAAATGTATCTTTTAAATTCGAAAATTATGGAAGCCAGATTGTTTTTTATGCATAACTCAATTTTTTAAATATGTATACCAATAAAAAAATTTCCCCCAAAATTCTTTTGAAACTTTATACTATTATCTTTAAGATTAGAAAAGTTCAACTAAAAATTGAGGAATTATATCCTAAAGATGAAATGAAAACGCCTGTTCATCTTTGTATTGGACAGGAAGCAGTTGCTGCAGGAGTGTGTATAAATTTAAAGAAAAAAGATTATGTATTTAGTAACCATCGTGGGCATGGTCATTATATAGCTAAAGGTGGAAATTTAAAGTCAATGATATCTGAGTTGTACTGTAAGGAAACAGGTTGTTCTAAAGGAAGAGGCGGTTCAATGCACTTAATTGATACATCAGTTGGGTTGTTAGGTTCTTCTGCAATTGTAGGAGGTGGAATACCTGTAGCTACTGGAGCGGCATTATCATCTTATATTAAAAACGACAATAAAGTTACTGTTGTTTTTTTTGGCGACGGTGCTTCTGAAGAAGGTACTTTATATGAAAGTCTTAATTTTGCAAAACTAAAAAATCTTCCAATAATATTTGTTTGTGAAAACAATTTATATTCGGTTTATACGTATATTGCAAAAAGGCAGTATGGCAAAGATATTTATTTAAAAGCAAAAGGATTTGGAATACCTTCTTTTAGTGTAGATGGAATAAATGTTTTTGATGTGTATTCAAAAGCTAAAGAAGCAATTGAAAGAGCACGTAAAAAGCAAGGTCCAACATTTTTAGAATTTAAGGTTGCAAGGTGGAGAGACCATGCTGGTACAGGGGATCATTATAAAAATGAGTATAGAAATATAAAAGAACATGAAGAACATTTGAAAAAATGTCCGCTTGAAAAACTACAAAATAGTTTAATAAAATTAAAGTTGTTAAATTCTAATAAAATAAAAGAAATTAGTAAAAAGTTGGACTTAGAGATAGAGAGTGCTTTTGCGTATGCTCAAAAAGGTCCTTTGCCGGACAAGAACGAATTAACAAAACATCTTTTTTCGGAGTAAATTATACTGTATCCTTAAAACATACAGCATAAGGGAAAAAATTATGCCTTGGAAAGAATTTTTTATTGAAAGAGAACCTGGATTTGAGTTAGTTGAGAAGACAAATGTAAGGAAAATTACTTATGCTGAAGCTATAAACGAAACATTTCATCAAATGATGGCTTCAGATAAAAGTATATATATTATGGGCCAAGGAGTAGATGATCCTTTAGGAATGTTTGGAACAACATCAGGGCTTCAGGAAAAATTTGGCAAAAAAAGAGTTTTTGATACACCTTTATCTGAAAATGCTCTTACAGGAATTGCTGTAGGTTCAGCTTTATCTGGGATGAAACCTGTATATATTCATAATCGTCCGGATTTTCTACTTTTAGCTATGGATCAGATTGTTAATCACGCTTCTAAATGGAATTTTATGTTTGGTGGTAAAAGATCAGTTCCTTTAGTAATTATGGCTACTATTGGAAGAGGATGGGGGTCTGCAGCACAACATTCTCAAGCTATACATTCATTATTTATGCATATTCCGGGTTTAAGACTTGTTATGCCAAGTATTGCCTATGATGCGAAAGGGCTTTTAATAACCTCAATTTTAGATAATAATCCAGTGATTTTTATTCAGCATCGTGGAATTTTGAAACATAAAAGTTCTGTGCCTGAGAAAATGTATTCTATTCCATTTGGTAAAGGAATAATCAGAAGAAAAGGAAAAGATGTAACTATAGTAGCTATATCTTATATGGTAATAGAAGCTATTCGTGCTGCTGAAAAACTTGAGAAGGAAAAAATAAATATAGAAATAATTGATCCTCGCACTTTAAAACCATTAGATGAAGATATAATACTTAATTCAGTAAAGAAAACAGGAAGATTAATTATATGTGATGTAGGGTGGAAGACAGGTGGAGTAGGCGCAGAAATTGCTGCAGTGCTAATGGAAAAAGGAATGAAATATTTTAAAGCACCTATTAAAAGAGTTTCATCACCAGATATTCCTACACCAAGTAGTTATATTCTAGAAGAAAAATTTTATCCAGGTATGGAAGAAATTATTGCCGCTGTAAAAGAAATAATAAAATAAGGTTTTACTTGTAACCCCCTTTATTAAAGGGGGACTAAGGGGGAATTAAAAGAATTTTTAGCTGAATGATATGCAGAAATTAAAAAACTCAAATAATAAAGTTTTAACAACAAAATGGTTTGAAATTGACAAAGTCCCATGTAGTCCAACAAATAATGAGCCATACTATAGACTTTTATGTAGTGATTCCGTAGAGATTATTGCTGTTACACCTGAGAAAAAAATTGTATTAGTGCGGCAATTTAGGCCAGCAATAGGAATATATATGTTAGAATTGCCAGCTGGGCATATAAATAAAAAAGAATCAAGCAAAAAAGCTGCACAAAGAGAATTAAAAGAAGAAACAGGATTTGTTTGTCCATCAGTAACTCATATTGGAAATCTTGTAATTCATTCCAGTAGAGTTCATAATAAATTGCATAGTTTTTATGGTAAAGATGCTAAGCTGTCAAAAAATGTAAAAAATATAGATGCTGAAGTTGTATTGCTTTCAGAAGCTGAATTTAAAAAAGCCATTTTAAAAGGCGAATTTTTTGAAACAGCAGGTTTAGCAACTTATTTGTTATCCAAACTACGGGGGGTATTATAAATGGAAATTACATTTGGAACTATAACAATTACAGAGAAATCAAAAAAAATAATAAACGAAATTCTTGCTTCAAATAGAGTTTCGAGTGGAAAATATGTTAGAGAATTTGAAAAACAATTTGCTAAGCTAATTGGGACAAAAGAAGCAGTTGCAGTTAGTACTGGAACTGATGCAGATGCTTTGGCATTGGCGGTGTTGTATGATTTTGGTGCAAAACGTGGTGATGAGATAATTATTCCAGCTTTGTCTTTTGTAGCTACTGGAAATGCAGTTTTGCAAGCAGGGTTTATACCAGTTTTTGTAGATGTTGAAAAAGATACCCTGAATATAATTCCCTCAAAAATTGAAAAAGTAATTACAAAAAAAACAAGAGCAATAATGCCTGTTCATCTTATGGGTAAACCTGCAGAAATGGATGCTATTTGTCCGATAGCAAAAAAACATAAGCTATTTGTAATTGAGGATGCAGCTGAGGCACATGGAGCAGTTTATAAAAATAAAAATATTGGTACATTTGGCGATATGGCGGCATATAGTCTATATGCTGCGCATATTATTACTACAATAGAAGGCGGAGTTATTACTACCAATAGAAGTGATTTTGCTGAAGTTTTGAGGTCATTGAGGTCACATGGAAGAGCTTGTAAATGTAAAGAATGTGTAATGAATACAAAATCAGGATATTGTGCAAAAAGATTTAAATATCATGAAGATATAAGATTTGTTTTTGAAAGAATTGGATATTCATCAAAAATGAATGAAATGGAAGCTGCTATAGGTATCGGTAATCTTGAAATTTATAATGAAATTCTTGAAAAGAGAAGGAAAAATTTGTATTTAATGATGAAAAAATTCAAAAAATTTGATAAATACTTTATAACATTTAAAGAAAATTCAGGTGAAAAAATAGGTCCCCATGCTTTCCCTATTACTCTCAGAGAAAATATTGGTTTTAATAGGAATCAATTAGTGGATTTTCTTGGAAAAAACAAAATTGATACAAGAAATCTTTTTTCTTCAATGCCAACTCAATGTCCGGGTTTTGCTTTTCTTGGATATAAACTTGGATCTTTTCCAAATGCAGAATATATTGGAAATAATGGTTTGCATATAGGAGTTCATCAGGATTTAAATGAAGAACATATAGATTATATAATTAATACCTTTGATAGGTTTTTGAAAAACATGTGAACATCGTGTTATAATTAGGTTTTTGTCATCCTGAACTTGTTTCAGGATCTCAAAACACCTTGATTTTATTAGATGCTGAAATAAATTCAGCATGACAAAGAAATGGAACTGTGTTTGCTGAATATTAAAAAATTATGGACAAAAATTCTAGCATTTACGTAGCTGGTCACACTGGGCTTATTGGTTCAGCAATTGTTAGTAAATTAAAAAAATCAGGTTATAAAAATATAATTGTCCAAGAACATAATAAGCTTGATCTAATTAACCAAAAATCTACGGAAACATTTTTTAAAAAATATTTGCCTTCTTATGTGTTTTTAACTGCTGGAAAAACAGGTGGTATTTTTGCTAATAATACTTATTCTGCTGATTTTATTTATAACAATATAATGATACAAAGCAATGTTATTCACTTTTCATATAAATATAAAGTTAAGAAATTATTATTTTTAGGATGTTCTTGTATGTATCCAAAAGAGTGTCCTTCACCTATAAAAGAAGAATATCTATTAACAAATAAAATTGAGCCTACTAATGAACCATATGCTATAGCAAAAATATCGGGTTTGAAAATGTGCCAAGCGTATAATAAACAATATAAAACAAATTTTATCTCAGCAATCCCATCAAATGTTTATGGTGTTAATGATAATTTTGAAGATGGAGGCCATGTAATCGCAAATTTAATCAAGAAATTTCATAAGGCTAAAATTGAAAATCAAAATAGTGTTACAATATGGGGAACAGGAAAACCAACAAGAGATTTTATTTATGTAGATGATGTAGCAGATGCTTGTATTTTTCTTATGAATAATTACAATAGTAGTGATGCTATAAATATAGGAAGTGGTTGTGAAGTTTCCATACAGAAATTGGCTAGTTTTGTTAAAAAAACAGTTGGATTTAAATGTAAAATTATATATGACAATACAAAACCAGACGGTATAATGAGAAGACTTTTAGATATAACAAAAATTAAAATTTTAGGGTGGCATTCAACAATTTCCATCCAGAACGGTTTAAAATCAACATACAACTGGTATAAAAAATTAGTAACAGGTTAATCATTTTAAGTTATGTAGTTGCCGATTTATCGGCGTTGTGGTTTCTTAAAAATATAAAGCGATTATTTTTAAAAACGCTGATAAATCAGCAACTACATAATTAATTAAAAATTTGTTTATAATAGGTAATTTAACACAAAAATTCTATGTTGAAAAATAAGAATTCAATTTACTACGTTTTATTTTTTATCCTTTTTGGCATATTTTTTGTTTATAATTTATTTAGTTTGCCTAAAGAAATGGATGAGCAAAGTGTATTTGATGTTGATGTTAGACTTGTAGAATATAAGAATAATAATAACTTTAGCTTGGAGCAAATAAGAGAAGTTTGGAGTTCAATTACAGGTTCTCCTTCTTCTGAATGTAATATATATGTTAATATAAAAAGCACCCCTTTTTATTCACTAGTTAGATTTTATTTATTAAAACTACCAATTCATCCACAGGTAACATTCAATATTTTTAATTTAATTATTTCTATTTTGGTTTTTTATAGTTCCTATTTATTGATAAAATTACTTTTTGACAATATCACAGCTATTAAAAGTTTGATAATTATGCTTTCGTTCTATGGTTTATACACTGTAACCAGGTTTTCAGGCAGAGGATATATGGTTATAGGTTTGGTTTTTATACTTTTTGGCTGTTATTTTATTTGGAAATCTATTCTTTCAGGAAAACAACACTATCTGATTTATGGTGGTGTTTTTATGGGTCTTTCGTGGAATACAGGTAATAATATGACGAAATTAACTCCGGGGTTTTTATTAATAACATTAATATTTTATATAATACACTATTTAAAGCAAAACAAATTTTCATTTAAAAAAATATTTGACTTAGTTTTAAATATTTTACTTTTTAGCGGATTTTTAATTGTTACAAGTGTGTTTGTTGCTAAAATCATTGCATATACATTTGAGGTAGATACTAATTTCTGGTCTTTTCTTCTCAATAAAGAATTTAGAAAAGATATACCCGTGACAGCATCTTTTAATGTAGGTTTTAATGAAATATTCAGAAGGTTGCGTTTGTTTATATTTTTCCCTAAATTTAATGATGTTATTAATCATATGGATGAATTTTTTTACAACCAAGCTCTAATACCTGAATTTTATGTAGTGTTTTTAATTCTATCAATATTTTATTTAAAGAAGAATTTTAGAACATCACCTTTAAAATTTAGCTATATAGCAGTTTTTACTCTTGTGCCATTTGCATTAATTTTTACCTTATATCCTCAATGGGAAATACGATATCAACTTATATTTTTACCTTTTTTAGCTTTACTTGTAGTATTGGGAATGCAATATTATTTTGAAGTTTTAGCAATTAAAATAAAAAAAGAAATTTATAGAAGGATTATATCAGGAGTCATAATAATTATTGTAGGTGTAATATTTTTAAGCAAAATATATAACGTTACTTTTGGTGATTATGCTAAATCATGGAATAATTGTCAAAGTATGGCTGGTCATAGATTTACATCAGATGCTTTAAAAGTGATGTATAAAAAATATGATAAAACTATGACGCTTATGCAGGATTTTATGTATTCAGAGGGTATATGTGCATATCTAGGTTTTGATATTAATCATAGATATAAAATGTTAGGTTCTTGTGCTCCAACAACAGAAGATTCTATATCTAAGTTTTTTGATCAATATACAAAAGAAAATGGCAAAGTGTTTATTGTTGTAGCAGATGGTTGGCATTATGGAAGGCTTGTTGGGTGGTATCCAAATATAAAATTAGAATTAATCAAGAAAATAAAATTGCCAAAGGTAAGAAGTTTTCATGGAACAGGTTTAAGCTTGTATTGTGTAAATGGAATTTAAAATGATGGAGGGTATTTTTTATGATTAATATTATTGTAAATAAATGGTTTGCAGGAAAAAATAATCAAAAATTTTATTATATTCTATTCTTTGTGCTTTTCGGATTATTTTTTGTTTTTAATTTATTAAGTTTACCAAAAGAAATGGATGAGCGAGGTATGTTTGATGAGAATATTAGATTTTTAGAATATAAAAATACTAATAATTTAAGTTTAGAAAAAGCATTTGAAGATTGGGATGCAATTATTGGTGAAAAAAGTCGTTCTTTATACATAACTACATATATAACTGGTTCTCCTTTTTATTCACTAATCAGGTTTTATTTGTTGAAATTACCAATTCATCCAGTGGTAACTTTTAACATATTTAATTTAATTGTGGCAATTTTATTTTTCTATGCAGCGTATTTATTAATTAAATTACTTTTTGACAATATTATTGCTATTAAAAGTTTAATAATTATGCTTTCATTCTATGGTGTATATACTGTAACAAGATTTTCAGGCAGAGGATATATAGTTATAGGATTAGCATTTATTCTTTTTGGTTGTTATTTTATTTGGAAATCTATGCTTTCTGGAAAACAATACTATTTAATTTATGCTGGTATTTTTATGGGGCTCTCATGGACAGCAGGTAATCATATGACAAAATTGACTCCAGGCTTTTTAATAATCACATCAATATTTTATACATTTAATTATTTTAAGCAGAATAATTTTAGTTTTAAAAATCTTTTAAAACTTTTTTTAAATTTCTTTTTTCTTGTTGGTTCATTTACCATAATAAGTGTTGTTATTATAAAAATTATGTCATATAAGTTCAATCTGGATTTTTCATCATTGTTATTACAGACAGGATTTATGAAAGACAGGGCAGTAGGTCCCGGTTCTAATGTGGTTGTTACTGAAATATTAAGACGTTTACGTTTATTTATATGTTTTCCTAAATTTAGCGATGTAATTCTCTGGTGGGATGAATTTTTTTATGGACACTCGTTAATACCAGAGTTTTTTATATCGTTTTTAATTCTATCAATATTTTATCTGAAGGAAAATTTTAAAATATATTTTTTTAGGTTTGTTTATATAACAATTTTTGCATTGTTGCCTTTTATATTTATTTTTACTCTATCAGAATGGGAAATACGGTATCAACTTATATTTTTGCCTTTTTTAGCTGTATTGATAGTATTTGGACTTAAATATTACTTTGAAGTTATAGCAGTTAAAATTGAAAACATTAGTGGCAAAACTTGCTATAAAATTTATAGAAGAATTATATCAGGGATTATAATAATTGTTATTGCAATTATATATTCAAGCAAAATATATAATGTAGCTTTTGGTGATTATGCTAAATCATGGAATAATTCCTATAATGGGCCTGGGCATAGGGCTACAGCAGATGCTTTAAATATTATGTATAAAAAATACGGTGAAAGCATTAAAACTATTACACTACTTCAAGATTTTATGTCTCCAGACGGTATGCTTGTATATCTTGGTTTTAATCTTGATCACAAGTATAAAATGTTAGGGGCTTGTGGTCCAACTACGGAGAATTCCATACCTAAGCTTTTTGATCAATATACAAAAGAAAACGGTAAAGTGTTTATTGTAGTAGCAGATGGTTGGCATTATGGAAGGCTTGTTGGATGGTATCCAAATATAAAATTGGAGTTGATAAAAAAAATAAAATTGCCAAAGGTAAGAAGTTTTCATGGAACAGGTTTAAAATTGTATTGTGTAAATGGAATTTAATCTAATGAAGAATAATAAAATTTATTATATTTTATTTTTTGTGCTTTTTGGTATTTTCTTTGTATTTAATTTATTTGGATCGCCTAAAGATAGGACAGACATTGCTTATCTTGATACAGGAGTTAGGGTTGTTGAATATCAAATTTGCAATAATTTAAGTTTGGCAGAAATACATAAAGTATGGCAGTTGGTTTCTGGCGATATGACTTATAAAGATGGAGAATTTGGGCTTTATAAAGCCACTTTGTATCCATCTCCTCTTTATGCATTAGTGAGATTTTACCTATTGAAATTACCGATAGATTCAATGATAACGTTTAACATATTTAACTTAATTGCAGCAATTTTGTTTTTCTTGGCAACGTATTTATTAATAAAATTACTTTTTGATAATGATACAGCAATTAAAAGTCTGCTAATTTTGCTTTCGTTTTATGGGGTATATACTGTAATGAGATTTGCAGGTCGTGGTTATTTGGTTATAGGGTTGGATCTTATTATTTTTGGGTGTTATTTTATCTGGAAGTCTATGATTTTAGAAAAACAACGTTATTTAATTTATGCAGGTATTTTTATGGGGTTGTCTTGGACAGTGGGTAATCATATGACGAGATTAACACCTGGATTTTTATTAGTCACATTGATATTTTATATTATGGATTATTTTAAACAAAATAATTTTTCAGTCAAAAATTGTTCAAAGCTTTTATTGAACCTCTCAGTTTTTTCTGTTTTTTTTGTTGTTACAAGTGTTGTTATAATAAAAATTATATCATATAAATTTAACTTCGATTTTTATCCGCTATTATTTAATACAGCATTTTTGAAAGATAGAGGGTTTAATATATCTCCAGTGATAGATATCTATGTGGTTTTTAGAAGACTACGGTTGTTTACAGGTTTATTTAAACTCACCGATATTTATAGCGAACACGAAGAATTTTTGTATGGATATGCACTAATCCCTAATTTTTTTATGCCATTTTTAATTCTATCAATTTTTTATTTAAAAAGAAACTTTAAACTTAAGCCATTACAGTTTACTTATGTGTTAATTTTTGCTGCAATGCTTTTTATAGTTATGTTAATGTATCCGTTATGGGGAATACGATTTACCATTATATTTTTACCATTTTGGGCATTGCTTGTATTTTTTGGTATTAAATATTATTTTGAAGTTTTAGCAATTAAAATTAAAAATAATAATTATAAAAAGATTGTGTCAGGCATTATAATAGTTGTTATGACAGTAATATATTTAAGTAGAATGTTCACCGTATTTTTTGGTGATTATGCTAAATCCTGGAATAATCCTCAATTCTTTGCCGGCCATAGATTTGCTGCAGATGCTTTGAGACCGATGTATAAAAAATACGATAAAACAATTACTTTATATAACGACTTTATGTATTCAACTCTTTTGATCGCATATCTTGGTTTTAATCCAGATCATAAGTATAGGTCAATATCTGAGTGTTTGGATTTAAATGCAGAAGAATCACTGCCTAAACTTTTTGAAAAATACACAAAAGAGGGTGGAAAAGTTTTTGTTATTGTATCAGATGGTTGGCATTATGGTAGGCTTATTTCAACTTATCCAAATATCAAATTAGAGTTAATAAAAAAAATAAAATTGCCAAAATTAAGAAGTTTTCATGGGACTGGTTTAAAATTATATTGTGTAAATGGGATTTAAAATAATGAAAAACACCAAGATTTATTATATTTTATTTTTTGTTCTTTTCGCTATTTTCTTTATATTTAATCTATTTAAATCACCTAAAGATATGATTGAGCCTTGCTATTTTGATACAGCAATTAGGGTTGTCGAATATCAAATTTGCAATAACTTAAGTTTAGCAGAAATGGATAAAATATGGCGTTCGGTTTCTGGTTCTACTTCTATATATTCTATAGATGGACAATATGGTTTATATACAACGACTTTATATGGAGCACCACTTTATTCTCTAATCAGGTTTTATCTTCTAAAACTTCCATTTCATCCTATGATAACGTTTAATATTTTAAACTTAATTGTCGCAATTTTATTTTTCTATGCATCGTATTTATTAATAAAATTACTTTTTGATAATGATACAGCAATTAAAAGTTTGCTAATTTTGCTTTCGTTTTATGGGGTATATACTGTAACTAGATTTGCAGGCCGTGGTTATTTGGTTATAGGGTTAGCATTTATTCTTTTTGGGTGTTATTTTATATGGAAGTCTATGATTTTAGAAAAACACCGTTATTTAATTTATGCTGGTATTTTTATGGGTCTTTCTTGGACAGCAGGTAATCTTATGTCGAGATTAACACCTGGGTTTTTATTGGTCGCATTGATATTTTATATCGCGAATTATTTTAAACAAAATAATTTTTCAGTTAAAAATTGTTCAAAGCTTTTATTAAATCTCTCAGTTTTTTCTATTTTTTTCGTTGTTACAAGTGTTGTTATAATAAAAATTATATCGTATAAATTCAATCTGGATTTTAATTCTCTACTGCTAAACAAGAAATTTAGAATAGATGTGGCAGTAATTCCAATGGATTATGGGGGTGTTAATGCATTGCCAAGATTATTGCGTAGATTACGTTTGCTAACAGGTTTTATTAACTATGGTGATTATAGAGATCATACCGAAGAATTTCTCTATGGATATGCACTAATACCCAATTTTTTTGTACCATTTTTATGTTTATCAATTTTTTATTTAAAGAAGAATTTTAAACTTAAAAAATTTCAGTTTATTTATGTATTAATTTTTGCTGCATCGCTTTTTGTAATTATGTTTGTTACCCCACAATGGTCAATACGATATACCATTGTATTTTTACCATTTTGGGCATTGCTTGTATTTTTGGGTATAAAATATTATTTTGAAGTTTTAGCAATTAAGATTAAAAATGAAATTTATAGAAAGATTGTATCAGGAATTATAATAATTGTTATAGCAATAATATACTTAAGCAAAATACATAATGTATTTTTTGGTGATTATGCTAAATCATGGAATAATTCTCAATTTTTTGCCGGTCATAGATTTGCTACAGATTCATTAGTCCCAATGCGTAAAAAATATAATAAAACCATTACTTTATATAATGATTTTATGTTTTCAGATCAATTGATTGCATATCTTGATTTTAGTCCAGACCATAAGTACAAGTCAATATCTTCTTGTTTAGATTTAAAGGCAGAAGAATCAGAGTCATTGCCAAAACTTTTTGAAAAATACACAAAAGAATGCGGAAAAGTCTTTGTTATAATTTCAGATGGTTGGCATTATGGAAGACTTGTTTCAGCTTATCCAAATATAAAATTAGAATTAATAAAAAAAATAAAATTACCAAAGCTAAGAAGTTTTCATGGAACAGGTTTAAAATTATATTGTGTTAATGGAATTTAAAGCTATTATGTTTGACGAAAAATATAAACCATAGGCAAATAATTATAAATTCTCTTCTGTAGAATATACCTATATTTGCACAATAAATTTCTTGAATAAGCTTGGTTTTACTGATATAATTTCATATAGATTTTAAATGAGGCAAATCGGATATGAAAACAAAAGATTATGAAATAGCAAAACAGTTAAAAGAACAATTGTCCTTTATTGTGTCCATAATTGATTTTAGGGTTTTTGGTTCAAGGGTTCGGGGTGATGAAAATAAATTCTCTGATATGGACATTTTTATAGAAGTTGAACAGATTAATAAACAACTGAAAAAAAAAATCAGAAATATAATATGGGAAGTAGGATTTGAAAATTCTGTTTATGTATCTCCTCTTATCTTTACCCGCTATGAGATTGAAGATTCTCCGTTAAGAGTTTCTCCTATAGTAAAAAATATTCATGAAGAAGGAGTTAAAATATGACAGATAGAAACACACTTTTTTTCTATCGTTTTAAACAAGCAGAAGAGACTCTTTCAGATGCCAAAAAGATGCTGGAAAGTGGTTTAAGTCCCAGATCTATTACCAATCGTGCGTATTATTCTGTGTTTTATGCAATATTGGCTCTATTTTTGATAGAGAATTTGTGAAGACAGGAAAGATTGATAAACATTATTCGGAAATACTTCATGATATTTTTGATGCAAGACTGGAAAGTGATTATAAGGAATGTATTGAAATAACGATTGATGATGTGACAGAACATGTTAAACTTGCAGAGGAATTTCTAAAAATCATTAAAGAATTTACAGAAAAATAAAATTGCCTAAAAAAGAAGTTTTCATGGGACTAGTTTAAAATTATATTGTATAAATGGAATTTAAAAATTAATATATGAATTATTTTGATGTAGTATTATTTTCACCACCATCGCGTATGATTAATCACTACAGGCCTCCTGTGGGTTTATTGTATATTGGTGGATATTTGACACATAAGGGATTGAAAGTAAAAATTATTGATATTCCTTTAAAGGAACAGATAAGAACAAAAGAATTTTTTGATAATGTTGATAAAGTTATTGACGATGTGCATCAAAAAATGATTAGTGAATTTAAGCAGATAAAGACTAAAGTAGTAGGAATTTCTTGTTATACTCCTGAGTATTTTGAAGTTGTAAAATTGGCAAAAGACATAAAAAAGATAGATAATTCAGTAAAAATCATAGTTGGTGGAATTCACTCAACTTTTTACCCGCAGGATTTTTTTGATGAAGATACAGGTGTTGACATTTGTGTTCTTGGCGAAGGCGAATTAACAATGTATGACTTATGCCAACATATTCTAAATAATGACAAAAAAGATCTAAATGAAATTAATGGAATAGCATATTTTGATAGTAGTTCGCGGAAAGTTGTTTGTGCACCAAAAAGAATTTTATCTGAAAATCTGGATGATATTTCATTTCCTGACTATAGTTTGATAGATATGGAATATTATACAAATGCAAATCCGTATGCAATAAGAGGTTGTTTTTTGAGATCAATGTATTTGTTGGCAACACGTGGATGTCCTTCGCAATGTACATTTTGTGTCGCAAAAAAATTACGGGAATTTACAAGTTCCAGCAGGGTTCGTAGTGCTAAAAGTTTAATAAGAGAACTTGTTGAATTGAAAGAAAAATATTCTATAGATTCCTTTTATTTTATAGATGATTTATTTACTATTAATAAAGATAATGTTAAAGAATTTTGTAGTATGTTGAAAACCAATAAATTGAATTTGCTTTGGGGGTGTTCTTCAAAAGTTGTTACTCTTAATGAAGATGTGATAAAAGCTATGTCAGAATCAGGATGTGTTCAGATAGATTTTGGTGTTGAACGGGGTTCAGATAAAGCTCTGCGGTTACTAAAAAAAGGCCAAAATGTATCAATTATAAAAAACATTTTTGGCTATTGTCATACTTATGGTATTAGAACTTTTGCAAATATGTTGACAAATCTTCCAGAGGAAACAGAGGAAGATCTTAATGATATTCTTAAATTATTAGATGAAATAAATTCTGAGATAGTTAGTATAAATATATTTACTCCATATCCAGGTACAGAAATATATGATAATTCAAAATTCAAATACAAAAAAGAAGAGTATGCTTATTTAACAAGGGATATTACCTGGCTTATTAAGACATATCCTGAAAGGTTTAGATATTCTTCTCATAATATTAATTTAGAAGAATGGGTTGTCCAACATAATAAACAATATAATAAAATTTTTCCAAATCTTAAATTTTATTTAAGTGGAAAGTATTTAAATGTTCTGTTAAAATCAAAAGAAAAGATGAATTACTTAAAGCAATTTAATTTGTTATTTAGGGAGTTTTTAAATCAAAAATTTTGAACATTATGCTTTGTAAATTATGTAGTGGTGATGCCCAAAAAATATTTGATGCTAATAATATTCATGGGCGACATATATTTTCTGTAGATGAAAAATTTGAAGTTTATAGATGCAATAAGTGTAATGTGGTTTTTATAGCTAATGTTCTTATTGATTCAGCATACTACGGAAAATATTATCCTAAAAATTATTATAATGAACTATATGGTAAGGTGTTACAATATATAATAGAACAAATAGGTAATGTAGCAATAAGATCCAGAGAAAAACAAATTTTAAGCAATTTAAGTTTGAATGATGGAGTAAAAGCTAAAATTTTAGATGTAGGTTGTGGTAGTGGAGGGTTTTTAAGTGGTATAAGTGACAACAATTTTGAAAAATATGGAATAGAAATCAATCCTGAAGGTTATAAAATATGTAAGGATAAAGGTATAAAGGTATACAATCAAGATATTAAAAATATAAGTTTTGGAGATAAATTTTTTGATGTTATTACTTTATGGCATGTGATTGAACATATTGCTACGCCTTATGAAATAATATCAGAAATAAAAAGAATATTAAAAGATGATGGAGTATTGGTGATTACTATGCCTAATACTGACAGTTTTGGGTTTAAATACGGGCAAAAATTTTGGTTTCATTTAGATGCTCCAAGGCATTTAATTTTGTATAATATGAAAAGTTTGACTCAGCTTATGAGCAAAGCAGGGTTTAGTATTTTAAAAAAGAAGAATATGTTTTTTGAATTTCCTCTTGATTTGTTTTGGTCAATAAGGAAGTCTTGGGTAAGATATTTTATTTATCCATTTTATCCTATGTTTAAAATCTTATCAGAAGAAACAATATTATTGGTTTGTAAAAAACAATAAATGGAGATATAATATTATATGGATATACTTTTAATTAATCCTTATTATAGTCAACGCAAAGAATATCATTCCTTTATTGTTCCTGCTCCACCATTAGCCCTTTTATATCTTACAGGTTATTTAAGGAAATATAATGTGGATTGTAAAATATGTGAATTTGGAGTTTTTGATCCAAGCGATGCAATTAATATTGGAGAAAGAGTTAGGTTTGGAATTTCAGATGAAGAGATTAAAAAAATCATTAAAAAAGAAAATCCTAAAATAGTCGGCATAACAAGTATGTATTCTATATATTATGCTGATGTAGTTGATATTGCAAAAACTATAAAGAAAATTAACAATGATATTAAGATTGTGCTTGGTGGTAATCATGCTTCTTCGTATTATCCATATATTTTAAAAAATCAAAATATTGATATAGTAGTTATTGGTGAAGGCGAAAGAGCATTTTTAGATTTATGTAATGTTTTGCTCAATAATGGTGCATTAAAAAATATTAAAGGTATAGCCTATAAAGAGAATGGTAATATAATAAAAAATGAACCAGCTGAAGTATTTTCAAATTTAGATGAAATACCATTTCCTGCAAGAGATAGTATAGATTTTAAAAAATACATTCCACCTAGACATATGGTTCCATATTTGATGCGTTATCCAGCAGCAACTATTATTACAAGTAGAGGATGTCCAGGTAAATGTGTTTATTGTACAGTTAAAGCAGTATGGGGAAGAACTTGGCGAGGAAGAGGTGCTAAAAATGTTGTTGATGAGATTGAAATGCTTGTCCATGATTATGGTATAAAAGAAATTGTTGTTTTAGATGATAGTGCTAGTATTAATAAGCAAAGATGGAGTGATATATGTGATGAAATTATTAATAGGAAAATAGATATAAAATGGAGCACACCTAATGGTATAGCACATTGGACTCTTGATAAAAATATACTTGATAAGATGAAAAAAGCCGGGTGTTATAGGGTTACTTTTGGCATAGAATCAGGTAATGCAGAAACTAGAAAATTTTTGGGTAAGCCGTATAGTCTTCAGCAGGCAAAAGAGATGTTAAAATATGCCAATAAAATTGGAATGTGGACAATTTGCACCAATATTTTAGGGTTTCCTTATGAAAAAGAAGATTCAATTCGCGACACAATTAATTTTGCAAAAAAATGCGGGACAGATTTTGCGACATTTTACCTTTTAATTCCACAGCCTACATCTGATGTATACGGTTATTTTAAAAAAGAAAATCTCTTAAATCTTGATGCTTTTTTTGAAAATGAAAATCCAGATTGGTATGAATTTGAAAAAATTAACTATATTTTGAGTGAAACAGGGACAGATACAATGTTTTTTAAAAAAGAAGAACTTAGAAGGTTGCAAAAAAATGCTTATCGCTCTTTTATAATATACAGATTTCTATCTTATGCTTTTGTTCCATGGAAAATATTGCATAAATTAAATAGCTGGGAGGATTTTCTTTATTGCATGAAATTATTTAAAAATGGAGCATTAATTTTGTTTAGGCTATTAAATCCATTTAAAATAGGAACTGTGCATTTTTTATACAAAAAAGGCCACGTAAAAAAAGATACCAAATAATTTAATTTAAAATATGAAAAATTTGCTTAAAAAAATAAATAGTTATTTTTTTTGTGCATTTATTTTTGCAATTTTACTTGCAGCTGTATTATTACCGTATTATTCTAATGGTAATATTATTTTAGGTGGTGAAGGAAATTATGTTTTAGATTTTAATGTGCTTCTTGGAAAATTAAATTATACCTGGCAAAATTGGGGTGTAGGTTTTCCAGCTACCAGTTCAAATTATAATTATTTTATTGTATTCTTTTTTGCATTTCTTCAAAAAATAATTCCAGATATTCAAGTTGTAAATTTCATTTTTATATTTATTTTGTATTTTTTGCCATTTTTTTCCGCTTTGTTGGTTTGTCGAGTTTTAAATTTAAAACCATTCTTGTCATTTTTAATTTCGTATTTCTATGTTGTTAATCCTTTTTCGTTATACTACTTAGGAACATGGGTAAATCATTGGAATTCCTTAGTTTTGTTTATTATACCACTATATTTCTTTATTATATTTAAATATTATGAAAAAAACAAATTGCTATTTTTATTTTTTGGATTGAATTCTGCGCTTTGTGCTTTTACAAATGCAAATCCTCCATTGATGGTAGTAAATCAAATTTCTATTATTATATCACTTGTTTTTACTGGTATTTATAAAGACCCGAATTTTTCATTTAATAAGTTTGCAAAAAAATATTTTGTTGTTTTAACGTCATTTTTTCTTTTTAATATTTGGTGGATTTTGAACTGGATGAGTGTAATGGTCGATATCCCACAGATGTATTCTACAGGATTTGCATTAGGATGGGCTGATTCGTTTAAAATTTTTCCTAACCTAATATGGAGAAATTTTACATTTACATCTTTATTCCCTATTAATTTTTCTGTAGATTTTGTCATAAATTTATACAGTTCTAACTTTAGTTTTTTAATAGTAACAATCCCTATTATAATTGTTATATATTTTGTTATGAAATATAAATCATATTCTCCAGTTGTTAAATTTCTTCTTGTTTGTATACTTATTACACTATTTTTAATGAAGGGTATATTGCCACCATTTGGATTTATATATAAGTTTATGATTATATATATCCCATTTTTTAGTGTTTTTAAAACTCCAATAGAAAAATGGGGAGTTCTATATCTTTTTCTTTTTATTTTGTTGTTCATAATTCTTTTGAAAGATAATGATAAGAAAAAGGAATATAAATTTTTGTTAGGATTATTTTTGTTTTATCTGTCCTATGTGAGTTTTCCTTTTGTAACAAGTAAATTTATTTCAGACTATAAAATGTTTGATGGTAACATTGCGACACGTAAATATATTGATAAAAAAGAATATAAAGATTTGAGGAAAAACCTTAGTAATGATCCAGTTGATTATAGAGTATTTAGTCTCCCTGGAAGTTTAAATTATCAGATAGCACTTACAATGCCCAACGACAAATTTTATACAGGAATGGATCCTGTTTTAAATAGTATAAACAGACAGTTTATTGCTCAATACAGTAATACTTTAATAAATAACTTTGATGTATTGTACGATAATATTTCAAGTGAAAAATTTTCTCGTTTATTAGCATTATATAATATTGGTGCAATTGTTTTAAATAGAGATATACTTCCTTGGTTTGGTTTTAAAGAAAAAGAAGAAATGCAGGATTTGGAAAATATATTTAATAATGAAAAAATATATAAAAAAGAGCAATTAATTCCAGGAACAGTTTCTTTGTATAAATTACAAAATGAGCATTTTTTGCCTCATATATATTCTTCTGCATCGATTGTGCCAATTGTAGGAAAAAATCGTTCTTTGTCATCATTAACTTATACTACTTATCTTGATAGCTATCCTGCAATTGCTTTTACATCTCAAGTCTTAGAAAAAGGTAATTTTGAAAAAATCATTAAAGATAATATATTGTTTGTAAATTCACAACTTTCGGATTTAGCACTTGATTTTGTCGATAAAAATAAATCTTTGCAATTATTGTTGGATGAACAAGGGCAAGCTGAGTTTAAAATAAAACAAAGCGCTATTTATGAAGTATTGGTACAATTTAAAAGTTCGGTTTCAGATAAAAATGATAAAACATTAATTTTAATAGTTGATAATAATATATTGCCATTACCTGGTAATTGTTTCCAAAATCAGCAATGGATAAGATTTGAAAGTGTTTCTCTAAATAAAGGAAAACATAGGATCAGAGTATTTTTCAGAAATGACAGAGGAAAAATCGAAAGCATTAAAATAGTTCCCCAAAAAATGATGCAACAAATATTGAATGAAACTGATGTATCTTTTAAAAATAATGAGATCCAAACGACCTATTTATTTTATAAAGATGAAACATATTTTCAGGAGCAAAATGATAAATATAGATGGAATATTTTAAAACCCAGTAATTATAAAATAAAAATGATACTTTCTCCTAAGGCAGAGTTTATTAAACAAAAAGATACTGAAAAAGATACATTTTGGCATCTTACAGATTTTAATGAAAATATTTTGAATGCTGATATGCAAAAGCATAAAAGCATTGGAACGAATAGTTCTAATGTGTTTTCTGAAAATGATGAAAATATACCATTATCTGTAAATCTTGATTGGAATCATAATAATGAGAAGTCTGAAAAAATAATACAGAAATCTTTTAAAAATTTAAAACTAAACAATTTGCCGTATTTTTCTATGATTTTCAAAAAGGATGATTCAGTAAAAGATGTTGCAATTAAATTTTTTGTAAGTAAATATAAAAATGGATTTTTAAAGAAAAGTTTTACTTTGGAAAATCAGTATTCGAATCATTTTTTTATATCTTCTACTCAAACTTTTATTGCTGATATTTACAAAGAAGCAGTAAAAGTATTGAGATTGCCTGTAGATGCAGACTGTTTTTTGATGAAAATAGAGATTAGCGTAATTCGAGTTAAAAAGGGGGAATATAAGATATTGAGTCCTCACAAGTTTGAAATTTATAATGCTGAATTTCATACAGAACTGCCTTTTATAATTGAGAATTCTCCACTTGATGAGAAAAAATTGCAAGGTAAAGGTATTGATACATTATCTGAAATTTCGTTCGGCAAAGATAAAATCTTAAAATTGCAGTTAGAAACCAAGTCGTATGTAGATTTAAAAACTGATTCTCAACTTAGAATGATTTTTAAAAAACCAGAAGAGAAAATAAAAAGTAGAGAAAATTTAAAAAATCTTAGATTGTTACTTGATTTGGATTTTGATGGAGATGGTAAAAGTGACAAAAAGGCTGAATATGAAGTTCCTATTATGCTTATTCAATCTGATTATGTAATGATTTATTTTGACGTTTATGATGCAGTAAAATCTGAATTTCCCGGTAAAAAAAATTATCATTTGAATGCATTAAAAATCTCTAAAAATTCCGATATTGATAAAAAGTGGTATAATACACCAATAGTAGTGAGTCGTACATGGTTAAAAAAGAAACTAATTGATTGTAAGGATTGGAATATGAGCGCCCCAATTTTTGAATTAAATAATAAAAAGTATTATTTAAAGAATATGAACATGAAAAAAATGGAAAATGGAAAATTGTATTTGGAAATTGATTCTATTTATTTTCCAAAAGGGGAACATTTGTTTTCTACAATTGTTAATTCTCAATGGCAAGTGAATTTTGCAGAAATTGAACCTGTTAGTATAGATGTTGAAAATAAATGGAAAAATAGTGATAATTTGCATTTACCAAAAATCTCTTTTAAAAAGATCAATACTACGAAATATGTTGTTGATGTTGAGACCAGTAAACCTTGGACATTGGTATTTAGTGAGGCATATCATCCAAAATGGGAAGCATTCATAAATGGTGAAACAGTATCTTCTAAAAATCATTTTGTGGTTAATGGATATGCAAATGGATTTTGTATTGACAAAACAGGCAAATATCAAATTGTTATTGAGTATGCAACTCAGAAATATTTTAATATAGGTTTAATTGTTTCTGCTATTACATTATTAAGTTGTGTTGGCTATTTGGTCGTAAGAAAACGCAGTGGCAAGTTATTGCTATGAAAAATTTTGATAAAAATATTTTTTTAAATGGCAAGTTAATTTATTTATTAATTGCTGACATAATAATTTCCATTTTTTCATGGAGTTTGGCAATTTATTTATATAATATTTTTGGTGAAAAAACGCTGACTTTTGAAGTTCTGACTAGACATTCTTATATTATTCTAATTGTAAGCGGTGTTTTGGGATATATATTAACATTGGGAGGATTTAGAGTTGTTTCCTTAAAAAAGATGCAAGATGTTTTTTTGTATAAAAGTAGGATTTTAATTGCTATAATTTTGTATTGTAGTATTATAGTTTTATTTTTTTGTTTTACACCTCCACATTCTATTAGGGCATGGATAGTTTTACTGGTTTATCTGACATCTATTTCTGTTTTTACTTTTATATGGCATAAATGGGGAAAATATATATATCAATTGTTTTGTGTTACTTTCTTGGAACAGGATTTTAAAAGATATGTTCCTCCTATTTTATTTGAAAGATTTCCCAAAGGAAAAGAAAATTCCGGAAAAATTTTTATTGGAATTTTTATTGTACTGATTTTATTTTGTACATTATTGCTAATGTTTCAAAATAAGGAATTGGCTGATTATGTAGATGATTATGCCTATTTTTCATTGGTTATCGGTGTTGGAATAGAATTATATAGGGGTAGAAAACATTCTAAATGATTAAATATTTCTATTTGCCACTTCTATTATTTGTCGTAATCGCAATTTTTCAAAAAATTTTTAATAAGTCCAATAGTGTAAATCATAGTTTGTCATCTGCGGAGGCTTTGCAATTACAAAATAAATTATTTTATATATTGTGTGCATTGTATATTGTTATTTTTGGAGTATTAAGTATTTTGAGATATGTTTCACTGCATAGTACTTTTTGTGATATGGGAATTTTTGAAAACACAATATGGAAGATAGCATATAATAAGGATTTTTATTTGATTTCATTTGGACATTTTTGGCCAATTTTACTTGTTTATGCATTAATTTATAAAATATTTTCATCAGGTATAACTCTTCTTTTGCTTCAGACAATTGCAATTACTGTAGGTGCATATCCACTATATAAAATAGCTCAAAAGCATTTAAAGGGGGTATTCCCAATAGTAATTGTTTTGTCATACTTCTTGTATTTTGGAGTCGAATATAATAATTTATTTGATTTTCATCCAGACCATCTTTTTATGACACTATTACTTTTCGGGTTTTATTTTCTGGAAGAAAAAAACATCAAAGGTTTTATGGTTATTTCTGTTTTAGCTTTATTTATTAAGGAGCCTTTGCTTTTGTCCCTTAGTTTGTTTGGTTTATATGCAGGAATAAAACACAAAAATTACAAAGAAGGGTTTTTTATTTTTGTTATAGCTATACTGTTTTTTATTGTAGTTACGCAAATTACTATACCTTTTTATTTTAAAGGTAAGTATCCTTTTGCCAGCAGTGCAATTTCTTCTAAATTTAACTTAGGTTTTTTAGAAATTATCAAAAGTGTTATTTTGCATCCATCCAGTTTGATAGTAGAATTGTTTTCTTGTAAAGAAAAATTAATTTATCTTTTTTGCATATTTGCTCCACTATTGTTTGTTCCATTGCTTTCACCTTTAGCGCTTTTGCCAACCTTGCCTATGATATTTATAGCTATTTTATCTCAGGCATATAATTATTATTCTTTGCAAAGTCATTATTCTGCAAGTATTATTCCAGGCCTATTTGTGGCATTTATTTATGGATTAAAAAAAATAGAAAAAGTAAAATGGCTTGCTGTTTATGTTGTAAGTTTTTCAATATATTTTAATGTGGTATTAAGTTCTTCTCCTTCGTCATTATTATTCTGGGAAGGTAAGGATTGGATATATTCAAAGAATGCGTATTTGACTACTAATAGAGATAAAATGATAAATGTTGCAATAAAAAAATATATTCCTGTGGATTCAAAAATCAGTGTTACTACACAAAATTCAATTAATAGCGGTAAATTAGCTAAAAGGGACAAATATTTATTATTTCCTCAATCACAAGATTTTAATAAAAGTGATTATGTAATATTAGATTTAAAAAGGGCGCTTTTTGCCGTGGATAGAACTGATGGGGAAAAAATTGTTAATGATATTTTAAAAACACGAAAAATACTTTTTGAAGAAGACGGTTTTTATATTTTGACAAAAAAATGTGGTTTGGTGGAAAAAGATGACTGAAAGGAGTACTGGAAGTGCAAACCATAGTTTTAAAAATGAAGCAATTGACAGAAGAATGATTTGGTTATATAATTTAGAGATTATGGTATATACCATAGCTAAAAAATTAGAATTCATAATTTGAATTAGAGAGGGGGATTATATAATGAGAATATTAGATTTTTTAGTTGAAGATGCTATAAAAATAAATTTGGAAGCAAAATCCAAAGAAGAGGTGATAAAAGAGTTAGTGAAATTGTTGAAAGAAGCTGGAAAAATCAGTGATGAAAAGAAAGCGTTGCAAATTTTGATGGAGAGAGAAGAGCTTGGAAGTACAGGTGTAGGACAGGGGGTTGCAATTCCACATGGTAAAACTATTGCAGTGTCTGATTTGGTTTCTGCATTTGGTTTATCTAAAGAAGGTGTGGATTTTGATGCTCTTGATGGTGCGCCGGTTCACTTGTTTTTCTTGTTATTAGCTCCAGAAGGTGCTGCGGGTTCACATCTTAAAGCATTGGCACGGATTTCAAGCTTACTCAAAGATAAATATTTTAGAAAGGCGCTTATAGATGCTAATAGTTCAGCAGATGTATTAAAAATAATTCGTGAGGAAGAGGAGTTAAGGCATTAATGGTTAATGTATTAGTTGTTTCACATGGCTCATTTGCAAAAGCATTGCTAAAAACAGCAGAGATGATAATTGGTAAGCAAGCGAATGCTATTAGTGTGTCTATTAATACAGGTGAAGGATTAGATGAATTGAGAGATAAAATGAATACAGTTCTAAAGAGATTTAAAGGAGAAGTGTTGATTTTATCGGATATGTGTGGGGGGAGTCCATCATTGGTTAGTTTATCTCTTGTTAAAGAATATAATAATGTGGAAGTTATTGTAGGTGTAAATTTGCCGGTTCTTTTAGAAGTAATGCTTAATAGAGATAAGAGTTTAAAAGAACTTGCAAAGCTGGCAGTTAAAAGAGGTTTGGAAAGTATAGGTAATATTACGCAGAAGATGAATACGTTAAAAAAATGCAGTTCATTTTAAATACGGTGGACTACTAGTTAAAAAATGCAAATCGTTTTAGCACGAATAGATGATAGATTAATACATGGACAGGTAGTAGTTGGATGGGTGACTTATACTGGGGCAAATCATATAGTGGTTATAAATGATACAGTTGCTAAAAATGAAATGCAAAGAACTTTGCTTGAAATTGCAGTTCCAGTTCATTTAAGAGTTACAATCTGTACAGTTGATGAGGCACCATCTAAAATTAATGATGTAGAATTTAAAAATGACAAGGGACTATTGCTTTTTACTAATCCTATTGATGTGCAAAAATTACTCGGAAAATGCAATGCATTTGAAAGTCTGAATGTTGGTGGAATGAAATTTTCTCCTGGAAAAAAAGAAGTATTAAAGTCTGTGTATCTAAATACACGAGATGCTATTACTTTGCTGAAGTTGAATGAATGTGGAATTGAGATTGAAGGGAGAATGGTTCCTACAGATAAAAAAGTAGATGTAGTAAAATATATAAAAGATCATAGAGAAAATTTCTTAGGAAAGAATGAAAAAAATTAATTTAATATTTGGCACACATAATCATCAGCCAGTTGGAAATTTTGACTCAATTTTTGAAGAAGCGTATAGTAGGGCGTATTTGCCATTTATTGAGACTCTTATAAAATTTCCAAGTATAAAGATTACTGCTCACTATTCTGGAGTATTGCTTTCCTGGATATCAAAAAAACATCCGGATTTTATCGATAAACTCAAAAATTTGGTTAATGCAAACAGAATAGAATTTATTGGTGGTGGTTTTTATGAACCAATTTTTTCAATAATACCAGATTCAGATAAAATAGGACAAATAAAGATGCTTTCAAGTTTTTTAAAAAACAATCTGAATTATTCACCAAAAGGAATGTGGCTTACTGAAAGAATATGGGAGCCACATCTTGCAAAACCGATACAGGAAGCAGGAATTGAATATACAATATTAGATGATTCTCATTTTAAATCTGCAGGTCTTCCTGCAGATAAGATGTATGGTTATTTTACAACTGAAGAACAATCCTGTTTGCTTAAAATTTTCCCTATAAGTCAGCAACTCAGGTATTTTATTCCATTTAGACAACCACAGGAAGTAATAGAATTTTTAAGAAGCATCGCTACAGAATCAGGAAATAATACTGTTGTTATTGTTGATGATGGAGAGAAATTTGGGATATGGCCGCATACTTATGAATGGGTATACGAAAAAAAATGGCTGGAAAACTTTTTTTCTGCATTAGAATCAAATAAAGAATGGTTAATTACTACGACATTTGCTGAAAATATGCAAAATTTTCCACCACTTGGGCGTTTTTATATTCCATGTGGTTCTTATGCAGAAATGATGGAGTGGGCGTTGCCTGCAGAAACAACTTTAGAATATCAATTATACATGGAAGAACTTAAAAAAACAGGAAAATATGAAAATGTTGGTAAATTTTTTAAAGGTGGATTTTGGAGAAATTTTCTTGTGAAATATCCAGAAGCTAATAATATACAAAAAAAGATGTTTTATGTTAGTAGTAAAGTGAATAAATTAATAAAAAAAACAAGAAAAACATCCCCAAATATGCCTGTATTGGAAAAAGCACAAGATGAATTGTGGAAAGGACAGGCAAGTTGTGCATATTGGCATGGAATATTTGGAGGGATATACCTCAATCATCTTCGTTATAGTTTATATAATCATTTAATTAATGCAGAAAATTTGATTGATACAATTAACTATGGCAATGTAGATTGGCAAAAAACTGAAGAAATTGATTTTGATTGCGATGGATTTACCGAAGTTTTGATAAATTCAAACAAGTTAAATATATATGTTGATCCCTTAGATGGTGGGTCAATTTTTGAAATGGATTGTAAGCCTTATGGATTTAATATTTTAAATACACTTGCAAGGCGAAAAGAAGCTTATCATAAAGATTTATCTTTTGATAAATTGCATACTTCGGCAACTTCTTTAACTAATGCTGGCAGTATTCATGATTTGTCACGTACATTTGAAGTAGGATTGGAAAAATTGTTGAAATATGATTGGTATCGTAGAGTGTCTCTTTTGGACCATTTTTTGGGAAATAATACTAAACTTGAAGATTTTGCTGGATGTAACTACAGTGAGCAGGGCGATTTTATTAATCAGCCTTATAGTTATAAAATAACAAAAGCAGATGACAAATTATTATTAGAGTTAGTTCGTGATGGAAACGTATGGGTTTCTGATAGAAAATATCCTGTAAAAATAAAAAAAATAATACAGGTTGCAAAAGGTGAATCAAAATTAAAAATTAATTATGAATTAACAAATTTATCCGTAAGTGACATAAATTTATGGTTTGGAGTGGAATTTAATTTGTCAATGTTGACAGGTGATGCTTCAGATAGGTATTACAAATTTACAAACATAAATATTAAAGATCGAACTATGGGAAGTGTTGGAGAGATAGATTGTGTGAAAGAATTTAGGGTTGTAGATGGGTGGCATAAATTTGAGATGATATTTGAATTTAATAAAGATATAAAATTATGGCGTTTTCCAATAGAAACAATTTCACAATCTGTCGGTAAATTGGAAAAATCTTATCAGAGTTCTGTTATTTTTCCAAACTGGAAATTTAGTCTTAAACCAAATGAAAAGTGGAATGTAGTAATTACTCAGGAATTCAAAGGATTATAAAATGCAAAAAGCAATAATTGTAGGAATTTTAGGTGGGTTATTTAATTTAGAGGGCAGAGCGATTGGTGAGCTAATGTTTTCTCAGCCATTGGTTGCTGGAACAATAACAGGATGGTTGTTGGGGGATATACATACAGGTTTGATTATTGGTGCAATACTACAGTTGATATGGATAAATATGCTTCCAGTTGGAGCAAGTATTCCTCCTGATTCATCTTTGGCATCTGTGTTAGGTGTGACATTTGCTATATCTTTACTTTCTAGTCATAAGTTGCCTTCTGATATCATAATGGCATATTCAGTGGCATTAGCAATTCCATTGGGTCTTGTTGGTAAATGGATGGATTTTCATTTAAGGGAATTCAATGCGAATTTATCGCATAGAGTTTCTATGTATGCATCACAGGGAAATACAGTTGCTATTGATTTAATCACTGGAGCGGCAGTAGTGCTTTCATTTTTTAAGGGGTTTATACTATGTTTTATTGCAACACTTCTGGCAGATAGAATTTTGTTGGATATATTGGTATCACTGCCGCATCAGATTAAAGATGGATTGAGGTTATCCTGGAAATTTTTTCCTGCGATAGGAATTGCTGTGATAATAAATATGTTTTGTGTAAAAAAGTTTATTTCATTTTTTATTGGAAGTTACCTATTTGTTGTTATTCTTTTAGCAGTAGCAGGGTTTAGCAAGATAATTTTATTTTTAATTGTGTTATCTATTGCAATATTGATGGCATTTGAAATGAGAAAATTTCAAAAAGATGGAGAGATTTGCTAATGAAACTTTCTAGATTCGATTTAATAGTTACAATGTATCGCTCGCTTTTTGTTGAAACTGTTTGGAATTTTGAAAGAATGCAAAGTGTTGGATTTTTATATGCGATTATTCCTGCAATAAGGAAACTCTATCCAAATAAAATAAAAAGGATTTCTGCATTAAAGAGACATTTGAAGCCATTTAGTACACATCCATATATGACTGGTATAATTTTGGGGGTTATCCTTAAAAAAGAAGAAGAGATAGCCTGTGGCACAGAGGAAAATACAAAAGTTATTGATGATATTAAATCAAATATGATGGGTCCTTTAGCTGCACTTGGGGATTCATTTTTTTGGTCAGCATGGCGTCCTTTAATTGCTCTTTTAGGAACAACGATAACTATGCTTTCTGTGAAAAATCAATGCAGTATTATCTTGGGTCCTGTAGTTTTTTTAATAATATACAATATTCCTCATTTTTATTTGCGATGTATAGGATTTATAAAAGCGTATAACAGTGGTTTGGGGATAATATCAACCATAAGAAATTTGAATATTCAAAAACTTGTGGAAAGATTATATCTTATTGGTGCAATTATGGCAGGATGTGTTATTGCATTGCTTTTTTCATGGGATAAATTTAAACTTTTAGACATAGAATTTATTAGGAATATATTTTTTTTTAGCGTTATTCTTTTGCTAACAGTTGCGTTAAAGTTCCAAATAACAGCAACAAAGCTTTTATATATAATAATAATAATATGCACAATTAGCGTATATTTTGGATTTTAATAAATATGATAATGATAAAAAAATATTATGACAACTAAAGCTAATTATTTAGAGAAAGAAGTTGAGATAGCAAATAAACTTGGATTGCATTTGCGTGCTGCTGCACTTTTTGTTAAACTTGCAAATCAGTATAAAAGTGAAGTATTTGTGAAAAAAGGCGTCCAGCAGGTAGATGGTAAGTCTATAATGGGGATAATGACTTTAGCAGCTCCGTTTGGTTCTAAAATAAAAATAATGTCAAAAGGGTCAGATGCAAACGAAATGCTTAATGCTTTGGAAAAACTTATAAAAATTAAATTTGGAGAAAAAGAATAATGGCAAGGATTTCTATGAAATGGCAGGAATTATTATGAATGAATCAAATACTTTAAAGGGTATTTCTGCATCTGCCGGGATAGTTATAGGGAAAGCTTTTATATATAGTCCGGAAGATATTGTTATTTCTAAATATTCAATAGATATATCTGATGTAAAAAATGAAATTACCAGATTTCAAATTGCTTTAAAAAAAACCAGGCAGGAAATAATAGTATTAAAAGACAAGCTTGGTAAAGAAATAGGGAAAGTGCACGCTAATATTTTTACAGCGCATCTATTAATACTTGATGATCCTATGCTTACTGCTGATACAATAAACGAAGTAAAAAAATCAAAATTCAATATTGAACACGTATTTTCTCAATCTTTGGCAAAGCTTACTCAAATGATAGAGTCTGTAGACGACCCATATTTTAAAGAACGTGGAAATGACATAAAAGATGTAGGCAGACGTGTCCTAAAAAATCTTGTTGGTAAAAACAGAGAAACATTGGTTGATCTTAAAGAAGAAGTCATAGTTTTTGCAAAAGATCTTTCACCTTCGGATACTGCAACTATGCACAAAGAAAAAGTTATAGGTTTTGCAACTGATATTGGCGGCAAAACTTCACATACTGCAATAATGGCACGTGCATTGCAAATTCCGGCAGTTGTGGGTTTAGGTAATGTTACTGAGAAAGTAACAGAGGGTGATATTGTAATAGTTGATGGCAATAGGGGTATAATTTTAATAAATCCAGATGAAGAAACTATTAAAAAATATTCTATTGAGCTGGAAAAATTTATTGCATTTGAACGTGAACTTGCAAATTTAAAAGATTTAAAAGCACAGACAAAAGATGATTATCTAATAAAGATTAATGCAAATATTGAAATTCCGGAAGAAATTCCACTTGTTCATAAACATGGAGCAGAGGGCATAGGATTATATAGAACAGAATTTTTGTATTTAAACAAGCCAAATCTTCCGAGTGAGGAAGAACAGTTTAATGCGTATAGATTTGTAGTTGAGGAAATGGCACCAAAACCAGTTATATTGCGAACTCTTGATGTTGGTGGCGATAAATTTTTATCACATTTAAATCTTGCCAAAGAGATGAATCCATTTTTAGGATTAAGAGCAATCAGACTTTGCTTGGCGCATCCTGATATATTTAGAGTGCAATTACGTGCAATATTGCGCGCAAGTGCTTATGGTAAATTAAAAATAATGTTTCCAATGATATCAAGTGTAGAAGAATTAAAGAAAGCAAAAGAATTTTTGGAAGAGGCAAAGAAGGAATTAAAGACAGATGGTTTTGCTTTTGACGAGAATATTGAGGTAGGTGTAATGATAGAAGTTCCATCAGCAGTTTTGATTGCTGATATATTAGCAAAAGAAGTTAGTTTTTTCAGTATTGGAACTAATGATTTAATTCAATATACTTTGGCAATTGATAGGATAAATGAAAATATTGCACATTTATACAATCCTTTACATCCTGCAATTTTACGTTCTATAAAATTAATCATTGATGCAGCGCATAAAGCAAATATAGTAGTTGGAATGTGTGGAGAAATGGCAGGAGATTCTATATATACTTCAATATTACTTGGATTAGGGTTGGATAGCTTAAGTATGTCTCCTATTGCTATTCCAGAGGTGAAAAAGATAATTCGTTCTACGACGTTAAGAGAAGCAAAAGATTATGTTGGTAAAATATTTGCAATGTCAACAGCAGATGAAGTAAAAAAATTTGTTAATAGTAGCATTACAAAAAGGTATACAGTTGTTAAAGAATTTTGATGATAGTGAATATAAAGGAGGGTAAAAATGGTTTTGAATGTTGAAGAAATTAGGAAAATAGATAAAAAAAATATGTTGAAACTGCTTATGGATTTTCCAGAGCAATGTGAATATGCTTATAAGTTGGCATGTGATTTCAAGTTGCCCAAAAAATTAAGCAGGATATCTTCTGTTATTGTTACAGGGCTCGGTGGTTCAGCAATAGGTGGAGATTTGTTAAAAGCATATTTAAATTCTGAAACTAAAATACCAATTGTAGTTAACAGAAATTATATATTACCGTCATGGGTTAATAAAAACACACTTATATTTGCAGTGAGTTATTCCGGAAATACTGAGGAGACTATTAGTGCCTATAAAGCTGCAAGAAAAATCGGAGCAAAAATTATATGTATTACAACAGGGGGAGAGTTGTCTGAATTATCCAAGAAAGATAATGTTCCAACGGTTTTTATTCCAACAGGGTATCCGCCAAGAACTGCTTTAGGATATTTATTCCTGCCTATATTAGTTTTGATGAACAAGTTAGGATTAATTGATAATAAAAGAAAAGAAATTCAAGATATGATTTTTCTATTGCGAAAGCTAACAAAACAATATGCGCCAGATGTTTCAATAAATTCAAATTTTGCAAAGAAAATAGCTACAAAATTACATAATAAACCAGTAGTAGTTTATGGAGTATCAGATTGGACAGAAGCTGTTGCTTTGCGTTGGAAAGGACAATTAACTGAAAATGGCAAGGTACTTGCTTTTGTTAGTTTATTGCCAGAAATGAATCATAATGAAGTAGTAGGGTGGGATATTTTAAAAGACAAATTGAAAAATTTTGCAGCTATATTTTTAAGAGATGATTCAGATTTATCAAGAATAAAAAAGAGAATAGAGATAACAAAATCAATAATAACAAAAAGAGCAGGTTGTGTTCAAGAAGTGTATTCATCGGGAGGTAATTTGCTGTCTAGATTAATGTCTTTAATCTGTTTAGGTGACTTCGTAAGTATTTATGTTGCCATCTTAAATAAAGTTGATCCTACACCTGTTGCAGTTATTGATTATCTTAAAAAGCAATTAAAGAAGTGAATTCTGTGCTGAAAAAAATTGACATTTTAGATGTCAAAGTGGATAATGTTGTTTTAAATGATGTAATAGATGTAATAAAAAAGTCTATAAAAGAAAAAAAATTTTGTAATATAGTATCAATTAATGCATTAACAGGTATTCAGGCAAAAAGAGATAAAGAATTTAAGAAAATAATGAATACTGCAAATTTAGTTTTGGCTGATGGTATGGGAATAATATTAGCATCTAAGTTACTTGGTAAATCTTTGAAAGAAAGAATTGCCGGTATAGATTTGATTCCACGTTTATGTAAATTTTCAGAAGAAAATGGGAGTTCTATTTTCTTTTTTGGATCTTTGCCTGGAATAGTAGAAGATGCAATTTTAAAACTTAAGCAAAAATTTCCTAAAATGAATGTTTCTGGTGTTCAAAATGGATATTTTGATAAAAATATGGAAGGTGAAATAATTAATAGAATTAATTCTTCTGCTACAGATATTCTATTGGTTGGATTAGGTCAGCCAAGGCAGGAGAAGTGGATATATAATAATAGAGATAAAATAAATTCTGTATGTATTGGTGTTGGCGGGAGTTTTGATGTGATTTCTGGTAGGGTTTCGCGGGCTCCTAAAATTTTACAAGAGCTTGGTTTAGAATGGTTGTATCGTTTAATCTTGCAACCGTATAGATTTAAACGTATATTATGGTTGCCATATTTTATATGGCTGGTATTAGTTGAGTTTTTAAACGCAAAATGGAAATCGAAAAACGTAAAACTAATGTAAGTTTTTAGTTTAATATAATTAAGGAGGATTAAAAATGAGGAAGGATAAAAATTTTATTTTTACTTCTGAATCTGTAACAGAAGGACATCCAGATAAAGTTTGCGATCAAATTTCAGATGCAATACTGGATGCTATAATGAAAGATGATCCAATGGGGCGTGTGGCTTGCGAAACATTGGTGACTACTGGTTTGGCAATGGTGGCTGGTGAAATTACCACGAGTTGTTATGTTGATATGCCTAAAGTTGTACGTGATACAATAAAAGAGATTGGTTATTCAGATGCGAAAATGGGTTTTGATTGGGAGACTTGTGCTGTAGTTACCGCAATACAAGAGCAATCTCCTGATATTTCTATGGGTGTTGATAAAGAAGGAGCTGGAGATCAAGGAATGATGTTTGGATATGCAGTAAATGATACTCCTGAACTTATGCCAATGCCAATAATGTTAGCACATAAATTAGTGAGGCGTCTTACTGAATTGCGTAAGAAGAATATATTAAAATATTTACGTCCAGATGGAAAATCTCAAGTTACAGTAGAATATGAAAAGGGAAGGCCTAAAAGAGTAGATGCTGTTGTAATTGCAGCGCAGCACAATCCAAATGTTAAATATTCTACCTTAAAAAAAGACATTTTCGAAAAAGTTATAAAGACTATAATTCCTGCAAAACTATTAGATAAAGGAACAAAAATTTTTGTTAATCCTACAGGTAAATTTGTAACTGGTGGTCCTCAAGGAGATACAGGGGTTACTGGAAGAAAAATAATTGTAGATACTTATGGTGGAATGGGAAGACATGGAGGTGGATGTTTTTCCGGGAAAGATTCTACTAAAGTTGATCGCTCTGCTTGTTATATGGCAAGGTATATAGCAAAAAATATTGTTGCTGCAGGTCTTGCTGATGAATGTGAATTGCAGGTTTCTTATGCAATAGGAGTAGCTGAACCAACTTCAGTTATGGTTAATACTTTTGGCACAGGAAAAGCTGCGGAAGAAAAATTGATAAATCTTGTCCGAAAACATTTTCCACTTACTCCACGTGGTATAATTGATCATTTAAAATTGCGTAGACCAATATTTAGAAACACAGCTGCGTATGGTCATTTTGGAAGAACTGAACAAGAATTTACATGGGAATGGACAGATAAAGCAAAAATACTTAAAGAAGAAATAGAGGGATAGTGAAATCCCCCTTTTGCAAAGGGGGAATAAGAGAAAATAGGAGAATAATTTATGAAATATGATATAAAAGACAAAAATTTGGCAAAAAAAGGGAAACTAAAAATTGAATGGGCAGGAGAACAAATGCCTGTTTTGAAGCTTATTGCAAATAGATTTCAAAAAGAGAAACCTTTAAAAGGAATTAAAATTTCTGCATGTCTTCATGTTACTTCTGAAACAGCAAATCTTGCAAGTGTATTAAAAGTTGGAGGAGCAGATGTTATGTTGTGTGCATCTAATCCATTGTCAACTCAAGACGAGGTAGCTGCTTCATTAGTTATAAATGACAAAATTCCGGTATTTGCTATAAAAGGTGAGGATAATAAAACTTATTATTCACATATAATGAAGGCATTAGATTTTAAACCAGTTATTACAATGGATGATGGCGCAGATTTAGTTTCTATACTTCATTCCAAAAGAAGAGAGCTTTTGCCAAATATTATTGGTGGAACTGAGGAAACAACAACAGGTGTGATAAGATTAAAGAGTATGGAAAAAAATGGCGTTTTGGAATATCCGATAATTGCTGTTAATGATGCAAGTACAAAACATCTTTTTGATAACAGGTATGGTACAGGGCAAAGTACAATTGATGGTGTAATACGGGCTACTAATTTGTTACTTGCCGGTATAAATTTTGTTGTATGTGGATATGGATGGTGTGGCAGAGGTCTTGCAATGCGTGCTAAAGGTATGGGTTCAAATGTTATAGTTACTGAGATAAATCCTATAAGGGCATTGGAAGCTGCAATGGATGGTTTTAGAGTTATGCCAATAAGAGAAGCATCAAAAATAGGAAAAGTTTTTGTAACTTTAACTGGTGATGTAAATGTTATAAGAAAAGAACATTTTCTGCTTATGAGAGATGGAGCAATAGTTGCAAATTCTGGTCACTTTAATGTTGAAATAGATATAGATGGTTTAAAGGAAATCAGCAAATCCAAACGAGTAATACGTGATTTTATTGAGGAGTATTTTTTGAAAAATGGTAAAAAGATTTGTCTTTTAGGTGAAGGTAGGCTTATTAATTTAGCTGCTGCTGAGGGGCATCCTGCAGATGTGATGGATATGAGTTTTGCAAATCAGGCACTTTCAGCGGAATATATGATTAAGAAATTTAAGTCACTCGATAAAAAAGTTTATTCTGTACCTGAAGATATTGATAATAAAATCGCTGAATATAAGCTTAATGCTATGGGATTTAAAATAGATAAGTTAACACAAGAACAAAAAAAATATTTGGCGTCTTGGGAACTTGGAACCTAAGCTAAGTGTAAAGTAATTCCTCAGTTATAGGTATTTGGTAGACGCCCGGCCTATGCGGGCGTGAAATACCGCAGGCTGAAGCCTGCGACTACCACTAGTAAGGACATACATTAGCTGCAATTTTAGGCTTTACATATTTAATTTTTTATATATAATATTAAATATATGGTATATAGCATACGTTATATACCATAGCTAAAAACTTATGATTTCAAAAAAATTACGACAGAATTTAATTGGGTTTTCTTTTTTAGCACCCAACATGTTAGGTTTTTTTACATTTACCTTCCTTCCTGTTTTGGCTTCTCTTATGTTATGTTTTACTGATTGGGATATACTTACAGAGATAAGATATATAGGATTTTCTAATTTTATAAATTTACTTGGTTTTCATCGTGATATAGTTGCTAATACATTAGTAGCAAATGATCCGTTGTTTTGGAAATATTTAGGGAATACTCTTTTCTTTGTTTTAGGTATACCTATAGGGATGACAGTTTCTCTTGCTTTAGCTTTGTTTATGAATCAAAAACTTAAAGGTATAATAGTATTTAGAACAATTTATTTTTTACCTGTTATATCATCACTGATTGCGTGTGCTTTGGTATGGAGGTGGATATACAATCCTGATTTTGGTTTGTTGAATAGTTTTTTAGCGAAATTTGGAATTAGAGGTCCTGATTGGCTTTCAAGTACTGTATGGGCAAAACCTGCTTTGATGATGATGGGGATATGGAAAGGCGCAGGTTATAATATGCTTTTATATCTTGCAGGTCTTCAAGGGGTTCCTGAAGAATTTTATGAAGCTTCATATATAGATGGAGCCAGTGAAAGGCAGCAATTTTTTTACATTACTTTTCCCATGCTTGCACCTGTCCACTTTTTTATAATAATAATGGGAATGATAGGAACTCTACAAATTTTTGGTGAAGCTTTTGTGATGACAGGTGGTGGTCCAGCTGGGGCTACAACTACAATTGCATACTATATATATAATAATGCATTTCAATGGTTTAAAATGGGTTACGCAACTACAATTGCATGGGTTTTGTTCTTTTTAGCTTTTAGTGTAACTATGTTTCAATGGAAATTTTTAGGTAAAAAGGTACACTATCAATGAAAAAAAGTTTACTAACTAAAATAATACTATATGCTATGTTATTAACAGGAAGTATAATTATGATTATGCCATTTTTATGGATGTTGTCTACTTCTTTAAAAGAATCCGGTGATGTATTTACTTTTCCTCCTAAATGGATACCAAATCCAATAAAATGGGAGAACTATATAAATGCCTGGAACGCAGTTCCATTCGGTATGTTTTTCATCAATAGTGTAATTATTGCTATTTCTGTTACATTTGGAAAAGTAGTGACTTCGTCATTAGCTGCATTTGCTTTTGCGCGGCTTAAATTTTTTGGAAGGGATAAATTGTTTCTGGCATATTTAGGGACTATGATGGTTCCAGGCCAGGTTACAATGATACCTGTTTTTATTTTATTAAAAAAATTAAACTGGATTGATACATATCAGGCGCTTATTTTGCCTGGCCTTTTTACTGCTTATGGTACATTTATGTTAAGGCAATTCTTTATGACTATACCTATAGATTTAGAAGAAGCGGCTATAATAGATGGATGCAGTACTTTTAGAGTATACTGGAACATAATAATACCTCTTTCTAAACCAGCATTGGCAACTTTAGCTACTTTTGTATTTTTAGGTAGTTGGAATGATTTTATGTGGCCATTAATTGTTACCAATTCTATGGAAATGAAAACACTGCCAGTTGGTCTTGCTTCTTTTCAGGGTTTATATAGCACAGATTGGACGTTACTTATGGCAGCTGCGACTATAGTATTGATACCTGTTTTAATTGTATATATCTTTAATCAGAAATTCTTTGTCCGCGGTATAGTTTTAAGTGGTATAAAATAAATCTATGGTTTTGATAAAATGAAGTTATATGTGATAAACTTCGGAAAGGAGACGATATATTGAAAATTTAGGAGTGTGGTAAAATAATGAATTCAAAAAAAGTAACGATTCAAAAAAAACAAGACTAAAATGTTATCCAAAATTCCAACAAGAATCCTAATAATTGATAATAATCAAGTCCAAAACGAATTATATTCTAAGTTAAAAAATAAAGGTTATGAAGCAATAGTTGTTTCTAATTCTGATGAAGGGATAAAAACAATAAAAGAGAACAAATTTGGTGTAATTATTATTAATACAAAGATAGTAGACAAAAAAACTATTAGCGTAATGAGAAAGATAAAAGAAATGGACTCCAGAATAGAAAGAGTTGTAATTTGTAAGAATACTAAAGATGCAAAAATGGAATATTTTGACCGAATTATTAATAAATCTATGAATGTTGAGGATGTGGTTGTTATAATAGAAAAAACATTAGAAAAATACCAATTGAAAGAAATGGTTGCTATGTATGAAAGAACGATGGATGTTTTTTCAACTTTAGAGTTCAATGAGTTGCCGAAGGTTATTATTGATTCTACTGTAGAAGAATTGAGAGCTGATGATGCTTCTTTAATGCTTTTTGATGATAACAAAAAACAACTATATATTGTTGATTCAAATGGTTTATCTAAAGAAATTATAAGTGCAACCAAAATGTCTGTTGGTGAAGGAATATCCGGGTATGTAGTAAAAAATAGGAGACCACTGCTTCTAATAGATGGTTTAGAAAATGATCCAAGATTTAAACATATAAAACAAAAAGGTGTGCAAAGGAAAAATCCTATAACATCTTCTATTGTTGTGCCTTTGATAAAAAATAATAAAGTATTAGGGATTTTAAATATTAATCGTAGAAATATTATTGAGCATTTTACTGAGCATGATTTACATAAGGCAAATACAGCTGCTTCTTTGATAAGCGTTGCAATTGAAAATGCAAAGATGCATTCTCATATTAAGAAAACCGGGGAACAGGAATTATTGAAAGTCCATGATGAACTTCAAGAAGCATCTGAAAAGATAAGACAGATGCAGGTGCAACTCATTAGAGAAGAAAAGTTTTCCTTGCTGCATAAATTGACTTCATCTCTTGTGCATCAATTACGTACTCCTTTAAGTATAATTGATTTATCAGCTCAGTTTTTAAAAAAAGAAATTCAAGGTTCAGAAAAAATCATTTCAACTTTAAATACTATACAAAGAAATATACAACGTGCTAGTGATATTCTTCAGGATATGTTTGAGATGGTGCTTATTAAGGCTGAGACAATGAAATTTGAACGGTGTAGAATAGGAGAGATACTGGAAAAAGCAATAGAAATAATGCAACCAAAATTAAATGGAGCAGGAGTTAATGTTAGAATGAAATGTGCAAAAGAAGAATTGCAATACATAAATATAAATAAACATTATTTGGAGCATGTGGTTGTAAACTTAATTTCTAATTCAATAGATGCTATGTCTGAAGGTGGAGAAATAAATATTGACTTAAGTGTAGATCCAAAAAGCGAAAAAATTGTTATGACTTTTGTTGATACAGGTAAAGGTGTTAAAGAAGAACATTTAAAAGAATTATTCACTCCTTTTTTTACAACCAAAGAAAAAGGTATAGGACTTGGGCTTTTTACAGTATTACAAATTATTGAAGCTCATCGTGGCGATATTAAAGTGAAAAGTGAATTAAATGTAGGAACAACATTTATTATTTCCCTTCCAATTAAGTAATACTTATATGCCTACCATTCTTATTGTTGATGACGAAAAAGATTTTTGTAATTCCCTTTCTGATTTACTTCAAAGTGAAGGATATGAAACTATAAGTGCATTTGGAGGCAGAGAAGCTATTTTCATATTAGAAAACAAATCTATAGATTTAGTATTTTTAGATATTAATCTTCCTGGAATGAAGGGAATTGAAGTTTTGGAGAAAATTAAAAATATAGAAGAAAGTCTACCTGTTATAATGCTTACAGGTTATGGAGAGATAAAATCAGCTGTTGACTCAATGAAAAAAGGAGCCTTCCATTACCTGACCAAACCATTTAACAATGACGAGTTGTTAATTGTGATTAAAAAAGCTATTGAAATTAAAAAATTAGGCAGAGAGGTTTATTTACTTAAAGAAAGATTACAGAAGCATGAAGAAAAAACAAAAATTATTTGTAAAAGCGAGAAAATGGAAAGGATGCTTGATGAAGTGAAACGCGTTGCACCAACGGATATGACAGTAATAATTCAAGGTGCTTCTGGTACAGGAAAAGAGTTGATTGCAAGATTTATTCATGAACTAAGTAAAAGAAAAACAGGCCCATTTATAGCGATAGATTGTGGGGCATTGCCTGAAAATTTAGTTGAGAGTGAACTTTTTGGTTATGAGAAAGGTGCTTTTACAGGCGCTGACAAGGTGAAGCCTGGACATTTTGAACTTGCAGATGGGGGCACTTTATTTCTTGATGAAATTAGTAACTTATCACAAACTGTTCAAATGAAGTTGTTGCGTGTTTTGCAGGAAAAAAAAGTTCAACATCTTGGAGATAAAAAAGAAATAGGGGTTGATATTCGTATAGTTGTTGCAAGCAATATAAATCTTGATGAACTAATGCCCAAAGGTCTATTTCGTGAAGATTTATATCACAGGTTAAATGAATTTACTATTAATTTGCCGTCACTCAAGGAAAGAAAAGAAGATATACTAATATTAGTTGAACATTTTTTGAAACAAGCCAATTGTGAACTTAGCAAGAAAATCAAAGGTGTTGCTCACAATGCAATGGAAATTCTCAGTGAGTACAGTTGGCCTGGTAATGTGCGGGAGTTAAAAAATACTATTAAAAGAGCAGTATTATTAACAGAGGGAGATATAATTCTTCCGGAGCATATTAAATTGACAGATAATGCTTTGTCACATAAAATCTCCCTTAATCCCCCTTTGCTAAAGGGGGAAATTTCCTTAAAACAGATGCTTAATGCAATTGAGAGGGAATTGCTGATAAAAGCTTTAATGCAAACGAATTATCATAAAAGTAAGGCATCAAAACTTCTTGGAATAGATAGAAGTGTATTGTCTGATAAAATTAAAAAATATAAAGTATCTTCATCGAGTTTTTTAAAAAATTTCAGATATACAAACAATTTAAAAATAGGTAGTAAACATAGTCTTAAAAAAATAATTGATGATATAGAAAAACAAAAGATTACTGATGTTTTAAAAGAAGTAAATTATAAAATAGCCCAAGCATCAAAAATTCTTAAAATCACAAGAACAGATATTTATTACAAAATCAAAAAACATAATATAACATTACCTATTGCAAATAAGTCTGTTGTCAGGCATCCTGCCTGACAAATTATATGATTATGAATATTTCATGTCCATATTGTGTCAAATATAACCACATAGCTGTAAAATTTTACAGCATTTAGCTGTATTATTTTACATATTTGGGTTAAATATTTTCATCTCTTAAAACCCCTTTGTTTTATTAGAGTTTAATTCGCATTTTCTATGTAATATTGGCACGAAAATTGCATTATATAATAATCATGGTAAAAATTACAAAATGGGGTAGGGGTAGAGACGTATTGCAATGCTTTTCTACATTTATAATTTTATCATTTTTTTCTTCAATTGGTTATGCTGATTTTGAGGATCTTGGTGTTGGGGCAAGATCATTTGGAATGGGTAATGCTTTTTCTGCATTGGCAAATGATGCGAGTGCGATTTATTATAATCCAGCAGGACTTACTAATATTAAAAATGCTCAAATAATGACTGCTTATGACAGACTTTACCTTGGACTTTCTGATAAAAGTATTTTAGGGGATGGATTTGTATCGGTTGTTTCTCCTCTTGATGAGGTTACTGGTATTGGAATAAGTTATGTAAATTTTCATCTTGTTAATTATTATCAGGAACATACGTTTGTTCTTTCTTATGGCAATAAGATATTTTCTCAGTTGTCTGCCGGTATAAATGTTAAAGGTTTATCCAGAGGTTTAAGTGAAGATATCTATACAAAAGTTGACCCATTATTTTTGGAAAAAGGGTATACAAAAACAAATTTTAGTTTTGATACAGGTTTGCTCTATAGACCATTTCCAAGTTATTCATTTGCACTTACAGCTTATAATATAAATCAACCGGATTTAGGTTTAAAAGACAAAGATATTGTTCCTATGAGTTTAAAATTAGGTTTTGCGTATCGTTATCATGCAAGCGATTTTGTTGTAGATTTTGCATATACTAATAAAGATTGGGATGTATATTTTGGAACTGAGAACTGGTTTTTTGAAAGATGTTTTGCACTAAGAGGCGGTGTTAAAACTGGAAGCAGAGCAGACAATGATTTGAGTGTTGGAATCGGATATAATTCTGGAAACATACAGTTTGATTATGCAGTTCAATATCCATTAAGTGGAATAAAAAATACTTTTGGTTCACATCGCATTTCTTTTGGAGTGAAATTTGGAGATGTGCTTCCGGAGTCAGATGATGAATTCGGATATATTCCTATGGTACCAAAAGAAGAAATTGAAAAAATCCAAAAAGAAGCAGAAGAGTCTGCACAAATGGTTCAAAAACTAAAAGAGGAGATTGAAAACTATAAAAAGAATTTAGAAGCCCTATCTGCAGAAAATGAAAAAAATAAAGAAAAAGAAGCAGAAGAATTAACAAAAAAAATTGAGCAATATAATAAAGAAATGACAAAAGCTCTAAAATCTGAAGTAGATGCAAGAGAAAAATTAAATAAAATAACTGTAAAAAATACAACATCTATAAAGGTAGATAAAAATACTTATGTAGTTGAAAAAGGTGATACTTTAAAATCTATAGCAATAAAGTTATATAATGATGAATCTCGGTGGGTTAGTATTTATAATCTTAACAAAGATAGAATTAAGCAAGGGATTGTTGAGTCTGGGCAGATTTTGATTTTACCTGAGGAGAGGAAATGAATAACAGGTTAGCGGTTCTAAAAATATCCAATGTTATTGTAGCCGCAGAGCGAAGCTCTGCTAAAAAAGTAGTTGCAAGGTTAAAGACAGCAAAGCTTACGCTTTGCAGCTACATAAATCATATCAAATATATGAGTTTGTTGAATTTTAGAATGGTTAATCTATTACCTATTGCTTTTATTTTACTATTAACGGGCCAGGTTTTTGCAACAAGCAGAACAATGAGCGGTACCGTATACACGGATGAGGGAGTGACTAATATTGGTTCTGGCAAAAATATGGCAATATCAGTTAATGGTGGTGTTGCAACTACTTTTGTAACAGGAGCAAATGGTGTTTATTCAGTAGCTGTAAATGTTACTACTAATGACAAAATATGTGTTTACTTAGATAATGAAACAGAAAAAGCTACTTTAGTTACTATAATTCTTGATGCTGACTTAAGTGGATTTAATTTGTACCAAAATCATTTAATTTTGCGTAAAGAAACAGGTGGTGCTGGAATTAACAATACTGATTTATCAGGTGCAGATAATGGTGATGCTGATATTCTTTATAATGTAAGTGGAGCTAATTTAACTGTTAATGCAGGAGTTGAATTGTATGTTTGGACAGGACATACTTATGCGTCTGATGGTAATATTAATGCTGATGCAATAAAAATTAACGGGATTTTTACTAATACGACTGCAGGTTCAATAATTACTTGTGATGATGCAGGAAGTATTACTGTGAATGGAACTTGGACATTAACTGGAGGTGTAGGCAATTTAATTTCTTTAAAGTCTGATTTAGCAGGAAGTCAGTTTGATGTAATTAATAACGGTACAGTAAATTTGAGTTATGTTGATTTAAAAGATTGTAATGCTTCTTCTTCGATTATTGTGACTGATGGAAATGATAGTGGAAATAACACATACGTTATTTTTCAGCCTGCTGTATATGATGGTGCAGTGTTAACAGGAGATGGTGCTGGAAGTAATTCAGTATCTATTGATTCAATAAGTGGTGTTACAACAGGTGTTCAGATACTTTGCTTTAAAATCAGTAATCCTGCGAGTACGGGAAATCAGGCAATAAAAATAGATCAGTTCACAATACATTTAGATGGCTCAAGTACAGCAGTAATTACTAATATTGCAGAAATTGCATTATCAGGTGCAGTAACTTCAACAGTTACTACTCCTGTTTCTAATGATATTACCTTTGGGACTCCTAATGTAGGTTTTGATGGTGGCATATTGAGTGTTTCTAATAATACTACTTCTTCTGATATTGTTGTGAAAATTAAATTAAAAACTACTTTAACTGCTACAGAAACTCAATTCTGGAAATTCAATGTTGATGATGATGATGTTTCAGAGTCAAATTTGACATCAGATATGATGGGTACAACTGGAGTAGATATAGCTGGTTCAAGTTGTGCATTATCAATTGTTGCTACGAAGTTAGTATGGACAACGCTTCCTGCAGACACCAGAATAGTAGACGTAAGTGATGAAGTAGTGAGTGGGTTAGTATGGCAGACACAGCCTGTAGTAAAGGCAGTGGATGCAAATAATAATGTAGATATAGATTCAGTAGAAACAGTAACATTAAGTTTGGTAGGTGGAGCAGGAACATTTGCTGGAACATTAACAGAAGGATGTGTAAGTGGAGTGGCAAATTTTGTTGGTAATGGAATAAAGTATACAGTAAGTGGAAATAATGATGGTGAAGGATTTGTCCTAAGAGCAAGTGGAGGTGCATTAACAACAGCAGATACAAGTGGATTATCAGCAGATGTAGTAGCAACGAAATTAGTATGGACTACAGTTCCAGCAGATAGCAGGAGAGTAGATGTAAGTGATGAAGTAGTAAGTGGATTAGCATTTGAGACACAGCCAGTAGTAAAGCCAGAGGATGATGATAATAAAGTAGATGCAGATTCAACGCAAATAGTAACATTAAGTTTAATAAGTGGAGTAGGAACATTTGCAGGAACATTAACTAAAGCTTGTGTTCTTGGGGAAGCAAATTTCAGTAGCAATGGAGTAAAGTATACAGTATCAGGTAATAATGAGGGGGAAACATTTGCAATAAGAGCAAGTGGAGGTAGTTTAACAGCAGCAGATACTGGTTTATTATCATCAGATATAGTAGCAAGTCAGTTGGTGTGGACACAATCAGCAAGTCATAGTGGAGTACCGAATGGAGACATAATAAGTGGAGTAGTATTTAATACACAGCCAAAAGTGGAGACAAGAGATGCAGATAATAAGTTGGATACTGATTATGTGAGTTCAGTAGTTTTAAGTGAGACAGGTGCTGGTTTTTTAAGTGGCACAACATCAGTAGCAGCAGTAAGTGGAGTGGTAACATATACTGGGATAGCATATAATGTGAATGCGGACCAGGAGAGTTTCACATTAAAAGCGGACAGTGGAAGTTTAACACAAGGGTCAGATACAAGTAAGGTGGCAGATGTAGTAGCAACGAAATTATCTTTTACTGTCCAGCCACAAGAGACAGGGCAAGCAGCAAATACAATAGTATCAGGTAATGTATTTGACACACAGTCTCAAGTAGAAGCAAGGAATAATAGTGATAAAAAGGATGTAAATTTTATAGATACAGTTACAGTAGTTGAAACAGGAACAGGTAGTTTAAGTGGAACAAGTTCAGTAGCAGCAGTGGCAGGTGTAGTAACATTCACTAATTTAGTATATACAGCGGTTGTAGACAATGAGATGTTTAAGTTAAGTGCAGATGATACTCCTGGAGGGCAGGAAGGAAATTTAACCGGAACATTTGAGTCTGCGAATACAACAGCGAATGTCCTTGCAACAAAATTAGTGTTTGATGTCCAACCTTCATCAAGTGTAGTTATGAATATTGATGTGGTAATTCATCCTGTCCTTAAAGCTTTAGATGCAAATAATACAATAGATGTTAATAATACTGATACACTTACGATTAGTGCAGTATTATCAGCAGATTTGTCACCTGCCCCAGGAATTCTTACCATAACACCTTCTTCTGGTAGTAATATGATAAGTGGTAGTTGGACATCTACACTATTAAGACATAATACTCCAAATTTAATTAAGATAAAAGTTATTGGAAGTACTGTAGTTGGGCCTTATTATTCTAATGATATAAATGTACTTTTAGATACAACTTTACCATCTTCAATTATGGATCTTAGTGCTTCTACAGGAGCTCTTGAAGGAGAAATAAATCTAACATGGACAGCACCAGGTGATGAGGGAAATAGTGGGACGGTTACAGGTTATCTTGTCCGATATTCAACAAGTCCGATAAATAATCAAACTGATTTTGATAATGCCACTACTTATACACAAAGTTGGTCACCTTTATCGTATGGTAATACTGAAAATCAAACTATTACTATGCCAGTAAATGGTGTTACTTATTATATTGCTATTAAAGGTTTTGATGAGGTGCCGAATTATGCTCCATCATTTAATACTACAGGCAATAGTGCAGTATCACAAATAGATAGTGTGGCACCGTCTAACATAACTAATTTAGTTGTTACTACAGGTGCTTTGAAGAGTCAGCTTAATCTAAACTGGACATCTGTTGGTGATAATGGAAATAGCGGGACAGCAACAAGTTATATTGTCCGATATTCTACTGCTCCTATTCTAAATCAGAATGATTTTAATAATGCATCAATTTATGTTCAAAGTTGGACTCCTTTAGCAACAGGAAATGCTGAAAGTAAAGTTATTTCTGGGCTTCAATCAGGTGTTCTTTATTATGTTGCTATTGAAGCAAAAGATGAGGCTGGAAATCAAGCAGGTCTTTCTAATACAGCCAATGCTAATGCTACGACTCAGATTGATGTGGCACCACCTGCTGCTATTATAAATTTAGCTGCAACTACTGGTTTGCAACATACTCAGATAAATTTAACATGGACAGCTACAGGTGATGACCAGGATGTAGGAACAGCATCAAGATATATTGTCCGATATTCAACAAGTGCGATAAGTAATCAAACAGATTTTAATAATGCTAATACTTATGTGCAGAATTGGGTTCCATTATCAGCAGGTAATCTAGAAACCAAGATACTTGCAGGATTAACAGCTGGTGTTACTTACTATATTGCTATTGAAGCAGTAGATATCGAAAGTAAGCAGGGAGCTATTTCAAATACTACAGGTAATAGTGCAGTTGCTAAAAATGATATTACTGTTCCTAGCAATATTGGTGATTTAGTAGCTACTACTGGTTCAATTGAGGGAGAAATTAATTTGACATGGACGGCATCAGGTGATGATGGAAATATTGGGACAGCTACGGGATATATTGTCCGATATTCAACAAGTGCGATAAGTAATCAAACAGATTTTAATAATGCTAATACTTATGTTCAGAGTTGGGTTCCTTTATCAGCAGGTAATGTGGAAACCAAGACACTTACAGGATTAACACCTGGTGTTACTTACTATATTGCAATTGAAACAATAGACGAAAAACCAAATCAAGCAATTGATTTTAATAAAACTGGAAATAGTGCAATGGCTCAATTGGATGTTACCAAACCGTCTGCTATTACAAATTTATCTACTTTTATTAGTGAAAATGATGAAAAAGGAGCAATTCATCTGACATGGACAGCATCAGGTGATGATGGAAATATTGGCACAGCTACAGGATATCTTGTTCGATATTCAACAATCGCGATAACTAATCAAACAGATTTTGATAATGCAACTACTTATCAAAATACTTGGGTTTCTTTGCCTACAGGTCAGAAAGAAGAAAAAACTATAACTGGTTTTTTGCCGGGTGTCCAGTATTACATTGCTATTGAATCAGTAGATGATAGAGGGAATACATCTGATTTATCTAATATTGCTGAAGGGACTCCACGAATTGATTTGATTCCACCATTAGAGCCAATAGGTATAAAATGTGATTTTAATGCTTCTGGTTATTTTGTTATTAACTGGAAAGCACCAAATAGAAATGAAGATGATAGTGTTCTAAATGATTTATCTGAATATCATATTTACCGTACGGCTAATATTGATGGTGAATATGTATTGAAAAGTTCTGTATCTAAAGATACATTGAATTGGGTAGATATGGAAGTAACAACTACTACATCTGAAACATATTATTATATCATAAAGGCAGTAGATTATTTCGGTAATGAGAGTAAATTATCAATGCAAATAAGTAATATAAATAAAGAAATTAGTATTGCTTTTAATGATGAAATTACTTTAAAATTACCTATAGAGATGAACAAATTGATTTATGGAGAATCTAATAAATATAAAGAAGACATTCGTTTTCAGTTAAAAAAGAAAATTGATGATGGAAAAAGAGTTTTAGGTAGTTATGAAATAAAAGCGATAAAGGAAAAAAATGGTGCAGAAATTAATAATTTCACTTTTGACAAACCAATTGAAATTGCTTTTAAATATAGAAATAATAGTAGAGCACAAATGTTCAAAGCTTCTTTTATTCAAGAGGACTTTAAACCTACGGTTTTTGTGCATAATGGAGTTGAGTGGGTGAAATTAGGTGGAAAAGTGGATAATAATTTAGAAAAAGTTGTTATAAAAACATCTAAGTTAGGAAATTTTATGCTTAAAGCTTCTGCTTCTTTAACTGAATTTACTATTGTTCAGATTACTCCTTCTAAAATATTTACACCAAATGGAGATGGACAGTGGGATGTAATTGAGTTCTACTTTGAAAATCCACGTGATACTTATGTTAATTCAACAAAAATTTTTGATATTACCGGAGCTGAAGTTTGCGATATGCAATTAAGCAGTACAGGTAATTCTTATGTTTGGGATGGAAAAAATAGAAATGGAGAAATTGTTTCTAATGGAGTTTATATTTACCAGATAGAAGTTGAAGGTAAAGTTTTAAATGGCACTATAATAGTAGCAAAGTGACGCGAAGCGTCACTTCCGCATGTAGTAAGCGGGAATCCAGTGTCTTTTATTGGTAGTAGTACGCTTAGGCGGACGAAGTATGTAGTTGCCGATTTATCGGCATATTGTTTTAGGAGGGGGATTTTAAAATGTCTGATTTTAAATGGAAGTTTTCTGAACATCTGAAATTTGTGCCAAGATTATCAGGTGTAGAAAAAAACAAGATGGAAAAGACTACTGATATACAAAATACGATTAAACAATTGAGATTGAGTGAATTGCAAATGTTATATATAGAAAAAGTAGAGGAATCACGCAAGTTAATGGATAAAACAGAAGACTTAGTTAAGTTGATAGAAGAAAAAAATAATAACTGGAATGACAAATTAGAATCATTAAGACAAAAAGAAAGTGAAATAAGTTCTTTGTCTGAAAGGTTAGAAACAAAAGAGAAAATTGCAGATAAATTTGTTGATGAGGTGAAATCTAAAAAAGATAAATTGGAGATAAATGCAGAAGAAATAAATAGATATAATAAAGAATTAGTATCGTTACTGGTAGAATTAAAAGGGAAACAGTATAGTAAAGAATTTGAGCAAATAGATAAACTTAATAAAGAATTGCGTCTATTAGCTGAGGAAAGAGATATAGCAGTTACGAGATGCGAAGAAAAAACACAGGAAGTTGAACGTGTTAGATGGGAGTTGCAGTCTTTAGCTATACAGTTTGAAGAGAGGGAGAAGAATTGGAATGAGAAAATTAAGATGTATGAGCCTGATAAGGAAAAGTTAGAGAAGCAGAATGCAGATAAAGGACAGCAGATAGATAGATTAAAAAAAGAATTGCAGGCATTGATAGAGGAGAGAAATATACTAAATACCAATTACGAAGAAAAAATACAGGAAGTTAAACGGCTTAAAGATGAGTTGCATTTTTTAAACATACGGTTTGAAGAGAAAGAGAATAATTGGAGTGAGAATATTAAGTTATTTAGGCAGGAGCAGGTAGAATTAAACAGGCAGAATGCAGATAAAGGACAACAAATAGATAGATTTAATAAAAAATTACAGGCATTAGCAGAAGAGAAAAATACAGTAAGTACGAAATATGAAGAAAAAGTAAAAGAAATAGATAGATTAAATAGTGAATTCAAAAAAACACTTGAAAGATTTAGGGAAAATGAAAAAGTAGGAGAAAAAAATAGTGAAGAGTTAAGGGATAAGAAAAGGGAATTAACATTAAAGGAACAAGAAATAAATCAACTTAAAGAAAAATTAAAGATATTAGAGGGAAAGAAAGATGTGGATGGGAAAATAAATGATACAAACGTTCAAGAAAAAACTAAACAAATTGAAGAAATGTTAAAAGTGGAAAGAGTAGTTATGAAAGAATTAATTTTTGGTGTTGTTCACCAAATACGTAATCCATTGGGAATAATTAGTACAAATACTCAATTCCTTTTGAAAAAGAAAAAATATAAAAAGGGTGAAGACAAATTATTGCAAGTGATTTTTAATACTGTTGAAAGTTTTAATAGGAAAATTGATATATTTCTTGAACTTGCCAATCCAATAGAATTGTTTACACAGGTTGTTTCTTTAAGTAAGGTTTTAGATGGGATTTTTTCAATTGTTGAAGAAAAATGTAAAATGCAAAATATTAAGTTAATAAAAGGTTATCCTGCAGACTTACCTAAAGCAGAGGTTGACGCTAATAAATTGAGTCAGGCATTGCTTAATATTTTCTCCAATTCTTTGTTTGCTACTCCTGAGGGAGGTACTATTGAAGTAAATACACATTTGGATTTTGGAAAAAAAGAAGTTGCGATTAGATTTGTAGATAATGGTAGTGGAATTTCTCAAGTGTATATTGATCAAGTAGGGATACCATTTTTTACCACAAAGAAAGACGCATTAGGATTGGGAATTTTTTCTGCAAAACGTATTATAATTTCTCATAAAGGGCATATTAAAATCGATACCAATTCTGACAAAGGAATAACTGTAACTGTATTTTTGCCATATTGTTAAATAATTTATTTCTTCCCCTGATAAGGGGGAGATAGAGGGGGTTATAAATGTATAATATTCTTATTATAGATGATGAACAGGAGATGATTGATGCACTTAGAAATATTTTAGAGCAAGATGGATATACTGTTACTGCTACAACTGATGGTGTAAGTGCATTAAAAAAAGTAGAAAACAATAATTTTGATGTTGTTTTATTAGATGTTCGCATTCCTGGTATGGATGGTATTCAGATTTTAGAACAGATTAAAAAAACAAATAAAAATCTTCCTGTTATTATGGTTACAGGCTATGGAGATACAAAAACTTCAGTACAGGCAATGAAATTAGGAGCATTTGATTATATTTCTAAGCCTTTTAATTATGAAGAATTAATTAATCTTATTGAGAAAGCTGTTCAAATGAATAAATTAGAAGGGAAATCTGGAATATATGAAAACCAATTGACAAGGAAACCTGAAGGGGCTCGGGCAATTGAAAAGGAGAAAGAGAAAAAAATAGCTCAAGAAAGTGTGCCTTATATCAAACATAATCGAATCCAGTTGAAAGTAGTATTTGCAATTTGTTTGAGCGTAATAATTTTATCACTTGGTATTTTTTATTATTTGCAAATTTTTTCCGGCAAAACACAAATCTATTTGACTACTTGTACTAATCCTTCTGCTATAACATGTGACAAAGAATATCTTTGGATAAATGACTGGGTTACAAATATAATATATAAACATAAACTAGTTAAACAGCTTCCTGTTGTAAAAAAATATAGCTTTAACAATTTACACCTAACAGGCATAGCATTAGCAGGGAATATGATTTTTACATGCGATATTGAAAATAAGAAAATTTATAAGCATAATATTGATGATAACCTGACAATTATTGATACTTATCCTAGCCCTGGTATTAGTCCATCAGGTATTTTCTGGGATGGGAAATATCTTTGGTCATGCGATGCTGAAAGTGATAAGATATACAAACAATATTTTGACGGTAAAAATCTTGTTGTTATTGAAACATATCCAAGTCCTTCAACACATCCTATAGGTGTTGCTTATTATAAAGAATATTTATGGTCTGCTGATGCTGATACAAATAAGATATATAAACATGAATTAGATAAAACTCTTTCAGTTGTAGACACGTATTATATACCTAAAGAAGAGGCATCTATTTCCAGTTTTACATTAATAGACGGTAAAATATGGGTTGTTACTGAAGACAATAATAAAGTATTTTCATATAGTTTATCACATATTATGAAGAATAAATAAAGGAGAATCTGTCATTGCGAGAAAGATAGAAGGGAGAATATAATGATCCAGTGTCCAAAATGCAAAACAGAAAATAATGACATAGCCAAATTTTGCCAAAACTGTGGAAGAAAGCTAGGACATTCTTCATCAGGGGTTTTCTTAAAAACAGTTATTGCGATAATATTGGTTTTGGCTATAGGATTTGGGGCGTACTATTTTAATGCGTCTAAAACTTTGCCCAGTCGTGCTGATTTAATGATTAAATCAACGGAAAAAAAATCAAAAGAAATAGAAATAATTGGGATAAAGGAGGTTTTTCAGGAACAATTTAATGAGGGAAATAAATTGTTGCGGGAAGCTAAGGAATTATATTATGCCGGTAAATATACAAAGGTATTGAAAACAGCAAAAAGAGCTAATGAAGTTATTGATAAAGTAAAATTAGGAATAAGAGATTTTGTTGATATTGAATATGGGCGATTATTTGTGGAAGGAGAAGAACAGATACAAAGTGGTAACTACGAAAAAGCACTTGAATGTTTTGAGAAAGCTATGGAATGTAGGAAAGGCGATATTCCATCTACAGGAAAAATAGAGCATTGTAAAAATAATCTTTATGAAATGTATTTTAAAAAAGGGCAGGAATATGTTCCGAATTTATTATGGGATGAGGCAATAAATGCGTATCAAATAGCGCTGAAATATAAACCTGATGACAAACAAGCAGAGGATGAATTAAAAATTGTGCAAGCAAAGAAGGAAGAAGCATATAAAATAGAGGAAGCAAAAGCAAAGGCAATAGCAGCAGCAGAGAAGAAGAAATATGAAAATATGGTATACATACCAGCAGGAGAATTTGAAATGGGAAGCAATGATTGTGTTGATGAGAAACCAGTTCATAGAGTATATCTTGACGGATACTATATAGACAAATACAAAGTAACGAATGAGCAATATGCGAAATTTTTGAATGAATGGGGAAAGACAATAGACAGGAATGGCAATGAAATGATTGACATAGAAAATAGCGCAATATCAAACGAAGGAGAAAAATTTGTTATTCAATCTGGCTATGAGAAATACCCTGTTATATATATAAGTTGGTATGGAGCCAATCAATATGCGAAGTGGTGTGGTAAAAGATTACCAACAGAAGCAGAATGGGAGAAGGCATGTAGTGCTGGAAGTAAAACAAAATATTGTTTTGGGGATGATGAAAATAAACTTGGTGAATATGCATGGTATAAAGATAATTCAGATGGACGGACACATCCAGTAGGAAAGAAGAAACCAAACAAATGGGGATTATATGATATGCATGGTAATGTATGGGAATGGTGTTCTGATTGGTATGATGAAAAATATTATGAAAAGAGCCCTAAGGATAATCCTAAAGGATCTAACACGGGGACTAGTAAAGTTCTTCGTGGTGGTACGTGGGATTTCATTGCTAATGATTGTCGGTCATCTTATCGCGGCAGCGGCACGCTGGTCAGCTGGGGCGATCTTGTAGGTTTCCGTTGCGTGCGAGTAGCGAAATAAAATCTACTTTACATAAAATCATTATAAGTGCTATAATTCCTATTATTTTATTAATGTATTTAATAATTAAAAAATTATGATAGAACAGAAAAAAGAAAGTACAGAAATAGATTCATGGGTAACGTATAGACCTGAAATCAAAATTTTGGATTGTACTGTTCGTGATGGCGGTTTAATTAACGACCACAAATTTGACGATAAATTTGTAAAGGCTGTTTATGATACCTGTGTTTTGGCTGGTGTAAATTATATGGAGCTTGGTTATAAGGCTTCAAAAAAAATATTTGCTCCAAATCAGTTTGGTAAGTGGAAATATTGTGATGAAGATGATATCCGTAGTATTGTTGGTGAAAATAAAACCTCACTTAAGCTTTGTGTGATGGCAGATGCAGAAAGAACAGATTATCATGAAGATATATTGCCTAAGGAAAAAAGTGTATTTGATTGTATTCGTATAGCTACTTATATTCACCAGATTCCTACAGCTATTGATATGGTAAAAGATGCACATGATAAAGGTTATGAAACTGTAATGCAGCTTATGGCAATTTCTGTGGTGCAGGATAGAGAACTAAATGATGCACTTGAGGTAATAGCTAAGACACCAGTGAGTGCTATTTATCTTGTGGATAGTTTTGGAGCTTTGTATTCTGAACAAGTAAGGGATTTAATAAAAAAAATGCTGCATTATACAGAAGGAACTGGTAAAGAAGTAGGAATGCATGCTCATAATAATCAACAACTTGCTTATGCAAATACAATAGAAGCTTTAATTGTTGGAGCTACCCGGTTAGATGTTACAATTAATGGGTTAGGTCGTGGTGCGGGAAATTGTCCTATGGAATTACTTCTCGGTTTTCTTAAAAATCCGCGTTTTAATTTAAGGCCTGTGCTTGAATGTGCCCAAAATATATTTGTTCCATTAAGTGAAAAAATAGATTGGGGATACAGTATACCATATATGATAACAGGTCAGTTAAATCAGCATCCACGTGAAGCTATAAAATTAAGGTCAAGTGATAAGAAAAATAATTATGTAGAGTTTTATGACCAGATGATTGAGTAATATTAAATGTGGGGCTGTAGCGTAGTTGGGAGCGCGTCTCCTCGGCAGGGAGAAGGTCACGGGTTCAAATCCCGTCAGCTCCACCAAAAACAATCAAAATTTTTATATGGACTTATTTGTTTCAATCATTATACCTTTTAAAAAATTCAATTCTTTTGTAGAAGAATGTGTTCAATATTGCAATAGTCTTGATTATTCTAATTACGAAGTGATTCTTCTGCCAGATGAAGATGAAAAGAAACAATTCCCGAAAGTAATAATTCATCCTACAGGTGATATAGGTCCTTCTGAAAAGCGAAATATTGGTATGAAAATTGCAAAAGGCGAAATTCTTGCTATGCTTGATGATGATGCTTATCCTGTATCTCAATGGTTAAAAAAAGCAGTGCAAAATTTTGCTGATCCTGAAGTTGCTGCTGTTGGGGGTCCTGCAGTTACACCTGATTCAGATGATTTTATGCAAAAAGCGAGTGGTTTAGTTTATTCATCAATTATGGCAAGTGGTGAGTATACATATCGTTATTTGCCAAAAGCAAGAAGGGAAGTTGATGATTATCCAACTTGTAATTTAATAATTAGACGTTCAGTTCTTGAAGAAATAGGTGGTTTTGATAAGAAATACTGGCCAGGTGAAGATACAATAATATGTTTAAAAATTACAAAGGAATTACACAAGAAAATAATATATGACCCGAAAGTTTTTGTTTATCATCACAGAAGAAGATTGTTTTTATCCCATTTAAAACAAGTTGCAAGTTATGCCCAGCATAGAGGAAATTTTGTTAAGAAGTTCCCAGAAACATCAGCAAAATTATCATATTTCATTCCATCGTTTTTTGTTTTATGGCTTATAATAGGTTTTATATTATCAGTATTTGTTTCCCAAATAACAATAGTTTATCAAATAATTTTAGCTGTATATCTATTATTGCTTTTATTTTTTACCAGCTTTACTAATCTGAGGTTGTATCTAATTACTATGCTTGGTATATATATAACTCATTTTACTTATGGAGTTTATTTTCTTATAGGCTTATTTACAAGAGAGCTTAAAAGATGATAGATAATTATTTTGTAGCAGTATGGATTGAAATTGAACCAAAAAGTAGTGGGTAATGTTTTACATCTTTAAAACCAAATGAGAGTAATATATTCTTAAGTTCTAATGGGGTGTGAAAATCTATTATAGAATTTGACAAATATTTATAAGCTTGTTTATTCCCGGAAATAAAATAGCCAAACCAAAATATAAACCATTTACTATATAAATGAAAAAATTTTCTTATTATTTTGTTTTTAGGTTGACTTGACTCTACTATAACAAATTTACCATTATAAGACAGAACCCTGAATATTTCTTTTAAATAAATTGCTATTAATGGATTTTTATATGTTATATTTCTAAAAGCAAAAGATATGCCAATACAATCAAAGTATTCGTTAGAAAACGGTAATTTTGAAGCATCTTCCTTAATAAATGAAATAATTTTTGAATTATTAGTTTTTTGTTTTGCTACATCTAGCATTTGAGCACTGTAATCCAAACCAATAATCCTTGTGTTTTTATCTGCTAATTTTGCTATATTAATTGCTAAATCACCTGTTCCACAACAAATATCCAAGACTGTTTTTGGTGATATACTAAAGCACTCTTTTGCTGCTTTAAATCGCCATTTGTTATCCAATCCTAAAGTTATAACTTTATTTATAAAATCATATTTGTTTGTTACAGATGTAAATATATTATATAGAAAATTTGATTTTATCATTATATTTGATTGGGGGGGTAGATGAGGGAACTTTTTCTCCTTCGCTCGTTTCTCTTGCTCCTCCGAAACCTGCCACCCTTACTTTATCCTCGCTATCGCTTGGCGTTCGGGTTGGCTTCAAGTCCCTTTTATATTTGATTTGGGGTGGATGAGGGGACTTTTTCTCCTCCGTTCGCTTTGCTCACTCTTCCGAAACCTGCCACTCCTCACTTTTTCCTCGCTTTGCTCGGCGTTCGGAGTTGGCTTCAAGTCCCTTTTATATTTGATTTGGGGTGGATGAGGGGACTTGAACCCCCAGCCTCACGGGCCACAGCCATGCGCTCTAACCAGTTGAGCTACATCCACCATTTTACTTCATGGTGCGCCCGAGAGGATTCGAACCTCCGGCCAATTGATTAGAAATCAATTGCTCTATCCAACTGAGCTACGGGCGCATATTTAAAATTTTAAGATTGGTCGGGGCGCTCGGATTTGAACCGAGGGCCTCCTGCTCCCAAAGCAGGCGCGCTAAGCCAGCTGCGCCACGCCCCGATTGTAAATTTAGATTCTACCCAAAAAAAAGTTTAAAGTCAAAATATTTTTATGACAAATATTTTTTAAAACTAAATTTAAAAGATGCATTTATTCTAATAAAAATGTTATAATGACATAATTTTTTACTAATTTGGTAATCTTTCCGTATAAGGAAGTAAAACAAAATTATAGTATTCATTCTACGAATGATGAAAGGAAGGAAAGTAATTTATGAAAAGGGATAACATAAGAAATGTTGCGATAATCGCGCACGTGGATCATGGCAAGACAACATTGGTTGATGCAATGTTAAAACAGACACACTCAGTAAAGATTGGCGTAGCGTCTACAGATTTGATTATGGACAGTATGGATCTTGAGCGGGAACGGGGTATTACGATTAAAGCAAAAAACGCTTCGTTAATGTATAAAGGAATTAAGATTAATATTGTTGATACTCCTGGGCATGCTGATTTTGGTGGCGAAGTGGAACGTACATTAAGAATGGCTGATGGAGTGTTGTTATTGATAGATGCAAAAGAAGGTCCTATGCCGCAGACCAAGTTCGTTCTAAAAAAAGCAATGGAACTTGCACTCAAAGCTATAGTTGTGATTAATAAAATTGACAAACCTAATGCGCGAGTAGATGAGTCTGTAAATAAAACCTTTGATCTTTTCGTAAAATTGAATGCGAATCATCTTCAGCTAGATTTTCCTATCATTTACGCTTCTGGTATTCGAGGACTGGCATCGAAATCTGCAGAGGATCTTCTTGCTAAGCTTGCAAACAGTGATACTCCTCCAGATATTTTCCCTTTATTTGAAACTATCATAAATAGCATACCTGCACCTGAAGTTGAAATAAACGATTCTTTTACTATGCAGGTATTGGCTTTGGCTTACAATAATTACAAAGGACGAATGGGTATAGGAAAAGTGAAATTTGGGAAAATAAAAATTAACCAGAATATGATGTTAATAAAACCAGACAATAGCAGGACAACTGATCAGATTAAAAGTTTGCAGATGTATGAAGGTTTAAATCAGGTGGATGTTGAGGAAGCCGAGGCCGGTGATATAGTGGCAATTGGCGGATTTTCGGATGTTCACATTGGAGATGTTATAACAGATCCTATAAATCCCAAAATTCTTCCTGCTGTACAAATTGAACCGCCAACTATAAAGATGACTTTTGGCGTTAATACTGCACCTGGTTCTGGCAAGGAAGGTAAATTTGTGACTTCGCGAAATCTGCGTGATCGTTTAATCAAAGAACTTGAAACTAACGTGGCTTTGAAGGTTGAAGGATTAGATCAAGGGACTGATACTTTTTTAGTTTCCGGAAGAGGTGAGCTTCATTTGGCAGTATTAATAGAAACTATGAGAAGAGAAGATTTTGTATTGCAAGTCGGACAGCCAAAAGTTATTTTTCATGAAGAAAATGGCGTAAAGCTTGAACCTTACGAAAATCTTTTTATTGATGTACCTCGCGAACATCAGGGAACTGTCATTGAAGAACTTGGGAAACGCGGCGGTGAGATACTGCATATGGACGCAACTATTGGTGGTGATATCCATGCCGAATATTTGATTCCTACACGCGGATTGCTTGGTTTGAAAAACCTACTGATGAATCGCACGCGAGGAACTGTTGTAATAAACAACCTATTTGATTCATATAAACCTGTGCATGATATTGATCTGCGTGATAACGAACATGGCTCCCTTATAGCTAGCGAACCGGGAATATCTAATGCATATGGATTGAATAATGCTCAAGAACGAGGTGCTTTATTTATAAATCCTAGTGTTGAAGTTTACGAAGGTATGGTAGTAGGCAGACATAACATTGAAAGTGATCTTGAGATAAACGTATGCAAAGGTAAAAAACAATCTAATATGAGAGCTTCTGGTACTGACGAGGCTATCGTTCTTACTCCTCCTGTTGATGTGACTCTGGATTTTGCCCTGGAATACGTAGGCGCTGATGAATTGGTGGACGTAACACCGAAAAACATTCGTATTCGCAAGCAAGTTTTAACCTCAGTGAATAGAAAAAGGCAAAGAAGAAACGAGAAGGAGCGATAAAAAAGTACAGCTAAAAACTTTACTGATGTGGTGCGATGTGGTGCGAATAAGCTTGTATTTTGACTTACCTTTAAGATATAATAAACTTTAATATGAATCATATTCAGAATGCAAATAAAATGACTAAAGGAGATGGTGTAATTATGAATTCAACACAAAATAATTTTTCTGGGCTTGGTATAGCTCCGGGATTTTTTGAAGTACTCGAAAGATTAAAATTTCACGTACCAACTCCAATTCAGCATAAGGTTATACCTATAGCAATTGAGGGTAAGGATATTATTGGGGTTGCTCAGACTGGTACAGGTAAGACTCTTGCTTTTGGTATTCCAATGATTCAACGTCTTACTCAGAAAAAAGGTAAAGGTTTGGTTCTTGTTCCTACGAGGGAACTTGCCATTCAGGTAAACGAGGCTATTATAAAGTTTGCTTTGGCATTTAAGATGAGAACATCTGTGCTTATTGGTGGGGATTCTATGTACACACAAACTAAGTCTTTGAGAAATGAACCACGTATTATTGTTGCAACTCCTGGGCGTCTTATTGATCATATTACTCGTCGTAATGTACGTCTTGATAATGTAGGCATTCTTGTTCTTGATGAAGCAGATCGTATGCTTGATATGGGCTTTGCTCCACAAATAGAACGTATCTTGAAGCTTGTTCCAAGAGATCGCCAGACCATGCTTTTTTCAGCTACAATACCAACCAGTATAGTTAATATAGCAGCTACATATATGCAGTTGCCTGTACGTACTGAGATCGCACCTTCCGGGACAGCAGCTGAACTTGTTTCTCAGGAGATGTTTATTGTAAGTAAGGAATTGAAAAGCAAGCTTCTTGGAGAATTGCTTAAACAATATACAGGTTCTGTGCTTTTGTTTATGCGAACAAAAATAGCAGCGCAGAAAATTACACGTACTTTGCGAACAATGGGATATGCTGCAGCTGAAATTCATTCAGATAGAAGTTTGGGGCAACGTAAGGAAGCATTGCAAGGTTTTAAATCTGGTAAATATCGTATTCTTGCTGCAACTGATATTGCATCGCGAGGTATTGATGTGATAGGAATTGAATTAGTTGTAAATTATGATTTACCTGATGATCCAGAAAATTATGTTCATAGAATAGGTCGTACTGGAAGGGCTGGAATAAAAGGTCATGCTATTACTTTTGCAACTCCAGACCAAGGCGGAGATGTGCGAAATATAGAAAGAATTATTAGAACATCAATTCCTTTGTCTAAACATCCGGAAATTCCTGTAGAACGTTTTTCAGCCATAACTAAGACATTTGCATGGAAACATAAAACTTATCGAGGTAAACGAAACAGTTTTCATAGCCGTTTCAAAAGATAATTAACTTCTGTTAAAATTTATTATTGCTAAAATACTGGTAATAACACTAAAGGTTATTAATACTGATAAAGAAAGAATAACAGGAAATTGATTTGTTCCAAGCATGATGTGCCTTAAAATATCAACTCCGTAAGTAAGTGGATCTATTTTTACAAAAGTACTAAGCCATGAAGGCAATTTAGTAATTGGAAACATTGAACCGCTTAAGAAAAAAATCGGCATTACAACAAAATTCATAATACTTCCAAATCCTTCTGCTGTTGTCATTCTGCTTGCAATTAATATTCCAAAAGAAGTAAAAGCAAATGAAATCAGAAACATTAAAACCATTACTTTCAAAACAATTAATAATGTAAGTTTTACGCCTACAAATGGCGCTAATATTAGAACTATAGTTCCTTCTAATAGTGCTAATGTGCTTCCACTTATAGTTTTTCCTGCTACTATAGAAGTTCTGGAAATTGGTGCAACAAGAATTTCTTTTAAAAATCCAAATTCTCTATCCCATACAATGGTTATGGCTGAGTGCATTGAAGTGAAAAGTATAGCCATAGTTATAATTCCGGGAAAAATGAATTGGGTATAATTTATTCCTCCAAATCCGATGAAAGAACTTTTTAATCCATACCCCATTGTAAAAAGCCAGAGTAAAGGTCTGGCAAGAGAAGATAATAAATGTGTTTTATCTCTATAAAAACGTTTAATGTCTCTGAGCCATATCATATATATAATTTCTAAATACATTTCAAAGCCTTCTTTTTGCCATAACAATTCTTTTTGTAAATTCTCCGGAATCATTTGTGGTGTTTTTAACTTCACGTCCTATTAATTCTAAAAATACATCATTTATGGTGGATTTGCCTGTTTGTTTTTTTAAGCTGTCTGGTGTATCTAATGCAATAATTTTTCCATAATTTATTATTGCGATTTTATCGCAGTTTTCTGCTTCATCCATATAATGCGTTGTAAGAATAACAGTTATTCGATCTTTACGCTGAATATCTTTTATAAACTCCCATATATGATTTCTTGTTTGTGGATCCAATCCTAAAGTTGGTTCATCCAGAAAAAGAACTGGTGGGCGATGCATTAATCCTCTTGCTATTTCCAACCTTCTTTTCATTCCGCCAGAAAAAGTTCTAACTAAACATTTTCTCCTGGTAGTAAGATTAACCATTTCTAAAACTTCGTCTATTCTTTTTCTTCTTAAATCCTTTTTCATTTTGTAGATAATTCCATGAAATTCCAGATTTTCTTGTGCAGTTAAACGTTCATCTAAACTGGGGTCCTGAAAAATAATTCCAATTGATTTTCGGACATCTGAAGGATGTTTCTGAATGTTGTATCCATTTACAAAAGCTGTGCCAGATGTTGGCTTAAGCAAAGTACATAACATTTTTATAGTCGTAGTTTTTCCTGCACCATTAGGACCTAAAAACCCAAATATCTCTCCCTTTTTAACATCAAAAGATATGTTATCTACAGCAATTATATCCTTATATTTTTTTGTTAAATTATGTATTTCAATCATATTTATTTATTTTTTAATCATTCAAACAAATATTTTATCAAGTTCTAACTCTCTAGACAACAAAAAACACAAAAATTTAAAAATGGGTCAGTCTTGTGTTTTTTTTGTTATATCGCGTAGGGGCGGATTTATCCGCCCAATAATTAAGGGCTGGCAAGTCAGTTCCTACTGACTTATTCCAATAGCAATGCGAATAATCTTGAATTAAAATTTATATTCAAGGTATAATAAAGATTGGGGTGATAAAAAATGATTTCTTTTATTGCATTTATTGGAGTTTTTTCTGTGATTGTACTTGTTCACGAATGTGGGCATTTTATTGCAGCTAAAAGATTCGGCGTAAAAGTTTATGAATTTTCCATAGGGTTTCCATTTGGCCCCCGTGTTTTTCTTTTTAAACATAAAGAAACAGAATTTACTTTGAGATTGTTTCCATTGGGTGGATTTGTGAGTTTTTCAAAAGAAGGTGATGAAAATACAGGGAATTTATTTGAAGTTTCTAATTTAAATCGTGCATTAATTGTTTCTGCAGGTTCTTTTTTTAATATTATTTTTTCCTTTATAGTTTTTACAATGGTATTTTTTATTGCCAGACATCTTAATTTTATTGATGCTATAGCATTAACAGCTAAAACTATGGGAATAATATTATCCGGTACTATAACTACCATTTTAAATATTATTTCTGGAAAAGGTTCTATGGAAGCATTCATAGGGCCTGTAGGTATTGCTGTTATGGCAGGACAAGTAGCAAATAAAGGGATTTTAGATTTATTGTATTTTTCTGGTATATTAAGTATGAGTCTTGGAATAATGAATTTTATCCCATTTCCTGCTTTAGATGGTGGACAGTTATTTTTACTTCTTATAGAGGCAGTTAAGAAAAAGAAATTGAGTTTAAAAACATATCAAATAATCAATTCTATTGGTTTTTTACTATTTATTCTTTTAACAATTATAGTAACTTATAAAGATATTATTAGATTTATCGCCTGAAATGACAGAAACAAAAATGCCTGTTGCGTTTCATATTATGCTTAAGCCAAGCGGTCCCGCTTGCAATTTAAATTGTGCTTACTGTTTTTATCTTGATAAACGATATTTATATCCAGATACTACTTTATTTCGTATGTCCGATGAGGTCCTTGAAGAATTTACAAAACAATATATAACTTCTCAGGAAGTTCCTGAGATAAATTTTGCATGGCAAGGTGGTGAGCCTACTTTAATGGGTTTAGATTTTTTTGAAAGAGCTGTGAGCCTGCAAAGAAAATATTTACCTCCAAGAACGCGTATATTTAATTCATTCCAGACAAATGGTATATTAATTGATGAAAACTGGTGTAAATTTTTAAGGGACAACAATTTTCTGGTTGGTTTAAGTTTAGATGGTCCTGCTCAGTTGCATAATGCCAATCGTATGGATAAAGGTGAAAAAACTACTTTTGATAAGGTACTCAATGCTTTAAAGCTTATGCAGGAACATAATGTTGAATTCAATGTTCTTTGTGTAGTGAATTCCGTTAATGCTAAGTGTCCAGTAGAGGTTTATAAATTTTTCAAACAGCAAGGAGTTAAGTTCATTCAATTCATACCTGCTGTGTATCAAAAATCTGATGGAACTGTAACAGATTGGACTGTCCGACCATTACAGTATGGCAAATTTCTATGCGATATTTTTGATGAATGGGTAAAAAAAGATGTAGGCGAAATATTTGTGCAGATTTTTGATGTTGCATTAGGCTCATGGCTTGGAATGGAACCTAATCTTTGTGTTTTTGCTAAATCTTGTGGAAAAGCACTTGCTATGGAACATAATGGAGATTTGTATTCCTGTGACCATTTTGTATTTAAAGAGAATTTACTTGGAAATATTTTAAAAACATCTGTTAAAGAATTGGTTTATTCGGATTTTCAGAAAAAATTTGGAACAGACAAATATGATGCTTTGCCAGAATACTGTAAAAAATGTTCAGTGTGTTTTGTATGCAATGGAGCGTGTCCTAAAGATAGATTTCGTAAAACTCCTGATGGTGAAGCTGGATTAAATTATTTATGTGACGGATATAAACAGTTCTTTACACATATTGATAAGCCAATGCAAATAATGGCTGATGAATTAAAAGCCGGTCGCTTAGCCGCAAATGTAATGCATCTATATAATTATAGTGTTTGACGCAATGTGATTTTATTTATATAATTAAAATTGAGGTGATAAAATATGTACGAGCGTATTTCTTCGGATCCAAAAGTGTGTGGTGGCTATGCTTGTATCAAGGGTACTCGCATTTCTGTTTATATAATTCTTGATTTCCTTGGTGCAGGTAATTCAATAGAAGATATACTGAAAGAATATCCACAGTTAACGCGTGAAGATATTCTTTCTGCAATACAATATGCTTCTTTACTTGCCAAAGAAGAACTTGAACCAGTAGCAGTATAAAAGAATATGCGTTTTCTAATAGACGAGAATCTTCCAAGAAGTATTGTTGAAAAACTTATTACTTGTGGTCATGATGCTATTGATCTTAGAACAATAGGGAAATTAGGTATTTCTGATGAAGAAGTTATGTTTATTGCACAGAGAGAGAATAGAATCGTAATTACTGCTAATTATAAACATTTTGCAAATCTTATTCTTTTTCCTCCACAAAAATTTCCTGGTATAGTGGTTGTAAAAATGCTTCAATGTACTATAACAACAGTGATAAATAAAACTATAAGTTTTTTATGTTCAGCTGCAGAAGATACTCTTTTAAACACAACTGTTATTATAGAACCTCATCGTGTTCGTAGAAGAACATTTTAGTAACAATGTTGATAATTCCCTTTTGCATATATAATATTTTGCTCAAAATCTAATAAAAGTCCAATACTTTTTCTGCCATCTTTGAAATCTAGAAATTTGTTGTAAAATATTTGAGATTTGATACAATAGCTACCAGAGTAATATCATAAAATAAATACAAAAAAGATGAGTTTAAAAGCTGTTATTAAATGTGTTGTTGTATTCCTGATTTTAACTGTATGTAATTTATGTTATTCTGATGATTTAGGTGATCCTGTTGCGAGACATTATCAAAAAGGTTTAGAATATTACAAAGAAAGTTTACTTGATAAAGCAAAAGCAGAGTGGGAAATCGTTCTAAATATAAATTCAGAACATAAATTAACTATAGAGGCATTGAATAATTTAAAACTTGAGATATATAAAGCGGAAGAAAATGATCCATTCAGTAAAAGTATTTGTGAATTCTATGAAAAAGGGATGAAATATTATAGGTGTGAAGAATATGAAAAAGCAATAAAAGAATTTGAGCAAGGATTGAATTTAAATTCAATACAACCACAGGTAAAAAATTTTTATAATAAATGTAAAGAGAAAATTGCAGGAGTAAATTTTTCTGGTGAATCACAAGCCAAAGTTGTTGATGCTGAATCTGATGTTGTCAAACCTGAGAATCAGAGTGTAACTATTAAGCAGGTATCAAGGGATAAGAATAAGAGCCGTGTTTCACCAAAGACAAAACAGGATGCTAAAGTACAATTATCACAAGCTAAAACAGATAAGGCAAAAATTGCTATAGATGAATTGTATATACAGGGTTTAAAATCTTATCAACAGGGTAAGTATGAAGATGCTGTTAATGCATGGGAACAAGTTTTGGCTCTTGAACCTACAAATGAAAAGGCTAAGAAAAATTTAAAAACAGTGAAAAATAAAATAGGGAGAGGAAAATGACCAAAGGTAATACTGTTCTAATTGGAATGCAATGGGGAGATGAAGGAAAAGGGAAAATTATTGATATATTAGCTGCAGATGTTGATTATGTAGTCCGTTACCAGGGCGGGAATAATGCAGGTCATACAGTAGTGATAGGTGATACCCAATATGTTTTGCATCTTATCCCATCTGGTATTTTGCATCCGGGAAAAATTTGTATAATAGGTAATGGAGTAGTTGTTGATCCTTGGGCTATTTTACAAGAGATGAACGAGTTGACAAGTCGCGGTATAAAAATTGAAGGATCGCTTTATATAAGTGAAAATGCGCATTTAATTATGCCTTATCACAAACTTTTGGATATTGCAAAAGAAGAACACAGAGGAACTGTCAAACTTGGGACTACGCATAGAGGTATAGGTCCTGCTTACACAGACAAAATTGGAAGAGTTGGAATAAAAATGGTTGATTTGTTTGATGAAGAAGTTTTTTCTGAAAAACTCAAGAGAAATGTCCTTGAAAAGAATTTTCTACTTGAAAAAATGTATGGAAGAGAAGGTGTTAAAGAAGAAGAAATTAAAAAACAATATCTTGAATATGCTAAGTTATTGAAAAATTTTGTTGCTGATACATCTGTTATGTTAAATGAAGCAATAAGTGCTAAAAAAATAATATTATTTGAGGGAGCACAAGGCACAATGCTTGATGTTGATTTTGGAACATATCCTTATGTTACTGCATCTAATCCTATATCTGGCGGTGCTTGTACTGGTGCAGGTGTGGGCCCAACTGTTATAGATAAAGTAATAGGTGTTGTTAAAGCATATACTACAAGGGTGGGAACTGGTCCTTTTCCTACAGAGCTTGAGCCTGAGTTAAATGAAAAATTGCGGCTTAAGGGTAAAGAGTATGGTGCAACAACCGGAAGACCAAGACGGTGTGGATGGTTTGATGCTGTTGCAGTAAAATATGCTGTGAATATTAATGGCGCAGGTTATTTGGCAGTTACTAAGTTAGATGTTCTTGATGAGGCAGATATTATTAAGATTTGCACAGGGTATAAATATAATGGAAAAGTTTTTGCAAATTTTCCAAGCAATATAAGAATTGTTGAAAAATGCGAACCGATTTATGAAGATATAGAAGGGTGGATGGAACCAACTTCACATATACGTAAATATGATGAACTTCCGGAGAAAACAAAAAAATATCTGAATAAACTTGAGGAATTGGTTGGCGCAAAAATTTCAATTATTTCTGTTGGACCAAAACGTGAACAAACAATTTTTTTGGATAAATAAATCCTGATGAAAGCAAGTTTAATGATTTTAGTATTGATTTTTTATTGTGCGTTTGGAAATACTGCTTTTGTTTATCCTATAAATGTCATAGTTTTAGATGCCGGGCATGGCGGAGATGATATTGGCGTAATAGGAATAAATGGAACAAAAGAAAAAGATGTAACTTTAAAATTTGCATTGGCTATCAAAAAAAATTTTGAAAATATGCCAGAAACTAAATTAATATTAACACGTGATTCAGATATAAATTTAAATAGTCGTGATAGAATAGTTATGGCAAATATGAATAGCGGTAATATTTTTGTAAGTTTGCATGCAAATGCTTCATTTTCCAAGTTGTATTCAGGATGTGAAATATATCACAATGCTTTTGTTTTATCTGGAAATGAGACCGAAGGGAATACTGGAAGTAAAAATTTGCCGGGAGGTTTTGTTTTCTGGAAATCAGCTCAAAATAAATTTGTTGATGATAGTGCCGTATTTGCAAAAAAAATATTAGATGAACTTAATTCTGAATTTGCTGTGCAAGGAGAAACAGGCATAGTTAAAAATATCAGAGATATTCCACTTGCTGTATTACAGGGTTTAAAAATGACGGCTGTAGTTATTGAAATTGGTTATATTGACAATTCTGTTGATGAAGCTAAGCTTGCAGACGAAAATTTTATAAACAAATTTGCATCAGCGATTACACGAGCTGTATCACATTGAAATAAAATATGATTTTGTATAAAAGGTAGTCGCAGGCTTTAGCCTGCGGATTCTGTTAGGGATGAAAAAATACTAATAGATAAGAACGCAGGCTAAAACCTGCGACTACCAAAACTAAAGAATTTTAACAATATTGAAGTGAAATCGGAGGCAACGGTAATTATGAATAAAAAAAACATTATCAAAATACTAATACTTATCGTATTACTTGGTTTTTTTGGATATATAATAAAAAGAATTATAGTACCTGATTCAACAGGTGTAATTCCACCTGTAATTACAGGAAAAGAAGAGCTTATTCCGGTAAATTTATATTTTGCTTCTTTAGATGAAAATTATTTGATTCCGGAAGAGAGGAATATTTATAAAACCGAAAGTATAAATGATCGTGCAAAACAGGCAATAATTGAACTTATTAAGGGACCAGTAACTCCTAATTTGTCAGTGACTATTTCTAAAGGAACATATTTGAGAGAACTTTATATAGATGCCCAAAAAATTGCTTATGCTGATTTTTCAAAAGAATTGAAAGAAGGTCATCCAGGTGGAACATCTGCTGAAATCATTACAATTTACTCTATTGTGAATACATTAGCAAAAAATTTTCCTTTGGATATATCTAAGGTTCAAATACTAATAGAAGGTAATCCTGTAGAGACTTTAGTTGGGCATTTAGATTTAAGTTCGCCATTGGGTTTAAATGATTCATTGATAAAGGAATCAAAAGAGGTAAAATAATTTTATGTGTATTGGTATATTTGATTCAGGGCTTGGCGGTTTGACTGTGGCAAAGGAGATATTTAAGAATTTGCCATACGAAAGAATTGTTTATTTGGGAGATACTGCTCATTTACCTTATGGTTCAAAATCTAAAGAAATTATTACAATGTTATCTGTTAGAAACGTTGAATTTCTGCTTAAATCTAATGTAAAAGTCATAGTAATTGCCTGTAATACTGCATCGAGTTTAAGCTACAATTCACTTAAGAAAAAATTTGATTTGCCGATAATAAATGTTATATATCCCGGTGCAAAAGCAGCTGTTCTTGCTACAAAAAATAAAAAAATAGGAATTATCGGAACACTGGCTACAATTGGCAGTGGTTCTTATGAAAAAGCAATACGTAGTATTTCTTCGGATATTAAAGTTTATTCTAAAGCCTGTCCTTTGTTTGTACCGCTTGTGGAAGAAGGGAAATTACAAGATGAGATTACACGTTTTGTTGTGAGAGATTATCTTTTGCCATTTAAAAAATTTGGAATGGATGTTTTGATTTTGGGGTGTACTCATTATCCATTGTTGAAATCTATGATACAAGAGGTAATGGGGAAGGATGTTAAATTGATAGATTCTGCAAGTGAAGTATCTTTGGAAGTAAAACGTGTATTAACACAGAAAAATTTGCTTCAAAAGAACAAGAAGAATAAAACCCATAAATTTTTCGTTACAGATTTTCCACAGCAGTTTGAAAAACTCGGAAAAATATTTCTGGGCAGTAAATCTTTTAATGTGAAAAAAGTTGAAATATAATGCGTAAAATTTTTGCTAAAGATATAACGTCTGTAGTTGCTGCGTTGTGTATTAAATCAAACTATGAGATGCGAAGTGATTTGCAAAAAGCATTAAAAAATGCTTTTAATTCTGAAAAAAATAAATTATCCAAGGAAATCCTATCAAAACTTCTTGAAAATGAACAGATTGCTTATAATGAAAAAATACCAATGTGTCAGGATACTGGAATGGTTATTGTTTTTTTGGAATTGGGACAAGATGTTCATATTTGTAATGGTAATTTATATGATGCAATTAATGATGGAGTACGGAAGGGTTATAAAAATGGTTATTTGAGAAAATCAGTAGTATCAGATCCTATATTGCGAAAAAATACAAATGATAATACTCCTGCAGTTATTTATACGGAAATTGTTCCCGGGAATAAACTTAAAATAACAGTAATGCCAAAGGGATTTGGAAGTGAAAATAAAAGTAGTGTTAAAATGTTAATTCCATCAGATGGTGTGGAAGGTATAGAAAAATTTGTTTTAGAAACTGTCCGAAATGCAGGTCCTGATTCATGTCCTCCTTATGTAGTTGGTGTTGGAATAGGAGGAACAATGGAAAAGGCAGGTTTTTTATCCAAAAAAGCACTTTTAAGAAAACTTGGTGGATTTAATAAATTATCACATATTGCAAAGTTGGAGAAAAAGCTTTTAAAAGAAATAAATAAACTTAAAATTGGTGTGCAGGGATTTGGAGGTAAAATCACTGCTTTAGCTGTTAATGTAGAAGTTTATCCTACACATATTGCAGGTTTGCCAGTTGCAGTTACACTTTCCTGCCATGCTTTTCGTCATGAGGAAATTATAATATGAAAATATCAACTCCATTAACCGCAAAAAATATTTCATATTTGAATAAAGGGGATAAAGTTTTAATAACCGGATATATTTATGTAGGTCGTGATGCAGTTCATAAAAAATTTTCAGAAATAATTGCTGCTGGTAAAAATATTCCAGTTTCACTTGAAGGGCAAATAATTTATTATATGGGGCCTACTCCTGCGAAACCGGGCAAAATAATAGGTTCTGCAGGTCCAACTACAAGTAGTAGAATGGATAAACATACGCCAAGTTTATTAAAACTTGGGCTTAAAGGTATGATAGGTAAAGGCAATAGATCAGTTGAAGTTGTCAGGTCAATACAAAAACATAAAGCAATTTATTTTGTAACTATAAGTGGTGCAGGTGCTCTTTTATCAAAAAAAATTAAACTATGCGAAGTTATAGCATATCCAGAATTGGGGCCAGAGGCATTGATGAAAATATATGTGGAAGATTTTCCAGCTATCGTGGCTATTGATTCAAAAGGGGGAAATATATATGAGAATTGATGGCAGAAAATCAGATGAGTTAAGGAACATAAAAATTACAAGAAATTTTAACAAATATGCTGAGGGTTCTGTTCTGATAGAGGCAGGTAATACTAAAGTTATATGTACAGCTACTGTTACTAAGGATGTTCCATCATTTTTGAAAGATACTGGACAGGGGTGGATTACTGCAGAGTATGGAATGTTGCCTCGTTCAACTCACACGAGGATTATTAGAGAATCAGCAAGAGGGAAGACAGATGGCAGAACTCAGGAAATTCAGAGGCTAATTGGTCGTTCATTGAGGTCAATAGTAGATTTAGAAAGTATTGGACAAAACACAATATTTGTAGATGCTGATGTTATTCAGGCAGATGGAGGAACCAGAACTTTGTCAATAACCGGTGCATTTATATCGTTGGTTGATGCAATAAATTTTATGCGAGAAAAAGAGATGATTTTATCCTGTCCTATAAAGGATTATATTGCAGCTATAAGTGTAGGTGTAATTAAAAGGGAGAAATTTTTAGACTTATGCTATGAAGAAGATAAGAATGCAGAAGTAGATATGAATGTTATAATGACAGGATCTGGTGAATTTGTAGAAATTCAGGGGACTGCGGAAAAAACTCCATTTGCAAAATCCGAATTAGATGAATTGCTTGCTTTAGCATCTGACGGAATAAAAAAAATAATAAATATACAAAAGCAATTAGTAGGGAATATAGTAGAAAAATTAAAAGCAACGTAGGGGCGAGTTTACTCGCCCAATAAACGGGTGGAAAAGCCTCGCCCCTACGCAAAAAATGGAAATTTTAAAATGAATGAACTAATTCTTGCAACACGAAATAAAAACAAAGTAAAAGAAATTAAAAATCTTTTAAAAGGCATAAAAGTAAAAATTTTTACTGTCGATGATTTTCCGTTTTTACCAGAAGTTGTTGAAAATGGCAAAACCTTAACAGAAAATGCAATTAAAAAAGCCAAAACTATTGCAAAAAAAATTCATAAAATAGCATTAGCAGATGATTCAGGATTAGAAGTATCTATGTTAGGTGGTGCTCCGGGAGTTTATTCTGCACGTTTTTCTGGTAAAGGATGTACTTATGCAGACAATAATAATAAACTCCTGAAATTAATGAAAAATGTTCCGATAAATAAGCGAAATGCAAAATTTGTTTGTGTTGTGGCATTGGCATTTCCTGATGAAAAAATTATTACTGTTGAAGGAATATGTAAAGGTAAAATAGCAGATAGTTCAAAGGGGAAGCAGGGATTCGGATATGACCCTGTTTTTATTCCAAAAGGATACAACAAAACTTATGCACAGCTTGGATTAAAAACAAAGAACAAAATAAGCCATCGCTCTCTTGCACTTGAAAAAATTAAAAAAATACTTTTGTCATTGAGTATTTATAATTAAAATGCATAAAATAATTATTTACTTGATTATGTTTTTATTCGCACCAATTGCTGTGTATTCACAGGATGATATAGTTCCAATGGTAAATTCTCCTGCCGGGACTATAGCTGCTACTACTGTAAGTATTAATGGTCAAACAGTTGTGTTTGATAAGAGTGGTGTTTGCGAAATAATAAATGGTGAAAAACGTGTAGTTGGTAGTATTGATTTTTATTTTCCACCTGATTGGCAGTTTGTTAATCAGAAATCTGCCAAAATATTATCATCTGACCCTAAATTATTAGATACCGGTGTATATGAATTCAGTGGAGAAATATTAGTACCGAATACATCAAATTCTATGGTATATACCCAGATAGTTCGACAGGAAGATAATAATATGAATTTCGAAATTTCCATAGAAAATAAAGGTGCAGATGTAGAAATATGGAACACATATTATACATTTGAATTGCCAAATAAAAGTGTTGCAGGAAAAAAAATAATAATTAATGGTGCTGAAGTGTTTTTGCCAGAAAAGATATCGGAAAATGTAAATATTGTGAATGAAATTGTTAGTGATAAACTTGTTTTGCCTTTATCTGTGCAGATAGATACTCAAGAAGAACAAAGATGGAATATATATTATGATAAAACAAATAAGCCTGATAATTTTCTTGTACGGCTTGTTATGGGAGAAAAACAATTCCTAAAATCTGGCGATAAAATGAATGCATCTTTTACATTGGTATTTATATCTGAATCTGAAAGTAAATCTGATTCACAAGGTAAAGAATTATTGAAAAATAGTGATTTTGCACAGGGATTAGAAAGCTGGAGTTTAAGTCAAAGTGGATATGCAAATGCGCAAGCTCGAGTTACAAGTGAAGGTCCTGATGGAATATCTGCAGTGTGTATTGAAGTAAGTAAAACTGGAACTCAAGGATTACAAGTGAGATTTAGTCAATCGTCAATAAATGTGCAGAGCAAACAATTTCATATATTGAAATTTTGGGCAAAATCAGAAAGACCAGGTGCAATATATGTTTATATAAATCAATCAGGTAAAGGGTTTAGCTATGTGGGTTTTAATGAAATAGTAACTATGACTTCACAATGGCGTCAATATCAATATAAAATTTTACTTACAGAAGACAATGTTACTATAACTTTTGGTTTGGGATTACAACTTGGGGCAACTTGGTTTGCAGGAATTTCTCTGCAAGTTGTAGAATAACACTCCATTTACTACAGAAATTTCCCAAAATGATATTTCTGTAGTTCTGCCATACCCGAATGTAGTAATCGGGTATCCAGAGTCTTGTTTAGCAATATTTTAAAGACACTGGATTCCCATCATTTGTCAGGCAAGATGCCTGACCTATTGCTGAATGTATTCGGGATGACAAAAAGTCTATTTGGAAAATTTCTGCATTTACTAAATTGCCATTGCAAAAGAATTAAATTTGTGCTATAAAAATATACTATCTGGTTCTTTGTATTTTAAATCGTTTTTAGTAAAGGCATCATTCTATAAATATACATAAAAAATATGGCTGAACGTAAAGTTTCAAAAAACAAGAATTTTATTCCATGGATTATAATAATTTTTGCTGCAATTTTAATGTGGAATTATTTTGGACAGTTTTTGCAGAATGTTAAACGATACAGCTATTCAGAGTTTGTAAAATCAGTTAAAGAACATCAGGTTACAGAAGTTACATTGTCTGGTAATGACATTGTTGGAAAACTGAAAAATGGTGTTATGTTTTCTGCATATTCCGTTGATGACCCGGAACTTATTAAGCTTTTACTTGGGAATAATATCAAAGTAGAGGCAAAACCTATAGATTCCAAATTAAGTGTAATATTATTAACTTTAGCTCCATGGTTATTTTTTTTAGTTATTATGTTCTTAATATGGAGGCAGATGCAGGGTGTTGGAACTACGGCGTTTAGTTTTGGAAAAAGCAAAGCAAAACTTTTTAGTGCTAATCAGTCCAAAATTACATTTAATGATGTTGCTGGTGTTGATGAAGCAAAACAAGAATTACAGGAAATCATTGAATTTTTAAAAGACCCCCAAAAATTTCAAAAACTTGGAGGGAAAATACCTAAAGGAGTTTTATTGATTGGTTCTCCTGGAACAGGCAAGACATTGTTGGCAAGAGCAGTTGCGGGTGAAGCTGGAGTGCCATTTTTTTCAATAAGTGGATCTGATTTTGTTGAAATGTTTGTTGGTGTTGGAGCTTCGAGAGTACGGGATTTATTTGATCAGGGTAAAAAGAGTGCGCCCTGTATAATTTTTATAGATGAGCTTGATGCAGTTGGAAGACATCGTGGAGCTGGGTTAGGTGGGGGACATGATGAACGTGAGCAAACTTTAAACCAACTATTAGTTGAAATGGATGGTTTTGATGGAAATACTGCTGTTATATTGGTAGCTGCTACAAATAGACCAGATGTTTTAGATCCTGCATTATTAAGGCCTGGTAGATTTGACAGAACTGTAGTTGTTGATAATCCTGATATATTAGGTCGTGAAGGTATATTAAAAGTTCATGTGCGAAATATTCCTTTAGACCCAAATGTGAATTTGAAAATTTTAGCTCAGGGTACACCTGGTTTTTCTGGTGCAGATTTGGCAAATTTAGTAAATGAATCTGCGTTATTGGCAGCAAGACGAGACAAAAAATATGTTACAATGGAAGAGTTAGAAGAAGCAAAAGATAAAGTTATGATGGGGCCAGAACGCAGAAGCAGAATAATAAGTGATAAAGAAAAGAAAGTGACTGCTTATCATGAAGCAGGGCATGCATTGCTTGCAAAGCTTTTGCCGGGTGCTGAACCATTGCATAAGGTGACAATAATTCCACGAGGTCGTGCATTAGGAATTACATTTAGATTGCCGACTGAAGATAGGTATAATCGAACTAAAACCGAATTTTTTAATGATATTACTATATTATTAGGTGGTCGCGTTGCAGAAGAGTTAATATTAAAAGATATTACAACTGGTGCAAGAAATGATTTGGAAATAGCGACTGATATTGCGCATAAAATGGTTTGTGAATATGGGATGACTGAATTTTTGGGTCCACGTACATATGGCAAAAAAGATCAGGAAGTATTTTTGGGAAGAGATCTTCTAAAAGAGAAAAATTTTAGTGAAGAAACATCTAAATCAATTGATGCAGAAATACGTAAGATAATTGATGAATGTTACAATAAAGCTCATTCAATGATTTCTGCAAATAAAGAAAAATTAATTAATTTAGCTGAAATTCTATTGAAAAAAGAAGTTTTGGATGGCGAACAGGTAAATAAAATATTTAATGGTAGCAGTGAATTTCTTGATAATGCAAAGAATGAGGATTTCAATACTCCTGTAGTTGAACAAATAGAACCAGTTGCTAAAACTTAAAATTATGGATACAGCAAAGATAAAAAAAGCAGTATTAATGATTCTTGAAGCAATAGGTGAAGATCCAAAACGTGAAGGCTTGAAAGAGACTCCTGAAAGAGTCGCACGAATGTATGAAGATTTCTTTAGCGGTTTACATAAAAATCCTAAAGATGACCTCAAAACAACTTATTCGCAGGAGCATGACGAAATTATTTTATTAAAAGACATATCATTTTATTCAATATGTGAACATCACCTTTTGCCTTTTTTAGGTAAAGCGCATGTAGCTTACATTCCTGAGAAAAATAGGGTAGTTGGTCTTTCAAAATTAGCACGTGTTGTAGAAACTGTTTCTAAAAAACCTCAGATGCAGGAACGTTTGACTTCAGAAATTGCAAATACTATAATGGAGTCTTTAAAGCCTAAAGGTGTAATTGTAGTAATTCATGCAGAACATTTGTGTATGACTATGCGTGGGATAAAAAAACCTGGTTCACATATGGTTACTTCTGCGGTAAAAGGAATATTTAGAAAAAACTCTACTACTAGAGCTGAAGCATTTGCATTAATAAACGGATAAAAATGACGTGAAACGTCATCCTGAACTTGTTTCAGGAACTCATAGAGATGCTGAAATAAATTCAGCATGACAATATTAAGGAGAAAGGGGAAAAGTTATGGAAGTAATTGTTGTAAAAGATTATGAGGAAATGAGTAAAGAAGGTGCTAAAATTGTAAGAGACGCTATTCTTGAAAAGCCAAATTTGGTTTTAGGTTTAGCTACTGGGAGTACACCTATTGGGTTATATAAAGAATTAATACGTATGCACAAGCAAGAGAAATTAAGTTTTAAAAGAGTTGTAACTTTTAATTTGGATGAATATATAGGTCTTGATAAAGCACATCCACAGAGTTACTGGTATTTTATGCATGATAATTTGTTTAATCATATAGATATACCAAAGAAAAATATTCATGTTCCAGATGGAAAAGCAGATGATATTGAAAAGTTCTGTTTATGGTATGAAAAAGAAATGGAAAAACTTGGTGGAATTGATTTGCAGGTTTTAGGAATAGGCAGAGATGGTCATATTGCTTTTAATGAGCCTGGTTCTTCTTTGGGTTCAAGAACAAGAATTAAAACTTTAACAAAGGAAACTATTGAAGATAATGCGAGATTTTTTAAGAATATGGATGAGGTTCCTAAATTTGCAATTACAATGGGTGTTGGAACTATAATGGATGCAAAACATTGTTTGATGTTAGCTAATGGTGCTAATAAAGCAGGAGTTTTAGCTGCTACAGTGGAAGGTTCAGTTACGGCGCAAGTTACAGCTTCTGTATTACAATTGCATTCAAAAGTTACTACAATTTGTGATGAAGCATCATCAACGTGTTTGAAACGTAAAGATTATTATAAATGGATTACTGAGAATAAATATAAAGTTCCAAAATCAGCAAAAAAAGCTTCTGTAAAATCAAAGAAGAAATAAAATTCCTAAAATTGTAAATTCCTCTATTTCTCCCCCTGATAAGGGGGAGTTAGAGTGGGGTTGGATTGTAATGGCAACTGTTTAAACTGGTCAACCTAATAAGATATATATAATAAAATTGATAAATAATATCCTAAAAACTTCAGAATTAGTTAATGAATTGAATGCCATTAAAAATTCAAAATCAAGTATTCTTTTTTCTAATAAAATTAAATCTCTTACCCCTGAACAATTATCTGTCCTGAAATATAACGGAAATTTTTCTTTGGATTGGGAAAAAATAAAAGTTGCACCAGGATTTGATGCCAGCCGCATAAAAAACTCCAATTTTTATGGAGATGTGATTTTAGGGAAATTTGATAAACCCTCTTCTTTAAATAATATTCCAACAGGTATTTATAATGCTACTATTATAGATTCTGAAATTGGAAATGATGTTCTTATAATGAATACCGGTATTATCTCAAATTATATTGTTCAAGATAAAAGCGTAATTTTTAATTGTGGTGAGATTAGAACAGATAAAAAAACAAGTTTTGGCAATGGAATAGAAATTTTAATTGCACTTGAAACTGGAGGTCGTGAAATTTCTGTATATGCAGAAATTACAATACCAGTTGCAGAAAAAATTGCAAAGTCTCGTTTTGACAAAACTTTATTAAAGAAATATACGAAAATAGTAGCACAATATGAAAAAAGTGTGACTTCAAATACGGGGGTTATTTCAAAGGGTGTAAAATTAATAAATACACCTAAAATTATTAATACTTATATTGGAGAATACGCTAATATTGATAATGCACAATTGCTTAATAATGTAACAATACTTAGTGATGAGGATGAACCTACAGAAATTTCAGATGGTGCAATAGTTTCAGATTCAATTGTGCAATGGGGATGCAATGTTACTAGTATGGCAGTTGTTGAGTTTTCAGTATTAACAGAGCATTCACATGTTGAAAGCCATGGTACAGTTAAAAATTCCATAATTGGTCCTAATACAGGTGTTTCAGAAGGAGAGGTTATTTCCTGTTTGTTGGGGCCTTTTGTTGGGTTTCATCATCAGGCACTTTTGATATCAGCACTTTGGCCATTAGGGAAAGGCAACATAAGTTATGGGGCGAATATAGGTAGTAATCATACCTCAAGAACTCCGGATCAGGAATTATGGATTGGAGAAGGAGTTTTTTTTGGCCTCGGATGTAACATAAAATTTCCTTCGGATTTTACATACTCTCCTTATACAATAATTGCTACTGGTGTAGATACACTGCCTCAGAAACTTCTTTTTCCGTTTTCACTGGTAAATTCACCATCACAGGTTTTTGATGAAATTTCTCCTGCTTATAATGAAATATTCCCAGGATGGATACTTTCAAATAATATTTTTATGATAAAACGTAATGAAGGCAAATACATAAAAAGAAATAAAGCCAAAAGAACTAAATTTGTTTTTGAAGTATTTAGACCAGAAATAATAAATATGATGGTTGATGCAAGAAAAAGACTTCAAGTTAAGAATGTAAAAGAAATATATACAGATAGGGATATTACTGGGCTTGGCAAAAATTATATGAGTGAAGATGCCAGAAAAAATGGAATAGAAGCTTATACATTTTATATCAAATACTATGCATTGCTTGGTTTAAAGACAAGACTTGAATATCTTGTTTCATCAGAGAATAAAAGTAAAATTAGAAATATTATGCGAGATAAAACAGGTGATAAACGGTGGGAGCATGAAAAAAAAATATTGATTTTAGAGCTTACAAACAATACAATTATTCAAAATTTAAAATTACTTATTGAAATGCAGAAAAAAATAGCAAAAGATATTCAGGTTTCAAAAGAAAAAGATGATATGCGTGGCAGGCAGATAATAGAGGATTATGATGTTGTGCATACAAAAGCCAAAGATGATAGTTTTGTAAGGGAAACATGGAGAATTACTAAAACTATAAAATTAGAAATTAAAATATTAATGCAAAAATTGAAAGGAGCTGGTAAAAATGTCTGATAGGAAAATATGTATATTTGAAGATGAAAAATATGGGAATTTGTATCCCATAGCTTTGACACATCCTGTTTTTGAGCTTAAATGTGGCCATACTTTTTTGTATGAAAAGATAATACGTAATTTTAATAATGCAAAAGCAGTGTATTTTGTTCGGGAATATCTTGTAAGCTTAGTAAAGAAAAAGATTGGAAATGTTTCTGTGACTGAAGGGAATGGTGTAACCATAAATGATTCGAATTCGCTTAAAGGAAACGATGTTTTATTTATAAATGGCAGATGGGTTTTTATGAATTATGATTTGCAATTAGATGGAGATGAAGAAATTGGAATCGATAAGGATGGAACGATTATTTATGCAAGATTGAATAGGAATATAGTTGAGGGTTTTACAGGAACTGATATTTCGCAATTTCTAAAAAATTCAAAGGATAAAATTAAAAATATAAAGACTATAAATGTAGCAGTTGTGAATTATTTATGGGATTTGGTGAAATTTAATCCTGAAGCAATAAAAGATGATTTTAAACATCTCAAGGAAACAGGGATAAAAGGAAAATTTGCCAAAAGTTCTGAAGTGTTTGGTGATAACAATCTTGTTTTTGTTGCTAAAACAGCTCAGGTTCATCCTCAGGTTGTTCTTGATACAACCCTTGGTCCTGTAATAATAGATGAAGGGGCAATTGTGTATCCTTTTACAAGAATTGAAGGGCCTAGTTGTATAGGTCGCAATACATTTATAGTTGGAGCTAAAATAAGAGAAGGTTCTGCAATAGGAGAAACCTGTCGTATTGGTGGAGAAGTTGAAGAAAGTATTGTACATGGATTTTCAAATAAATATCATGAAGGATTTTTAGGTCATGCATATTTGGGCGAATGGGTTAATCTTGGTGCATCTACA
>JBBTED010000019.1:0-5047 GCA_038042445.1 Candidatus Firestoneibacteriota bacterium
CCTTAATAGCCATTTGCATTGCACGTGCTCCACCCTCTCCACAAGGAGCTGGCGATGTAATATGATAAGCATCAGCACTCAAACCATAACCAGCTATTTCAGCATATATATTTGCTTTACGTTCAAGAGCATGTTCAAGTAATTCAAGAACTATAACACCCGATCCATCTCCCATTACAAATCCATCTCTGTCTTTATCAAAAGGCCTGCTTGCTTTTTCAGGTTCATTATTTCTATTTGTAGACATAGCTTGCACAGAACAAAATCCTGCAAAACTAAGTGGAGTTATAGCACTTTCAGTTCCACCTGCTATCATAATATCTGCATCTCCACGCTGAATAATTTTCATTGCCTCGCCAATAGAATGATTTCCTGTAGCACAAGCTGTTACAATACATAAATTAGGCCCCTTAAAGCCAAATTGTATAGAAATCTGACCCGCTGCCATATTGACTATCAGCATTGGAACAAAAAAAGGACTTATCCGACTTGGTCCTTTTTCAAGTAAAATTGTATGCTGTTCCTCCAACACAGATATTCCACCAATACCAGAACCCACAATTACACCTATGCGATTGCAATCCTCCTTAGAAATATCAAATTTTGCATCTTCAATAGCCATACGTGCCGCAGCAATTGCATATTGCACAAATCTATCCATTCGCTTGACACTTTTTTTGTCCATATACTTCTCTGGCTCAAAATTTTTAACTTCTGCGGCTATATGAGAATCGTACTTTGATACATCAAAACGTGTAACTTTTGACGCACCACTTTTCCCTTCGCAAATTGCCTGCCAAAACTCATGGACAGTATTTCCAACAGGAGTAATTGCACCTAAACCTGTAATTACCACTCTACGTTTCATATTTAATATAGTCGGAGGGGATTTTTCCCCCTCCACTGAATTGTGACTCTTAACTCTTTCAGAAAAAACAGATAGAAAATACTTGTAGGAAATAATACGCATTGCCTGTTTTATTAAAAACAGGCAAAATTTTTTATTAAATAACTTAAGTTATTCGGTTTTTGCTTTATTTTTTATATATTCTATTGCATCAGTAACTGTGCGTATTTTTTCAGCATCTTCATCTGGAATTTCCATATTAAATTCTTCTTCAAATGCCATAACCAATTCTACTGTATCCAAAGAATCTGCTCCTAAATCATCAATAAACGATGCTTCAAGTGTTACCTGTTCTGCAGCAACACCTAATTGATCTATTATTATTTCTTTCACCCTATCTTCAATAGCTGCCATTTTGTCACCCCCTTACTATAATGAATGTCCAAAGAACTTTCCTATCAAAAAAAGCTTTGTTTACATTACCATACCACCATCAACTTGGATTACCTGACCAGTAAGATACGATGATGCATCAGATGCCAAAAAAAGCGCAGCTTTTGCAACATCTTCTGTGGTCCCAAATCTGGATAATGGTATCACTTTTAACATTGCCTGTTTTGTATCTTCTGATAAAATATCTGTCATTGCCGTAGCTATAAAACCTGGAGCTATTGCATTAACATTAATATTTCTACCTGCAAGTTCTTTTGCAGCAGATTTCGTAAGCCCTATTAAACCTGCCTTAGACGCAGCATAGTTAGCCTGCCCTGCATTTCCCATCAAACCAATAATAGAAGCCATATTAATTATTCTGCCGCTTCTTTGTTTCATCATTACTTTCGCAACAGCTTTCAAACAGTTAAACGCACCTTTTAAGTTAATATCCAAAACAGCATTCCAATCTTCTTCTTTCATTCTCACAATAAAACCATCACGTGTAATTCCTGCGTTGTTGACAAGTATATCTATTTTCTTAAAGTTGTCAAGTATTTTATTAACAACATCTTCAACATCTGCACCAGAAACAACATTTAATTTAACAGGCATAGCCTTTCCACCTAAAAGTTCTATTTCCTTTGAAGTTTCTGCAGCTTTTTCTAGATTTATATCTGCAATTACAACTGTAGCTCCTTCTTTTGCAAATCCTAAAGCAATTGCCTTACCAATTCCCTGAGCAGAACCTGTTATTAATGCAACTTTATCTTTTAATAATTCCTCACACATTGGACACCCTCCTTAAATACAGACTATAGACTTTAGACATCAGACTAAAAACCTATAGTCTATCTATAATCTGCTTTTAATACTGTTTCTAAAGTCTTCATATCACTAACAGCAAAATTTTGTGCGGTTTTTGAAATACGTCTTAATAAACCTGATAGCACTTTGCCTGGACCTACTTCTACAAAAATCTCAATACCATTACTTAGCATCCTGTTTATTGATGCCTCCCACTGAACAGGACTTACTATTTGCTGAATTAATAACTGCTTTATACTATCTGCACTGTTTCCATAATAATCACCTGTTGCATTTGCAATAACTGATGAAGCAGAACTATTAAATTCTACTTTATCAAGTTCAGCGCTCAATTTTTCTTTAGCAGATTTCATTAAACTCGAATGAAAAGGTCCGCTTACATTAAGCATTATTACTTTTGCACCCTTTGCTTTAGCAAGTTCCCCTGCAAATATTACTGCTTTGTTTTCACCGGATATAACCATTTGTCCGGGACAATTATAATTTGCTGGCTCTACAAGCCCGGTTTTTCCAGCTTCATTACATATATTTACAATTTCTTCACCACTTAATCCAAGTATTGCAGCCATACTTCCTTTTGAAACCTCATTCATAAATTCCCCGCGTTTTCGCACTAATCGGACACCATCACTAAACTTTAACGCACCCGCACAAATCAATGCAGAATATTCGCCAAGACTATGCCCTGCTAAAACTACAGGCAATATACCATTTTTTTTAAATAATTCATATACTGCTATTGAAACAGTAAGTATTGCAGGCTGAGCATTCTGAGTCTGTTTTAATTCTTCTTCTTTTCCATTAAAACATAATTCTTTCAATGAAAAACCCAAAGATTCATCAGCTATATTAAATATATTTTTTACTTCAGAAAAGTTTTCATATAATTCTTTGCCCATTCCAATATACTGGGAACCCTGCCCCGGAAATAAAAATCCAATTTTTTTCATATTTACCATTTCATAATACAAGAAGCCATTGTAAGCCCTGCACCAAATGCAACCATAGCTATAACATCACCATCTTTAATTCTTCCCTCTCTTAATGCCTCGTCTAAAGCTATAGGTATTGAAGCAGCAGAAGTATTACCATATCTATACAAATTTATATATACTTTACTCATTGAAAGATTCATACGTTTTGCCAACAACTCAATTATTCTTATATTCGCCTGATGTGGAACGAGCAAAGATATATCTTTCCCAGATAATTTTGATTTTTCAAGTGTCCAATTTAAACTTTTTTCCATTTCTATAACTGCATGTTTAAAAACTTCATTCCCCATCATTTTCATATAGTGCATTTTTTTATCCACTGTCTCATGACTTGCAGGATGTTTAGACCCACCTGCAGGCACACAAATTAAATCCGCTAATTTTCCATCTGCTCCCAAATATGTAGAAAGTATCCCCTTGCCTTCTTTTACATGCCCTACTATAGCAGCACCAGCTCCGTCTCCAAATAAAACACAGGTATTTCTATCTGACCAATCTACTATTTTTGATAAAGTTTCTGCTCCTATCACTAAAACATTATTATACTCACCTGTTGCAATATACTGTCTTGCTATTGATAAACCATAAATAAACCCAGAACATGCCGCTTCTATATCCATACATCCAGCATTAATCGCTCCAATTTTTTCCTGAACAATACATGCTGTAGATGGAAAATACATATCAGGAAATGTAGTTGCTACAATTATAAAATCTATTTCTTTTGGAGTGATTTTTGCAGACTTAATTGCATTTAAAGATGCTTTTACTGCTAAATCAGAAGTAGAAGTTTTTTTATCTGTGACTCTTCTTTCAAGTATTCCTGTTCTTGTGCGAATCCATTCATCTGAAGTATCAACTATCTTTTCTAAATCAGAATTAGTAAGTATTTTATCCGGTAAATATGAGCCTAATCCAATTATGCCTGCAGGTCTTAAATTTTTCATTTGGAATCTATGCCTCCATTTCCATTCATCAATGCAATTTCTTCTTCTATATGTTTATTAACCTTATGCACTACAAATTCAGATGCAGTTCTTATTGAATTTTTTATAGCTTTACTTGAAGATTTGCCATGACTTATAAAACATGCTCCATGGACACCAAGAAGTTGAGCACAACCATATTCTGAAGAATCTGTCCTTTTTAAAAAATCTTTAACTACAGGTTTTGCCAACAATGCACCAAAATTTCTAAATATACTTCTTCTGGAGAATTCTCTTGTTAATCCACTATAAAATATTTCAAGAAGACTTTCACCAAATTTTAATACAACATTGCCTACAAAACCATCACACACAACTACATCTGCTTTTCCAGTAACTATATCTCCACCTTCAACGTTACCTATAAAGTTTAAAGATGTTTTGGATATAAGTTCTGAAGCCTCTAATGTCAATTCATTTCCTTTAGAATCTTCTTCACCTATACTTAAAACTCCAACACGTGGCTTTTCAATATTTAAAATATGTTTTGCATAAACATTACCCATTATTGCAAATTGCAACAGATGTTTTGCCTTACAATCAACATTTGCGCCAACATCTAAAAACACACATTGTTTATTATCGCTTGGAAATAGTATGGTTAAAGCAGGCCTACTTATACCCTGCAATCTGCCAAATGTTAAAAATGCAGCAGTCATTACAGCACCTGTATTACCAGCAGACACAATAGCATCAGCTTCACCTTTATTTACCAAATCTGCTGCTACCATTATAGATGAATCTTTTTTCTGTTTACATGCATTAGTTGGAGATTCATGCATACCTATTACTTCAGAAGAATGGTGAATATAAATAGGTAAATTTTTATGGTTATTTTTTGATAATTCGTGTTCTATGGAATTTTTATCACCAACTAATATTATTTCCACACCTAATTCTTTTGCAGCAATACACGCACCTTCAACAACCACTCTTGGCGCATCATCACCACCCATTGC
>JBBTED010000020.1:0-2444 GCA_038042445.1 Candidatus Firestoneibacteriota bacterium
TATCTTTGTTGATATTAAGCGCCATATTAGATACATATGAAGGAATTTCATATCTGCCTGCGCCCAATAACTTATTGCCTGCGGGGATAAATTGACCCGACCAGATGGGATAGCCATAAGCCATGATTACCAACATATATAAAATACCGATGAGCAATCTCAGACGGAGATTCTTAATTAGTCGGCAAACAAACACATAACTATATGCAAGTAATACTGAGTAACTAATTACAATAAATATTCCTCCATGGACAGCCGGTGCTGAAAAAATGAGTAAATAATATTTAAATTTATCTGCCATCCACATACCGGGAAGGTTATATTTTCCCATGCTGATAAAATATCCAAAAAGTAAAAGAATAAAAAAGAAGATAAAATGTTTATTTTCGCTGGCCCTTTTTTTTATAACAAATAACAAAGAGATAAGGACGGAAATGGGTAGTAAAAAACCTATAAAAATCAACAAAGGATGCTGGTAATAGGAAAGCCATGGAAAGTGCAAAACTCCTTTTATATTTGCAGTTATGGCCCAGTCTGCAAGCAAGCGTAGAGCTTGCATCATGGTTGAGCTTGCAGTCTCAAAAGAACTTAAACGTGAATAATTTACCGATTCATATACCCTTATTGATCCTGAAACAGATTTTAAAATATTTGTAACGAAAATGAGTAACCAGTGAGCGTTAAATAACACATAGAGCATAGTCAAAACAGAAGTGAATATCAGTGCATGCCGAATCTTATTTCTACTGAAAATAAAAAAAAACGGTAGATAAAAAATCAGTAGTAGCAATTGAAAAATGTAACCCCGTATGTTCCAAAGAGAAAGTGACACTACAAAGTACCATATCAAAGAGAATACAATAAGAAATTTAATTCCCCCGTTCTCATTCAATCCCTTAATATAGAGGCCAAGCAACAATGGAATGAAAGTAATATAGGGGAAAAACATGGCAATATTAAGAACAACCCAGGGGTTAAACATAAAAAAAACTGCTGCTATGAGACCTGCTATATATTTCACCTCATCATGTATGAGGGCGATCACTAGGAAGTACATTGACAGACCCAGAGATGTAAATAGCAGATAATTCCAGAAAATTTGAGAATAAATTGCAGATAAACCAATCAATTGCGCCATGATAAGATGAAGACCGTAGGGTAATAGATAGTCTAATTGAAAGTAATTTATATACCCAAGAGACGTATTGTTCCAAGAATAAAAGAACGCACTAAGTTCTCGCATTCCATCAATTGGAAAAAGAAAATCACCCGTATTGAGCATGGAATAATTATTAGTCCATGTTATGGAAATACCCCCAAGAATGAAAATGAGAAAAATAGGGAGATATTTGAAATACTTGCTATTCATGGTTTGTTTTATTCTTTAAAATTTTCTTAATTATTAGATATAAAGGATATAGTTTAAAGAATACGGAATCGACGATTTGATTGTATTTGCCCTCTATACGTTTTTTTTCATTAATAATCTTTCGCAATCTGACAATCTCTTGTATTAATCGTTTTGTGTTTTCATCAATGTTCCTTGGAGGGAGGATATATTTATTATATTTATCCTTATTTTCCTGAATATATTTGGGAAACGAATTATCAATAGATACTTCTGTATATTCATAGGGCCGTTCAAAAATATCCAACCTGTTTTCAACAAAAAAAGGTATTTGTGATATTACAGTAGGTGTATTATATTCCTGATGAAAATAGGCATCTATTTTCTGTTTAATTTTCTCCACTCCCCCTAAAAATGAGAAGTGCCAACCTCCCGGGTCTACCAGTATGAATTTCTTAGCCTGTCTTATATTTTGAGGAAAGTCAATGTTTTCAAAACGGGTCATCTTAGTGCCCATGATTGTTTCGTTCGAGAGCAAATTAAGATAATAGTAGTAAACTTTTTGCTTAAAGCCCAACACTTCTCTCCTATTGATAGCCTTACTCAGTTTATCGACTGTTTGAGGCGGTGGGATCTCATCAAGGTCGCTGATAAGGATAATATCATCGGCCTTTGCGCGGGTGAGCCCCCTCATGATTGCGTTTCTCTGGATATTTTCTCTCATTAAGTACTCAGTACATTCGGGCAGATAATCGGCCACTTTATCTTGAAGAAGACTTTTATCCCCGATATCTTCAATTAATACATAGTTTATTTTATGTAAAAATTTACTGAAACGTTTGTTATTTAATTGAAAGAATAAGGGTTTTGCTTTCCCGGAATAGGTGAATGGCGACTCCACAAGGACAAATTTATCTACCACTTTATCCAGTTGATTCAATCTAATTTCCAGTAAATCAAGCTCGTTGAAGAACATGAAAGTATCGTATATCATTACGATATTCTATCACTTATATCCATTTATTTTGAGAGTTTCCTTGTCCAAGTGTTTCAATTGCTCAAAGTAAGCATCATCGTCCTTATCCCAGCCGTCATC
>JBBTED010000021.1:0-140023 GCA_038042445.1 Candidatus Firestoneibacteriota bacterium
TGCCTCACCATCTCAGCATTCTGTGTGACTCGTTGCTCCTTATTCGTCACAACACACAGCCTCCCGCAATTGCTGGAATTATAGAAACTTCACTTCCATCTTTAAGTTTAGTATTTTTTCCATCTAAAAATCGTATGTCCTGTTCATCAACAAAAATGTTGATAAATCGTCTTATATCCCCGTTCTCATCGCAAATACGTTCTTTAATTCCCGTATGTTTTCCATCCAAATTATTCACCAATTCAATTACTGTCCCTCCAGTACACTCAACTTCCGATTTTCCATCCGTTAATTTCTGCAACGGAGTTGGAATTCTTACTTTTACAGTCATATTTTCTACCTCCTTAGAATTTCTTCAAATAATTTTATAGAAGGTTTTATCCGTATTGGATGACCTATTTTATCTTCTATTGCTTCTTGTGTTTTTAAACCATTACCTGTTATTGAAATAACTATTTCTTCATTCCTTGGTATTTTTTTATCATCAACGAGTTTTTTTGTAACCGCAACAGTTACTCCACCTGCTGTTTCTGTAAAAATCCCTTCTGTTTTTGCTAATAATTTTATTCCTTCTATTATCTCATTATCGGTTACACATTCACCAAACCCACCTGTTTTTTTAAGAATATCAAGCGCATAAAAACCATCAGCAGGATTTCCAATTGCAAGTGATTTAGCAATAGTTTCCGGTTTTACCGGCTTAATGATATCAACACCTTTTTTAAAAGCCTCAACAATTGGAGAACAACCAAAAGCTTGCGCAATATGAAACTTAGTATCCGATTTTTCAATAAGCCCGATTTGTTCAAATTCTTTTATACCTTTGTAAATTTTTGTAAAAAGTGAACCAGATGCCGCAGGAACTACTATATGTTTTGGAGCACGCCATCCAAGTTGCTCCATAATCTCAAAAGCATAAGTTTTTGAACCCTCTGCATAATAAGGTCTTAAATTCACATTTACAAACGCCCACTTATATTTAGATGCAATTTCGCCACACAACCGATTCACATCATCGTAACTACCCTCTACTGCAACAAGATGGACACCATAAATTAAAGAAGATATAATTTTTGACTTTTCAAGATTTGCCGGTATAAAAACATAACATTCAAACCCTGCCTGCTTTGAGTTAGAACTTACAGAATTTGCAAGATTCCCTGTAGAAGCACAAGCTACTGTCTTAAAACCAAACTCTTTTGCTTTAGAAAGAGCAACAGCAACAACTCTGTCTTTAAAAGATAATGTCGGATGATTTGTGGAATCATCTTTAATAAATATTTTAGCCACACCAAGTTCTTTTGCCAGATTTTTTGCTTCAAATAAAGGTGTCCATCCTGTATGCAAACCAATTATTGGTTCTGCATCTACAGGTAAAAGCTCTTTATACCGCCATAAATTTTTTCCACGGGATAAAATTTTTTCTCTTTTAAGAACTTTCTTTATACCTTCATAATCATAGACAACTTCTAATGGACCAAAACACCATTCACAGACATATATCGGCTTTTTTTCATAAAGTCTGCCACACTCTCTGCATCTTAATGACTTAGTATAAACCATAATTTTTTGTTTATGGTCTGTCTTTTTCCACCAGACCATAATTTTTTAACCTCTGAAATATTGCTCCATACTAAAATATCTTTCACCTGTATCCGGCAAAATAGTAACGATTTTTTTGGTTTTTCCTAAAATCTTTGCTACTTTCAATGCTACCCATACATTTGCGCCTGACGAAATCCCAACAAAGAGCCCCTCTTCCTTTGCAAGAGCTTTTGAAATATTAAACGCATCTTCATCTTTTACTGTTATTATTTCATCAATTATATTCTTATTAAGTATTTTAGGAATAAACCCTGCGCCAATTCCCTGAATCTTATGTGGACCACTTGCCTTGCCAGATAATACTGCTGATGCTTCAGGTTCAACTGCAATAATTTTTATATTTGGTATCTTTTTTTTAAGCACTTCACCAACACCAGTAATAGTTCCACCTGTTCCCACACCAGCTATAAATACATCTATATCCCCTTGTGTTGCTGAAAAGATTTCCTGAGCAGTTGTTTTTCTGTGTATCTCAGGATTTGCAGAATTATTAAACTGATGGGGCACAAAACTGTTTGGAGTTTTTTCATGCAACTCTTCTGCCTTTTTTATAGCACCTGTCATACCGTCAACTGCAGAAGTCAAAATTACTTCAGCACCAAGCGATTTTAAAATATAAATTCTTTCCAAAGACATAGACTCAGGCATAGTAATAATACATTTATATTTTCTGACTGCCGCCACTATTGCTAAACCAATTCCTGTATTACCACTTGTTGGTTCTATTATTGTCCCTCCTGATTTTAACAATCCTTTCTTCTCTGCATCTTCAACCATAGCTAAGGCAATTCTATCTTTAACAGACCCACCAGGATTAAAATATTCCACCTTTGCAAAAATTTTTGCGCAATCTTCTGGAACAATATTATTTAATTTAACAAGTGGTGTATTACCTATTAAATCCAAAATATTTTTATAGATTACACCACCACCACCCATATAATAAATAAATTCCAATACATCATTATTTTTTAAAATAGCAGACAAATATTTTTCTTTTGAAATTATTGCACTGTTCAATTCAACTGTTACTACTTCTTTCCTGATTCCTTTTGTATCAAGTAATTTTTCAAGTGTCAACCCTTCATCTAAGGTTTCCTTTTTACCGTTTATAGTAATTACCATAATTTCCCCCTAATTTTAAAAAACGTTATTTATTATAACATTAACCATATCCCCTACTTTGTCTATCACTTTACTATACAATATAATAAAATTTTTCCCCTTTGTCAATTTAAAAATTCAAAAATCCCGTCATATTGCATATGTAGACGAGTCCTTTTCATTCATTATTGTAACACGAGCAATCATATCTTCAAAAGTGATATTATCAACAACTTTATTAATTACATCTTTTAATTCCAACCATATCGCTCTAAATACACACTTTGTTTCATCTGCACATTTTGAATATTCAGTAGTACTAACACAAGTAATAGGAGAAGTCCGCCCCTCCATTAATCTGATTATTTCTCCAAGTGTAATCGCACTAGGTGCCTTAGCTAACAAATATCCCCCAGCAGGACCTCTTTTACTTCTAACATATCCAGCACCCTTTAAAAGCAGTAAAATTTGCTGTAAATATTTAAGTGGAATATCATGCCTTTTTGAAATATCATCAATCTGAACTGTCCCTTTTTCATAATGCAAAGACAAATCCAATATTGTCTTTAACCCATAATCTCCTTTAAAAGATATTCTCATTTATTCTCCCGTTTGTATACTATATAAATCAACTTAGTATAATATAACAAAATTCCAAATTTTTGTCAAGCACTAATTTTTTTTTGTTGTTCATACTGAACTTACAGGCTGTGTCATAATTATTTTTTTCTGTCATTGATTTATCGGGCTTGATAAATCAAGCCCCTACAATCACCAATAAATTCAAATGTTTTTGTAGGGGTCGGATTTATCCGACCCGGAAAAACCGATTTTTGTAGATTGTGACACAGTCTGGTAATAAATGAAGATTAAGGTAATAGAATATATTGCAAATAAAAAGATTGCTAAATATATTAATATTTGCTAATATTTACATAATGTGTATAAATATTAGCAGTGCTTCTGAACTATTATGAAATGTCCAACCTATTCCAAATTTTAATAATAAATTCTCTTAGCGTAAAAATACATCTCTATAAAAAAATGTTTAGAAATATATTTTTGTTAAGATATAAAAAAGGGGGTGAAAAATAATGCAAGGAAGCAAACTTTATGTAGGTAATTTACCTTATGCAATAGATGAAAGTGAATTACAAGGACTATTCTCTACTTATGGAGAAGTTAAGCAAATCACCATAATCGCAGGTAAAGGTTTCGGATTTGTTGAAATGGTTAATTCGGAAGATGCAGAAAAAGCAAAAAACGGATTAAATGGAACAGATTTGAAAGGCCGTCAATTAAAAATTGACGAAGCTCGTCCAATGAAAGAAAGAAGCGACAAAAGAGATTTCAAAAGATACTAAAAAGTTCTATCCGCCTAAGCGGATTTAATTAATAGTTCCAATTTCTCTTTTCTGCTCAAACTTTTGATTTTGATTTCACGTTTTAATGCCTCTGACTTAGTTTGACAGATTTCTTTATACAGCAATTTAACAGGAAGGCGGGATCTAGTATATTTCCCGCCTTTCCTGCTATTGTGTACTTTCACTCTTCTGGCTACATCATTAGTTATTCCAGTATATAAAGATTTATCCGAACATTTAATAATATATACATACCACATTGATTTGTTATATTTCTTATTTTTTACCATTATTTAGATTATATATTCTAAACAATATAACATCAATATATATAAAAAAATAATTGACATTATAATAAAAAAGTTTATACTTAAAATAGGAGGATAAAATATGAATTTCAATAAATTGATAAAATCGGTTCTTATAGTAATGGTTGTATCCACTCTAATTATAGGGTGCTCAGGTAAACAGGAAGAACCACCTATTGCAGAAATAAATAATGCAACAAATGAAGTTAATGCAGCAAATACTCCTAATGCACAACAATATGCTGCAGAACAATTAAAAACTGCACAAGAATCTTTAGAAACTGCAAAACGTTTAATTGCCGAGAAAAAACAAGAAAATTATAAAGATGCTTTAATAAATGCTATTAAAGCACAAATTTATGCAAAAATGGCAATAGCAATATCCGAAATAAAATCTCAGTCAGAAACTGTTGTTGATACTGCCAAAAAGAATGAAAGTCAGGCAAAACTTGCTGAAGCAAAAGCAAAAGCAGAAATAGAAATTGTTAAATCAGGTCTTATGAAAGCAAAAGAAGTTGTGCCTACATTAAAGAATGAAATCAATAAAATTTTAAGAGAATTAGAAGATATCCTTGATTTTGATAAAGTGAAGAAACGAACAACAAATTAGTAGTGGCGAATGTAAATTCGCTAAATTCTTACCCCTTAATTACACCGAGTGGTTTTAACTTAGCCACTTTCTTACTTAATCCTGCCAAATCTACAGTTTCAACCACATCCTCAACATTTTTATATGCAGATGGCATTTCTTCTGCAACAGTTTCACCATCTTTTGCTACTAAATATATTCCTGCATCTTCAAGTTCTTTTTTTATTGAACGTCCACGACTCTCTTTAACTGCTTGTGTTCTGGATAACAAACGACCTGCACCATGACAAGTACTACCAAATGTTTCTGTAAGAGCTTTTTGTGTTCCCACTAAAACAAATGAACATCTACCCATATCACCCGGAATTAAAACAGGTTGACCAACTTCTTTATAGATTTCAGGAACATAAGGGTGTCCTGCAGGAAATGAACGTGTTGCACCTTTTCTATGCACACAAAGTTTCATTTTTTTACCATCAATTTCATGCTCTTCTATTTTAGCTATGTTATGCGCAACATCATATACCAAAACCATATTTAAATCACGAGGTGAAATATCAAAAAATTTTTCAAAAACTTCTTTTGCCAGATGTCCCATTACCTGCCTATTAGCATAAGCATAATTAGCTGCAGAAACCATTGCACTATAATATTGTTTTCCCGGCAAAGATGTAATTGGAACACAAGCAAGCTGTTTATCTGGCAATGTTATTCCAAACTGCCTGCTTTCAGAAAGTATTATTTTTAAATAGTCATCACACACCTGATAACCAAATCCTCTGGAACCACTGTGCATAAGGACAGCCACATTTCCTTTTTTCAATCCAAATTTAAATGCAATTTTTTCATCATATACTTCTTCTACAACATCTACTTCAATAAAATGATTGCCAGAACCTAATGTTCCCATCTGATCTCTCCCACGTTCATAAGCTTTATCACTTACAAAATCAGGATTACTGCCTGATAAATTTCCATTTTCTTCAATTCGTTCCAAATCATCTTGACTTCCAAACCCACTTTCAATTGCCCATCTTGCTCCCTTTTGCATTACTTTTTTTTCTTCTTCTTTACTTAATTTTTTTATTGCACCTGAAGAACCAACTCCACAAGGTATCCTACTAAATAATGATGCCATAAGTTCCTTTATCTTTGGCTTTACTTCTTCAAGTCTAAGATTCGTTCTCATAAGCCGAACTCCACAATTTATGTCGTATCCAACACCACCAGGAGAAATAATTCCTTCATCGTAATCAAAAGCAGCAACTCCTCCTATACAAAAACCATAACCCCAGTGTATATCCGGCATAGCCATCGAATTTTTGATTATTCCGGGTAAACAAGCAACATTTGCAACCTGCTGATATGCATTATCTGATGCTGATATTTGCAAAAGTTTCTCACTGGCATAAATTATGCCATCAACTCTCATATTCCCGGTCTTTGGAATTCTCCACTTATAATCGTTAATTTTTTCTAAATGTATACTCATAATTTTTTCTGTTGTATATTTTGCAAACATTGGTTGATAGAAAAGAAAATTCCACCTATTATCTGACCTATAAATGATGATACTACAAGAAGTGGAATTATTGTATAATTCAATCCAACTTCAATACGTAACATGAAAATTATAGGGATAGGTAAATGAATACAAAAAAACCATTTTCCAGAAAACTTTTCACTTTGCCGTCGCAAATATCCACATGGAAGATTTATAAGAAAAACTATAAATAGTAAAAATAAAGTTAATTCCATTTATTTTTTATCGCGGTCTATTTACTTGGAGATTTTAAATAGTTTGATTAATTTTTCATAATCTATACATTTGTCTAAAAGTTCACATGCGTATGTTATTTTCTTTTTTTCTCTTAAACGTAAATGCCCCATCATTTTAGTAATACGGCCAACAGTCGTCAATGTATCAGTTGGAACCATTATTATTGGAACTGACATCTCTGTTGCTTTTCCAAGAACTGCAGCTGAAGGACGTAAATTGCCTGTTAAAATTATACATTTTGTTGACGTTTCTAAAGCTGCAATCTGAATATCCGCCCTATCACCACCTGTTATAACTGCTTTATTCGGTAAACTCCTGAAATATTTAAGTGCACTTTCAACATTCATTGCACCAATACACAAATTTTCTACTAATAATTCATCTAATTTATTACATTTATCTCCAAGGCATAAAACAGTCCCACCCAGATTTTCTATCAATTCTGCAACACTTACAGAACCAAGAATTTTATCACGTGGAATAATTCCACAAATCGGAACACCCTTTTCTTCAAAATACGAAACTGCTACTTTTGATAAAAATTCATTTTCCATATTCGGGACTGCATTTATTATTACTGATTTCAGTCTATCTTTAAATATATCTTTCCCAACTAAGATTTCATCCATAGAAAGCATACACATACTCGTTTTATATCTAACAAGTAATAAAACTTCTGCATCAAAAAGTTCAGCTATCTTATTAGCTGATAAACCGATTATATTCCCGAAATTCAATGTACCTGTACTACTAATTAACACAACATCTTTATCTTTGCTAATTACAGAAAAAGACTGTTTTATCTTGGATTCAAAATCATAAGCTGACTTTTGCAGAACTTTTTTAATAAGTTCATCAGTCAACACAACTGGTGAAATTGTCTCCACTGATTCAACTAATCCAAGAGACTTCTTCATAAATATTGCATCGTCATCAATCATCATATTACTTACAGGATTTACCCCAATAGGTTTAAAATACCCTATTTTATAACCTGCATTTTTTAATCGAAGTCCCAGCCATAAACTAACTAATCTTTCAGAAAATATCCCTGTTGACGCTATAAAAATAGAAACCATATCCATCACCTCGTATTTGCCTTCAATGTCAATCGGACATCGAGGGCTACTGCACCTTTCCCAACATATCCCACTTTTAAAGGATTAATGTCCATTTCAATTATTTGAGGGAAATCCAGTGCTAATTGTGCTAATTTAAAAATGTTCTCATAAATTGCTTCAAGGTCGCTTAATTTTTCACCCCTTGCTCCAAGCAACAATTCAAATGTTTTTATTTCTGCAACCATTTCTTTCACATCTCTTAAACTAATAGGTGGAACTCTAAATGATACATCTTTTAAAACTTCTACATATATTCCACCAAGCCCAAACATTATAAGTGGACCAAATTGTGGATCAACATTCATTCCCAAAATAACTTCTCTGCCTGAAATTATTTGCTGCTCAACTGATATACCTGTAATTTCTGCTTCAGGATAATATTTCTTTACTCTATATAGCATTAAATCAAATATATCTATAATCTCATCTGCTGATTTTATTCCTGTTTTTACACCGCCAACATCAGTTTTATGTTTAATCTCAGGAGATACAATTTTCATAACTACAGGATACCCTATTTTTTCTGCAATTAAAACAGCCTCATCTGAAGACTTAGCAAGCCCGCCTTCCGGCATTTTAATATTATAAGCTAACATAATTTCTTTAGCATCTATTCCACCAAGATAATACTTTTGCGAAGACAAGCTTTCATTGATTATATGCTCTACTTTATCTTTATCAACACTAAATACAACTGACTTATCCTCGGGTAAATTCAACCATTCAAATCTTTTTGACAAAGCCAAAAAAGTATTAACTGCTCGCTCAGGAAATGAATAATTTGGAACATTATTATCTCTTAATATTTTTATTCCTTTAGAAACACTGTTTTCTCCCATAAAACATCCAAGAACTGTCTTATTATATTTTTTCTGTGTTAAATTAATTTTCTGTGCTATAACTTCAACATCACTCATTGCCTGCGGAGTAAAACATACTATCGCTCCATTAACATTTTTGTCCTGAAGTAAAATATCCAACGATTTTTCATATCTATCAGATTGAGCATCACCTAAAATATCAACTGGATTATAAAAATTTGAAGCAGGTGGAAGAAAATCTTGCAAAGACTCCAAAGTTTCAGATGATAACTCTGCAAGATAAAGTCCTGATTTTTCAATTGCATCTGCAGTTAAAATACCAACACCTCCTGCATTTGTCAATATAGCTATTTTTCTGCCATTTGGAATTGGAGTTTTTACAAAAGCTGATGCAATATCAAATAATTCTTCCACAGAATTAACACTTAAAATTCCACATTTTTTAAAAACTGTTTCATAAGCTATTCTTGAACCTGCTAAACTCCCTGTATGCGAAGACGCTGCTCTTGCGCCAGCCTGAGTCACACCTGCTTTAATAGCAACTATCGGTTTAAATTTTGATACTCTAGTTGCTACTTCAATAAATCTCTTACCATTAACAACATTTTCTAAATAACAAATTATAACTTTAGTATTAGAATCCTGAGCAACAGCTTCAAGAAAATCTGACTCATTCAAATCAGCCTTATTGCCCATACTTATCACTTTGGAAAAACCTATTCCTTGATTAATTGACCAGTCTAAAATTGCAGTACACAAAGCTCCAGATTGTGAAATTAAAGCAATTTCTCCTTTAATAGGCATAAGCCCGGCAAAAGAAGCATTAAAATTTGACGTAGTATCTATCAAACCAAGACAATTAGGTCCCCATATACGCATATCAAAACTCTTAGCTATTTTCAAAATCTCTTGTTCAAGTTTAATTCCTTCCGGACCTATTTCTTTAAAACCAGCAGAAATAATAAGAGAATGTTGAACACCTTTTTGTCCGCATTCCTCTAAAATTTTAGGAATAAATTTTGCAGGTATAATAAATATTGCCAAATCTATATCTTCAGGAATATCCGAAATAGAAGAATAGCATTTATATTTTTTAAGTTCTTTATATTTAGGATTTACAGGAAAAATTTTACCTTTGAATCCATATTGTATAATGTTTTTTAGAATTACGCCGCCAACTTTTTCTTCATCATGCGAAGCACCAATAATTGCAACTGATTTTGGGTTAAAAAATTTTTCCATTTTTATATTTGATATTCTATAATATCAAACAATCCCTTTGCTATTTGTTTTTTACTATTAAATTCCGCTTTTATTATCCCGGAAGAATCCACAATAAAAGCTTTATGACTATCAGATAAAACATTTTTAAAATCATTTGCTACAACCAAATCGGATTTAGTCCTCAAAAGCGAATTATATGCTCTTTTTGTCAGTTCACGTTTACTTATATTAGACTCTAATTTAAAACTCACCAAAAAAGATTGTGGAGAAATTTCTTTGAACATATTTACAACTTTTGGAGTCTTAGTAAGTGTTATTCTTAACTCATTTTGTGCAGATGAAATTTTACCTTTATATAATCTTTTAGGCTCATAATCTAACACTGCCATTGAATGTATTATAACATCAAAATTAACGGTTTTTAATTCTTTTTTCAAAACACTAATTAAATCATTAACTGTCCTTACTTCTATTAACTGCAATCGTTTTGTTTGAATTTGCGGCAATAAACTGCCTTTACCGTATATAAAACAAACATTGGCACTGCGGAATAATGATTCATTCGCAATAGCTACACCTAATTCACCAGAAGAAGAATTTGTAATATAGCGAATATCATCTATAATCCCTCTTGTAGGCCCTGAAGTAATTAAAATATTTTTATTTTTCATGATTTATGTAGATGCAAAGCGTAAGCTTTGCTTTTTTTAGCAGAGCTTTGCTCTGCGGCTACAATGAACCGCTACGGGGTATCCAAAAACTAAAAAATACTTAAGTAATCCCGTCATTCCCGAATGTTTCTATCGGGAATCCAGTGTCTTTAAAACATTGATAAAACAAGACTCTGGATGCCCGATTACTACATTCGGGCATGACAAAATATTGTAACCCTGTAGCAAGCTACAGGGAATAGCCAAGTTTAAATTATATAATTTTTAACCTGTGTATCTTCTATAGAAGACGCTACAATATTTTTTGTAATTTCCCCATTCTTGATATAAACATCAACACTTTCATTTTTTGGAGCATCACTATATCTAAGAGTTATACCTGCAGAAACAGGAATATATAAATCTTTACCCAAACCTTTTAATAATGAAATAGGACCTGAAAAATTCAATACTTCCATTATTAAATCTTCCTCAGTTTTAAAAGATTCAATTTTTTTGTTTTCTTCTTCACATCTGCCAACTATTAGCTTTACTTGAGGAGAAAGCCTGAAATGCCTTCCCAATTTTAGAAGCGAAATATCTCTTAATGTCCAATTTGGTTCATATTTAAATAAATCTTTTAATCTTTTAGAAAAACCTGGGTCAGTCAATAAACATCCTCCAGCAGGACAAGGATAATCTATAATATTTTTTTGCGCTGCATACTCTATTTGCTCTTTACGGGATCTACCAGAAATTGACAGTAATTTTTCTCTATTAACCCATCCATTTTTTTCAGGAATAGTTTCTGGTAATATTTTTGCTGAAAGAGGTCGCAAAATCAACCCCTCAAGTGCAGAATCTCTTTCAATCATCTGCATAGCTTTTAAATGTTGAGACATAGGACGTTGTCCCAAAACTTCACCAGTTGTTATAAAAGATGCGCCAATTTCGCCTAAGAAAACTTTAGCTTTCTTAAACATCAAAATTCTACAATCAAGACACGGATTCATATGTGACCCATAACCATATTTGGGATTTTTTAGAATTGGTAAATAGGCTTCTGCAACATTAAAGGTATGTAATTTAATTTTAAATTTTGCAGCGGATGCAGCTACTCCACACCCACCTTTTTTCTGACATGCACAAAAAGGAGTAACAAAATTTGCAGCTTCTACCTCTAAACCTTGTTCAAGCAGTAAACTGATGGCAAGACTACTATCTAAACCACCTGAGAAAAGAACTAATGTTTTCATTTATTTCTTTTTCTTTTTTGGCACTTCGACTCTTTTCTTCTCATCAGGTTTTAAAGGCTGCGCCTGCACCGTCGGAGTTTCTTTCTGCAAATTTATCAGTAAAAATATCAATGTTCCAAATATAATAGCACATAAAATAAATAGCAGAATTTTACTCAATGTATCGCTCATTGATTTTTACCCCCTCATATCGTAATTGATTTTTGATATCCTGAACTTGTTTCAGGATATCAAAACACCTCTATTTTATCAGATGCTGAAATAAATTCAGCATGACAATTCAAAAAAACTTTTGCCTAGCTTCGTTTTTCAGCAGCTTTTTTTGCAGCATCAATAGATGATTTGGCAATATACTTCGCATCTTCAAATTTTTGCTTGCCCTTTTCAACTATTTCTTCACCTTTCTCAACTAATGTATTAAAAGAATCCTTTGCTTTTTCTTTTGTCTCTTCAGTCCAATCTTTTATTTTTTTTCTGGTCTCTTTTCCAGATTGTGGCGCATATAATATACCAATTGCTGCACCTACTGCTGCACCTAATACAAAAGCTAATACTACACTTAAATCATTTCTATTATCCGACATATCTATCCTCCTCCAATTTTTGTAACAGATTAGCTTTTTCAAGCTAATTTTTTCTGCCGATAAATCAGCAACTACATCACTCTGCTATATTATTTCAGATGAATCCTGATTTGTTTTTTTATCAGAAAAACTTTTTACACCCTGAATTATACCTGTTATAAATGTTAAAACCTTCATCCATGGGTTTTTGCTTTTTATAACGTCTACAATAAACGTTGTTGTATCCTTTACTTTTGTAAAAATATTTTCTGCATCTGTTATTATTTTCTCTGCTTTATCCACATTTTTATTAACACGGACTATCAATTCATTTGTATTTTGACAGGTATCTTTCAATTCAGAAAGCACATTCGAAAGTTCACCTTTTACAAGTTCATCTACAGTTTTAAGCAAACGTGCAAGCTGAAGAAAAACTTTTGCAAGATATATTGTTAAAATTACTAAACAAACTGCTAATATTGACAAAAGATATATTTCCATTTCCACCTCCTCGTATTAAAATCTGTATTCACTAAATCCACGATATAATGTTTTAAAAGTAACAATTAGAATTCCTAAAAGTGGCACTGCGAAAATCATTCCTAAAACACCCATCATTTCTCCACCTACTAAAACTGCAAGAACAACTAAAAGTGGATGTAAATTTGTAGTTTTACCCACAGCAATTGGAACTATTATTGCATTGTCAACAAATTGAATTAACATTAGCATACCTACAACCTTTACAACAACATTTAAAGTTTGATAATCAACAAGTGCTACAAAAACTGCAGGAATACCTCCAAGAAATGGACCAAGATATGGAATTATATTTGTAATCCCAAGAATTATACCAAGTATAACTGCATACCTTATACCAATTATATATAAACCAATTACTGATAATATTGCTACTGCCACTAATTCTATAATTCGACCACGAAAATAACTTCTTATCTGTTCATTAATGTCATGCATTAAACATAACGCCATTTCAAAATATCTGTTTGGCACTATACTTATTATGGCTTTACGAAGTTTCCTTCCATCTTTTAATAATAAAAATAAAATAAAAGGTGTAAGCAAAACATTAGTGACAGCATTAAATATTATTCCTGCATAATTAGGCAAACCTTTTGTAAGCCGTGTTGTTAATTCCTGACTTGTGTTTAAACTTTTCCCAAGCTTATCAAGTTTTAAAAATGGCATTTTTTTATCTATATCCTCAATAAGTGTAAACATCATATTTTTTGACATTTTGAAATATGTTGGAAGTTCAGTTTGCAAGACAATAGCTTCCTCTTTAATTTTAGGAAACATTAAATAAAAAAATATAGCACAGATAAGCAATGTTAAAACAAATAGTGTTATAACTGACATCTCCCTGCTTAAACCTTTACTTTCAAAATAATCAACAAACGGATTCAAAATATATGCAAGAACAAATGCCATTATAAAAGGAAGTAAAACATTTGTATATGTTACAAATAAAAATAGAAAAAATAATATAAAAAAAAATATACCAGAAAATTTTACAGCACGTAATAATTTTGAAGCACTCGCATCCATAGAGAATTTACAAGACCTTCACTTTTTCAGTGGTAGTTATTCTTAACCTCTCACCAATCATTTTGGCTAATACCAACAAAATCTTTGAGCCAAGTTTTGGATCTCTTTTGATTAAACCGAGTAAATCTGGCCTAAAAAAACCCAATATCTCTGTTTTTTCAATAGCTTTTGCTGTAGCTGAACGCGAAAATTCATCTAACAAAGAAAGCTCTCCAAAAAATTCGCCATCCTTAAGTTGTCCAATTTTAGTTTCCTTTGATTCACTTTTTTTGATTATGGCAACAGCACCTTTTTTAATTATATACATACCTGCACCCGGTTCTCCTTCATAAAAAATAACTTCTTCAGGAGCATAAGTTCTTTCATGAATTATAGTCTCAAGCTTTTTCAATTCAATCCATGTTAAATCTTTAAATATGGAAATATTTTTTAGGATAGCATATGTAGAATCTGCATCTTTTCCTTGAAATATTCTACTTATTAACATTTTAAACATAAATATATATTATATTATTATAAATTAAAGTCAAGCGAAAACTAATAATCAATGGCTATGAAATATACGATATTACACTATCTATATCCGCATGGCTTCCAAAAACAACCAACATATCATTTGGCTCTATTTTGAAATCTGATTTAGGATTCGTAAATGCTTTACCATTTCTAACAACTGCAATAATTGTAGCACCAGTTTTTTCTCTTAATCCCAATTCAAAAATTGTTTTATCAACAGCATTAGAGCCTTCTTTTATTATTACAATATCAGTTAAAGTAATCGACAGTATATCTTTTAAGTCTAGCACTGAAAATGGCTCTAAAGAAAGTTTTCTTAACATTTTATATCCATCTTTTCTTATTATTTCACCCTGAGTTAATACCACATTTCTTGGAATATGATACTGCCGTAAGACTCTTGAAAATATTTCTATCGAAGTTTCAAATTCTTCTGGTATAACTTGATCTGCACCAAGTTTTTGGAGTTCATTAACTTCAGAAGTATATCGTGTTCTTATAATTATATATATAGAAGAATTCAAATTTTTTATCATAAATAATCCCTGACGTACTGCAACTGAATCTGATATCGCAATTACAGCTATTTTTGCATTTTCTATACAAACTTGTTTTAGAATTTCTCGCTTTGTAAAATCTCCAAAAAGTATTGGTTCTCCTACATCCTTGGCCTCTTTTACTAAACGCGAATTAATATCAATAATAACATAATTAATCCCCACTTCTTTTAAAACTCTTGCAAGATTTTTACCATTTAAACCATATCCTATGATAACAACATGGTTTTTTAGCTCTTTTAAGGTTTTATATTCTACTTTATCTTTTTTAAAAGGAATTTTAAAATATTTCTGAACAGTAAGTCCAAGTTTTGGCGCTATAATCATTAAAAAAGGAGTGAGCAACATACTTATAGATGAGAGTACTATAAAATTATGATAATATTCATCCGAAATTAAATTAAACTTATTTCCAAATTTTCCAAGAACAAAAGAAAATTCTCCTATTTGAGCTAAACTCAATCCAACAATAACTGTAATTCTCAAAGGATATTTTAATAATAACATTATTGGAACCAATATTAAAAATTTAATAGTTATGATGCCAAAAACACCGCCTACTACAAAAACAATGTCTCTAAAAATATTTATATCAACCAACATTCCAATAGAAATAAAAAATATGCTATTAAAAATATCTCTAAAAGGTAAAATATCTGCAATGATTTGATATCTATAGTCCAGTCTAGATAAAATAAATCCAGCAAGAAATGCTCCTATAGCAAGAGAAAATCCTAAATAAGCTGTAAGATATGCGGTTCCAAGACACACTACAACTATAGAAATAGTGAACAACTCTCTGTTTCTTGATTTAACTATTGGATCAATAAGTTTTGGTAAGATTAAACTTGCTACGATAAAAATTACAAAAAGAGAACTAATAGCGAAAAAAAATGCCTTCAAAAATAAAATAAACTCAAAAGATTCTCCTCCTTTTAAATAAGGGATAATTATCATCATAGGAACAATGGATAAATCCTGGAGTAAAAGTATTCCCATAGATGTATACCCGTGAACAGAATCAACTTCTCCTTTATCAATAAGATGCTTCATCACTATGGCAGTGCTGCTTAAAGAAACTAAAAAACCTATGAATATGGATAAAGCTACATTATGTGTTATAAAAAAGGATATAGCTGTTGTTGCCAAAACTGTAGCAACAATTTGAAGTATTCCGGCAATAAAACTTTTTCGCATTTGAGCTAATTCTACAAATGAAAATTGAAGTCCTATTGTAAATAAAAGAAGGGCAATACCTATTTCTGCTAAAATTTCTACACCTGAAACATCTGCAATCAGTTTGATACCACTTGGACCTAAAAATATTCCTGTAGCTAAAAATCCGACTAAAGTAGGAAGTTTAAGTTTATTAAATATGAAAATTATTGGAATAGAAACAGCAAGAAGAATAAAGAATTCTTTTATAATATGCAGATCTTCCATATCATTTTGGAATTACAGCTAAACTTTTACACCTATTTCTTTTCTTAAAATTTCCACATCATTAACATCATCCATTACTATCAGAATATCTTTAGTTTTTAATATTAATTTTTTGTCTGGATTAAACTGCAATCGTGCATTATCTGCCTGTTTTACCGCTAAAACTATCAGATTGGTTCTTTTAGCAATTTCAGCAGATTCCAAAGATTTACCTGCAAATGGTGAATTATCTGGTATTTCTACTTCATCTACACGTAAAGTTTTTTCTTTTTCTCTTAACATACTATCAAGAAATGAAGTAACTGTAGGCCTGATTAATTCAGAAACAAGACGAAGCCCTCCAATTAGATTTGGGGATACAACACCATCTGCTCCAGCTTTTTTAAATTTTTGCACAGAATTTTCTTCCAGCATCTTTGATACTATTCTTAAATTAGGATTTAATTCTCTTGCTGTCAGTACTACAAATAAATTATCCTGATCAGAAGCAAGTGTAGCCACTAATCCTTTTGCCTGCTTAATTCCTGCCTTCAACAGAGTGTCATCTTCCTCGGCATTACCAAGAACATATAATATATTTTGTTCTTCAAGCTTTTTAACTTTTTCAACATTTTTCTCTATCAAAACAAAATCCCGTTTAGTCTTAATCATCTCATCTATAATATATTTACCTGTTCGATCACCACCACAAATTATATAATGTGAAGATAGTTTTTTTATTTTTTTTTCCATCTTACGCCTCCTTAGAATACCTTTTAATTCACCTTCAACAAAAAATGCAGTCATACTACTTGCAACATAAACCAGAACACCTGTTCCACACAATATTAAAAACATAGTAAATATTCTGCCATTTTGAGAAAGTGGATTTGTTTCACCATATCCCACAGTAGCTAATGTTATAATAGTCATATAAAGCGCATCCAAAAATGACCATTTTTCAATTCCCACATACCCCAAAACACCAACAAGTAAAACAACAGCCAGTGTAATTAATATATTAATTGTTTTTTTTGCCATAATTTTTTCCATTATGCTGTATGTTTTTAAAGCACAGCATAATTTTTTGTTTATGGCCTGTGACCAAAGGGAATGGTATGCACCATCTTTTTCCACCAGACCATAATATTTTAATACCTATTATAACATAATATTATAATTATACAATTTTTTTAAATGTCCTTGTTTTTACGAGGTAATATCAATCGTACAGTTCGCTCATAAAAAAAATAATCTAATGCCCAATTAATTAGAACAAAAAGACGATTGCGAAATCCAATTAAATTAAAAATGTGAATACTTAGCCAAAGCAACCATGCAGTAAATCCTTTAACCAAATGACATCCAATATGTGCAACTGCAGACCTTCTACCAATAGTTACCATTGCACCTAAATTTCTGTAATGAAATATGATGGGTTTCTGTTCATTTATCTGACATATAATATTTTTTGCTGCTGTTACTCCTTGCTGAACAGCAACAGGAGCAAGCATTGGCAGTGGTTTTGCATTATCTATATAATAAGCTAAATCTCCAATTACATAAACTTCAGGATATTTAGAAAGTGCAAGTGTAGATGTAATCTCTATTCTGCTATTTAATAAAGATAATCCTGATTTTTTAATCAATGTATTAGTATGTACCCCTGCTGTCCAAACTACAGTTTCAGTAGGTATAATAGTTTTGTTTTTTAAATAAACTGCATCTTGTGTTATTCTTTCAACAATAGACTGCAAATATGTTCGGACACCCATTTTTTTTAGATGCTGTTGAGTATAATCACATAAATCTTTTGGAAACCCAGAAAGTAAAGTTTCTGATGCTTCCACAATAACTACATTAACCTCAGAAAATTTTATATTTGGATAGTCCTTAATAAAAGAACCATTTATTAATTCTGCAAGAGCACCTGCAAATTCTATTCCCGTTGCACCACCACCAACTACAGTAAAAGTAAGTTTCTGCTGTCTCTTATGTCCATCTGTCTCATTTGAAGCATTTTCAAAACACATAAGAATATGATTACGCAATGTAATTGCCTCTTCTAAAGTTTTTAAGGAAAAAGAATGTTCTTCTGCACCTGAAACATTAAAAAAATTAGTTACACTACCTAAAGCCAGTATAAGAAAATCATAAGAAATTACTTTATCTTTACTTTGTACTATTTTTGTATTGAAATCTATTTTATCTACATTAAAAAGTGAAAAGTTAATATTTGGCCATTTTCTTAAGATACTTCTAATCGGATATGCAATTTCTTCTGGTTCCAATTCAGCAACTGCGACTTGATATAACAGAGGTAAAAATGTGTGATAATTATTTTTATCAAGAAGCAACACATCAACAGGCATATTTCCCAAAGCACGTGCAGCTGATAAACCACCAAAACCAGCTCCCACAATTACTACTTTAGGAATTTTTTGTATCGGCACAATCGGATTTGTATAATTTTGCAATTGATTCAATGTGAAATGTATGGGGAAACATATCGAGTGGCTGAACTTCACAAGTTTTATATCCTAATTCTTTAAATTTCTCCAAATCTCTGGATAAAGTTGCCGGATCACAGGATACATAAATAATATTTTTTGGTGCAAGTTTTACAATATTTTTAATTACATCCTGTGTGCATCCTTTTCGCGGTGGATCCAGAATAACTACATCTGGCTTCAATTCTTTTTTATCAACAATTTCTTGCAACATATCATTTACATCCCCACATCTAAATTCACAATTCATTATATTATTTAAATGAACATTACGGGTTGCATCAATAACAGCATTTTTATCTCCTTCTACACCAATTACTTTTAATGCATATTTTGAAACAAACAATGCAATTGACCCTATACCAGAATACAAATCAAGAACTGTTTCTTTGCCAGAAAATTCCAGTATATTTACAATAACTTTATATAAATTCAAAGCAGCATCAGTATTCACCTGAAAAAATGAATTCGGAGATATCACAAATTTAATTTCACCTAAACGTTCATTTATAAATCCCCTACCAGCTATTGTTTTATTTGTCTTTGACAAAACAACATTCCCTTTTTTTTCATTCACATTTAAAATAACACTTGTAAGATTTTGATTTTTTGCGATAAGAGTTTTAGCTATAAAGCCAAATGTATTAATTTCTTTTGCAGCAACAAATATTACCATTGCTTCTTGTGTTGAAGAAGCAATTCGAATAACAATATGCCTTAATATTCCAGAATCATCTTTTTCATTGTATGGAACTACTTTATATTTTATAATTTCCTCTTTTATATCTAACAATAATTTGTTTGCCTCTTTAGTCTGAACAGGACAACTATTTATATCTATGAGATAATGCGATTTTAATGCATAAAATCCAAATCCGCAATTTCCATCAATTGGAACAACCTGAATTTGTATTTTATTTCTGTATTCAAATTCTTTTCCAATAGCAATAGTAGGTTGGACTAGAACATCATCTAACTTTCCAATTCTTTTTAATGTATTTCGGACAATATCTTCTTTATATTTTAATTGATATTCATATTTAATATTCTGCCAATGACATCCCCCACATTCTCCAAAATGTTTACATACAGAATCAATCCTATTAGACGAAGGTTTCACTATAGCTAAAATTTTAGCTCTTGCAAAATTTTTAGCAAGATTTGTAATTTCCGCGTCCACTATATCACCAGGAACAGTAAACGGTACAAAAACCACAAAACCATTATAGTAACCAAGTGATTCAACCCCATAAGTAACTGACTTTATTTCTAATTGTATTTTTTCACCAATATTCATTTCGGTTTTAATTTGGGACTGCGAATAATCTCGAATAATTTATCTAATGGAACGATAGTCTTTAGACCTATGTTCAATTTCATAGATTTTTATAAGTTTTTCACTCTTATATATCCAATACAATATTCTATAATCTCCTATTCTAATTCTACATAATCCTTTAATATCATCAGGTAATGAACTTAATTGGTGATGAATAATTACATCAGCATTTTCTTTAAGCCAATCAATTCTTGAACTTATACGTCTTAATGTTTCTCTGTCAAGTTTTTTTATAGAATCTTCAGCTTGGCTTAATATAATTATTTTATACATAATTCTTTCTTTAATTCATCCCAATCTTTTCCTTTTCCAGTAATATCTTCTTTTCGTGCTTTCCTCATACGTTCAATAAATTGAGGATTTATTGACAACAACCAATCCTCTAAATCTTCTTTTGTATCTGCTGTTTCAAATACACTTAAAGGAAAACTTATAATTTTGTTACTTTTTGTCTTCAACATATCTATCACCTCTAAAATAAAGTTTACTATCTTTTTGTGATTAAGTCAAATATTTAGTGGTAACCCGATTTTTCAATTTTTAACAAAGCTTATCTTCTTTAAAGTTTTTCTCGTAATTTTATCTCCTCTATTGCGTGTTTAATATTTTGGATATCGTCTTTGCTACTGTTATTTTCTAAAAGTTTTTCCAGGATTATTATATCTGTATTTCTACCTATTTTTCCCAATGTTCTAATTACATCATACCTTATAGAAGTATCATTTTCGTTTTCCAGTAGATTTAATAAAACCTGATGCATCTTTTCTTTTGATTCATTTGATGGATAATACGTATAGTAAAAACTATTTACCACTTCTCTTCTAATAATAGGTTCTGAATTTTCAAGCAAGTTTATAAGAAAATTTATTGCTTCTTCGTCTTTAAAACTCGATCCAAATTTATTTACTGCCAAACATCTAATTTCTTCTGAAGGATTTAAATTTATAACTTTTATTAAAAAATCCCGTTTTTTCTGATTATCTTTTTCCAGTCTAAAAATTGTATCCAGAAGTAATCGCTGTTCTCCTATATCTTGATAATTATCATATTTTAATGACTTTTTTTTGTATATCTCTAAAAGTTTAGGCATAGCATTTATATCCCCTATTATCCATATAGCATCACCAGATAAACCTTTAAGTTTCCCATCTCCTTTTTCAAGAATTTCTAAAAGATATGGAACACCTTTCTTTTCAAGATTTGCCTGAACAAATCTAATTGCCTCGATTTTTCTCTCTATATTTCCAGTTCTCAGAAATTCAATTTGTTCCTTTATTTCATTTGGTGCAGGTAAACGAACATCAAACACCAATGTATTAGAAAAAAGTTCACCTATCCATACATCCTTCCATAAATCCCTAATATTTGTATCTTTATTATATAAACCAAAAACATATTCATTTTTTTTGTAATTAAAAACAACTTTAAATCTACCTGGTTCTAAAATTATATGATTTATATCATCAAAAGCTATTACAGGTTTGCCTATTCTCAATTTACCTCCTAAATCAGAAAATGATAATCGTATTAGTGACTTAAAATTAAAAGTTTTTTTCTCTCCTGGAGAAAGTTTATAAATATAATATTCTGGAGATGCTAGATAATATCTAACGGTAGAAAATTTATCACAAATTTCTTCTTTTTTATTAATAAATTGTAAACCTGGGATATTCGCTGGACAGAAATAAAAATGAAAAATACTATCAGAAATATTTTTAAAGTTTAAATCTAATATTAATTCATCACCTATTTTAAATTCGGATTTATTCAAAGTTATAAAAATCTTAAGACGTTTATTTTCTCTATTCTCTTCGCTCAAAACATTCAAAGGCAAATTAGCAATTAATATTAAAATCACTAAAATTTTTATTACTGATTTTACGTCTAACTGTATTTTATCGCCAATATTCATATTTATCCACTCCCTGATAAGGGAGGGTTAGGGTGGGTTTCTTTTCTTTCCCTAATACGCTCTACCAAATCCAAATACACACCTTCTGTATTAAATACAACATCCGTATTTATATAACGAATAATTTCTATATCATATTTCCTTTTCAAAGCATCACTACGCAATTCATCGTATTTTTCCTGAAATGCATGTGTATCTCCATCAATTTCTATTCCAAGCAATAGTTCCGAACAATAAAAATCAATAATGAAATTTTCTAATGGTTTTTGACGTGTAAACTTTAATCCATCAAACTGTTTTCTTGAAAGTAATTCCCATATTCTTTTTTCTGTAGGTGTTGGATTTTTTCGGTTTTGACGTGCATATTCTTTGAGTTTTGGATTATAAGGGATATAGTTAACCCCCTCTAACTCCCCCTTGTCAGGGGGAGGAACAATTCTCAAAACCTCTTTTTGTTTTAATTGAGTCATAATTGAGATAAATCTATTTTTTTGTGTTTAGTTTTTCTTTTAGGAGTTTATTTACTAATTGAGGATTTGCTTTTCCGGAGGTGTGTCGCATTACCTGGCCAACTAAGTAACCAATAGCTTTTTCTTTTCCTGCAAGATATTCATCTACAGACTTTGTGTTTTCTAACAGAACTTTATCTATTACTTCTAAAATCATTTTTTCATCTGATATCTGCACTAACCCTTTTTCTTTCACAATATCTAAGGGTTTTTTCAAACTACTAAACATTTCCTCAAAAACAGTTTTTGCAATTTTGCCACTTATAGTCCCTTCTTTTATAAGATTAAAAAGTTCTGATAAATGTAACGGAGATACTTTGCAATCAGTTATTTCCATATTTTTAGATTTAAGCAACCCAAGTAATTCTACCATAATCCAATTACTAACAAGTTTTGGGTCATTATGCAATTTCACACATTCTTCATAGTAATTCGCTAAATCACGTGATGATGTTAAAACTTCTGCATCATATTCAGGCAAACCATAAGAACTTATAAACCTGTTTTTGCGCGCAATTGGAAGTTCAGGTATCTCTTTTTTTATCTCTGCTAACCACTCATTGGTTACTACAATTGACACCAAATCTGGCTCAGGGAAATATCTATAATCCTGAGCTTCTTCTTTGCTTCTCATAGAAAAAGTTATTCCTTTTTTATCATCCCAAAGCCGTGTTTCCTGAATAATTTTTCCACCATCATTTAAAACTTCAATCTGCCTCTTAGCTTCATACTCTAAAGCATCTCGGACATTCTTAAATGAATTTAAATTTTTTACTTCTGCCTTTACTCCAAGTTTTTTCTCGCCAACTTGCCTAATTGAAATATTCGCATCACATCTTAAACTACCCTCTTCCATATTACAATCAGAAACATCAATATATTTCAATATATCTTTTAGTGCTATAAGATATTCATAAGCTTCTTCCGGGGTATTCATATCAGGTTCACTTACTATTTCTAAAAGTGGAACACCTGTCCTGTTCAAATCCACTAAACTTTCTTGGGCCTCTCCTATTTGACCTGTAGCACTCATATGCACTAATTTACCTGCATCTTCTTCCAAATGCACTCTTGTTATTCGAATAGTCTTTGGAACCTTATTCACGTTTAAATTTATATGACCCTTATAGCAAAGAGGCATATCATACTGTGAAATCTGAAAATTCTTAGGCAGATCAGGATAGAAATAATTTTTTCTGTCAAATTTACTGAATGGACTTATCTCACAACCTAAAGAAATACCCACACGTAAAGCAAGATTTAAAACAGCTTTATTAAAAACCGGCAAAGCACCGGGAAGCCCAAGACAAACAGGACAAGTAAAAGTATTCGGAACACCACCAAATTTATTTGAACATCCACAAAATATTTTTGTGGCAGTTTTAAGCTGAGTATGAATCTCTAAACCTATAACTGTTTCGTAATTCATATATTAGGCCTTTGTTTGTGCCAATTGGTTGATTGTTCATAAGCATAAGCCACACGAAATATTGTTTCTTCATCATAATGCTTACCAATTATCTGAAGACCAATAGGCAGCTTTTCTTTTGTCCAACCACAAGGCACTGAAATTGCAGGAACTCCAGCCAAATTAACAGAAACTGTAAATATATCAGCAAGATACATTTTAACAGGGTCTTCAACTCTTTCTCCAATTTTAAAAGCAGATGTAGGAGAAGTTGGAGTAATTATGCAATCACATTTTTTAAAAACTTCTTCAAAATCACGTTTAATTAATGTTCTGACTTTCAATGCCTTTACATAATATGCATCATAATATCCTGAAGATAATGCATACGTCCCAATCATTATCCTTCTTTTTACCTCTTTGCCAAATCCTTCTGCTCTTGTATTTTTATACATCTCCAATAAATTAGGAGAATTTGGACTTCTATACCCATAGTGAACTCCATCAAAACGCGCCAAATTAGAACTCGCTTCACAAGGAGCTATTATGTAATATACAGGCAAACAATACTGTGTATGTGGCAAAGAAATTTCAACTGGTATTGCACCAAGTATTTCCAATTGTTTTATTGCAATTAGAATAGCTTCTTTAACTTCTGCATCAACACCTTCTATAAAATATTCTTTTGGTATTCCAAATTTTAGTCCTTTTATATCCCTGTCTAACAATTCAGTATATTTAGGAACAGGGACATTGGCAGTTGTTGAATCAAATTCATCGTGCCCTGATATCATTTCCATAAGCAAAGCACAATCTCGGACATCTCGTGCAAAAGAACCTATTTGGTCAAGTGATGAAGCAAAAGCAACCAAACCATACCGTGATACCCTTCCATAAGTAGGCTTGAATCCAACTACTCCACAACAAGAAGCAGGCTGACGAACAGAACCACCTGTTTCTGAACCAAGAGAAAGTATTGACTCACAAGATGCAACTGCAACTGCTGAACCACCGGAAGAACCACCAGGAACTCTTGTTACATCCCACGGATTTTTAGTAGGACCAAAATACGAATTCTCAGTAGACGAACCCATTGCAAATTCATCCATATTTGTCCTGCCAATAAATATTGCACCTGCTTTTTTTAATTTAGAAATTACTGTTGCATCATAAGGAGCAACAAAATTTTCTAATATTTTTGAACCACAAGTTGCTTTCTCACCTTCCATACATATATTATCTTTTATTGCAATTGGAATACCCAAAAGTGGCATATGGTTTTCTTTTGCCCGTAATTTTTTGTCGCATATTTTCGCTTGTTCAATTGCACTTTCAAAAGAATATCTTATATAAGCATGCAACTTTTCTTCAGTCTTATTTATTTGTTCAAAAACAGAAGTTACTATTTCAGAAGACGTAATTTCACCCTTAGAAAGTTTCTGCTTTAATTCATAAGCTGTCAATTCATTTAATTTCATATATTACTCAATTATCCTTGGCACTTTAAAATGCCCCTTTTCTTTTAATGGGGCATTTGACAACACAACATCCTGAGGCAAAGAGTCTTTCAAAACATCATCTCTTAACACATTCTTAAGTGGCAAAACATGATATGTCGGCTCAATATCTTTCACATCAAGCTCATTCAACTTACCAACAAAATCAAGTATTGAAGACAATTGTTTTGAATACAATTCCTTCTCATCTTCCGTTAAAGCAAGACAAGCTAATTTAGCCACATGTTCAACTTCTTTTTTTGATATCATAGTATCACTCTCTCTTATTATGCAATATATAAACCTAAATTGTCAACTTTTCTAAATTTCACTTGCTAATTTATTCTCCTTTGCTATAAGTTCTAAAAGTTGTTGTCTGGCAACAAAAGAAAATCCACGACCTAATTCCAAGAGAAATTTTTGAAGATGATCAATTAATACCTGTTCAAGTTGACTTTCTTTTAAATTAGTATTCTCTTGAAGCCCCAAAAACTCTAAGATAAATGGATCCTTAATCTGTTCTTCGAGTTTTACACTTAACTGTTTTGCTCTTGCCTTTACTTCCTGTTTAACAGGAAACTTATTCTTGCTTGCTAAAAGTCGTTCATAATAAAAAAAATATATTTGTCGCTCCAACTGTCTAGTACTCCAATTTGCATTAGCACATTCACTAAGATAAAACTCTCGTGCTTTATCCTTTTCTACCCGTGATAATAACCTATAATGAGTCCAACTTAATTCTGAACGCAATGCGTTCACTTTTGGAAATACAAGAAAAAATTGCTTCATAAAAAACAAATTTCTTTCATCAAACCCCTTGCCAAATTCAACAGTCAATCGTTTTGAAAGGTCATCAATTAAATATGCTCCGTACTCCGCCCGCTTTTTGCCTTTCTGTTCTTCTTCTACAATTAACCTGCCGATATTCCAATATGCAATAACCATCGTAGAATTAACAGCTCTATAAACATTATTTCTTGCTTCAACAAGTATGTTTCTTATATCCTGATATAAATTCAGCCGTTGTTGTTTTAATATTTCCTGTTAGTTTTACTTTGAGAACAAATCTTAATACTGGAAAATCTTGTGCGTAAACAGAATATTCAAGATAAACATCTCCACTATTACCATCATTCACTGGAGTTCTAGATTCATCACTATCATCGTGTAAATATATTTTAAACAGTCTATTATCGTAAATAGAAAAAAGGTCTAATCTTCTGCTATTTAGTCTCGGTATTGTTTGTTCAAAACACATATAATGTCCTGCCCATTTCAAATATTTCCCATCAATAAATGGTTTAACATTATTATCCTTAGGATTTTTTATACCACTCAGTATTGCTTTAACATTTCTTGCATCCCTATTAGTATTTTTATTCTGGATTCTACAAGACCATATATATTCACTATTTTGTCCTTGTCCTTGTTGGTCGTTATATATAAAAGGACCGTTTTTACAAATACTTTCTGGAATCAAATGCCTTGAGTAATTTTTATCCCAATTATGTTCTTTCACTTCATTTTCAACTAAACTTAACACTTCTGCCTTATTATTAAACACAACAGGATTTGATAATATATATCCTAAGAATCCATTCTGCTCAACATCTTTTTCCTGAATAAATATTGTATTTCCAAAACCAACATATGATGCCAATGCTAATTCCTGATGAGAAAAAAGAGACCCTCTATATTTTATCTCATTACCAGATTCGCAAATTCTTTCTCTTTTAAAATCAATAAACAAATAATAGTTTGAATTTTCCAATTCAAAGATAATAGACTTTTTTGTATCTTCAAAAGAATGAGTTTCTTTTGCCACATAAGCCATAAATCCTTGTTTTTCCAACCAACTTTTAATTTCTCCAGCAATACTAATCTCATCACTATTTTTCTGCCCACAACTTATAAATACTTTTGCACTCATTTTTTATACCTCTTATTTTATTTGCTACCTTACCACTTCCCAATATCCGCCTTTATCTGGACCAATCCGTCTTACTAATCCTTTTTTCTTGAGTTTTGAAATATTTTCTTTTATTTTTCTCTCTGATATCTTTATTAATTCCGATAATTCTCTTCCTGTTATTGCAGGATTATTTCTTATCTGCTTTATTATATTCTCTTGGTTTACAGTGACCTTTTCTGGGACCTTTACAGTGACCTTTTCTGGGACCTCTTCTGTGTGTTTTCTGGGTGTTTTCTGGGTGGAACGCACAGAAACATTCCTTTCGTCTTTCCAACCTTGCCTATAAAATATTATCATAAATCCTGCCTTAAGGATTTTAAAATCAACTTTAATATTATTTTCTTTGCATAAATTGTAAATCTTTTTTAGACCAGAGCCCCACTTTTCAATTTCTTTTGATCTATACAAAACATCAGCAATCAAAGGATTTCTTAATATGGATTGTTCTTCTTTCTTAATAAAATCCATTGGCGTAAATCCTTCAGGAAAATCGCCCGGATTCCAAATTTCAATACGGTTTTTGAATATGGCTATCTTGTTGCTTTCAGGTGCGATGTAATCTCTGTGGCAAAATGAATTGACCAATGCCTCTCTTATCGCATCTACTGGAACTTCAGGAATCTCCTGTCTTTGAAGTCCTTCTATTTTTACACGCCAATTCATTTTTTCTTTAATATAATCTTCTGACTTTTTAAGAAGGTTAAAAATATTGCCTTTGTATTGATTAATATCAAGGAATGTTATTTTGTCAATACCAGCAAATACAGCAACTTGCACTTCAAGAGAATTATTCTTGCAAAATAATACCTGTGATGCATTTAAAAGTTTACCACCTTTCACCAGCCCAAGTTTCTTCAATACATTCGGAACATTGTCATACTTAAAGTTTATCCTGCCAGCAAAATTTGCTCTTTTTATGTAATCCTTTACTGTTTTAGCATTTATATCTTTATATGAGCATTCGGCAACCTTTAATTCCCATTTGAATTTATCACTGCTTTTTTTTAGTATTACTTTTCTTATCTCATTAGGGCTTAACTGCTTATCTTCATCTGCAACCCGAACATAAACACGACCATAAGCGTGATAGGGAATATCCTCACCTTGAAATTCAACTTTTATACAAGATTTGCCTTTAATATTTAATACATCAATTAAAGGATATATTTTAGGTTCAATATGATTTGATATTGCTTGTGAAATATCTCTCTGGGTAGCTGAACCAATTATTTGCCCTATTATTTCACCATCATTCTTAATACCGAAATACAACTTGCCTTTCTGATGTTTATTTAGAATTGCACAAATAGAGATAATTCCTTCTTTCAACTCTGAAGTGCTTTTCTTAAGTTCTATTGTTTCTGACTCTTTTAATTTCATAAACTTAATTACTATGTGAAGTTTCCCCTTCCAAATCGTCTGAATCATTGTAGTCGTCATCATATTTTGCATGACTTCTGTATTCTTCATTTCCATAGTGTTCAATCAAGTGTTTTGGGATTTCTTTTATAAATCTAGAGGGCATTGAGGTAAATCTGGAGCCGTATCGCATTCTTTCTTTAGCATAAGTTAAATACAAAGAACTTTTTGCCCTTGTTAATCCTACATAACAAAGTCTGCGTTCTTCCTCAAGTTCATTTATTTCATCCATTGATGCATTATGAGGAAATAAACCTTCCTCTAAACCTGTCAAAAATACAGTATCAAATTCAAGACCTTTTGCATTATGCATAGTCATCATTGTAATAGCATCTGAATCAGGTTTCCATCTATCTACATTTGTAATCAATGTTATCTGCTCAAGAAAGGCAGTAACAGTTTCTAAAATATCAGTTTTACCTTTATAGTTATTTTCAATAAATTCTGCTGCACCAGATACAAGTTCCCTTAAATTCTCTATTCTATCATCTGCATCATCTATATATACTTCCTCTAACATTTTTATATAATTAGTTCTATCAATTATAAATTTAATTGCATCAGGCAATATTACACCTTCAATATCATTCTTTAATTGATTAATAAGTTTTGTAAAATTTGCTATTGCTTTTTCGTTTTTAGACATAACCACATCGTATAAAGAAGCACCTTTAATTTTTACCTCTTCCTCAATCTTTTTTATAGTAGTTTCACCTATTCCCCTTGAAGGCACATTTATTATACGTCTTAAACTAATATCATCAGCAGGATTAAACAAAATTCTAAGATATGCAATTATATCTTTTATCTCTTTGCGTTCGTAAAATCTAAGCCCTCCTACAATTGCATAAGGTATTCCACTGCGACGCAATCCATCTTCCAATGATCTAGACTGAGCATTTGTTCTATAAAGCAACACCATATTTTTATAATTTAAACCATTACTCTTAAATTCAGATATTTTACTTGCAATAAATCTGCTTTCTTCAGTTTCATCCCAAAGACAAACACATAAAATTTTTGTTCCGCCATTTTTCTGAGTCCATAGAATTTTTTCCTTGCGTTGACAATTATTTTTAATTACGCAAGATGCAGCTTCAAGTATTACATCAGTTGAACGATAATTCTCCTCTAACAATACTATTTTTGCCTGTGGAAAATCTTTTTCAAAGTTTAAAATGTTTCTTATATCTGCTCCACGCCATCTATATATTGACTGGTCAGGATCACCAACAACACAGATATTTTTATCTTTTTTAGCAAGTAATTTTGTCAACACATATTGTGAATGATTTACATCCTGATATTCATCTACCATTATATACTTATATTTATCCTGATATATATCCAAGACTTCTGGATATTTTCTAAAAAGCAATACTGTTTTCATTATGAGGTCATCAAAATCACAAGCTCCATATTTTTGCAGTTTTGCCTGATAGAGTTCATAAATTTTTGCAATAATTTTTGAAGAAACATCATAACACATTCCATCATATTCAGAAGGTGACATAAGCTCATTTTTAGCAGAAGAAATTCTGTTTTGAATTACTCCCGGCTGCAATTTATCTGCAGAAAACTTTAATTCTTCAATACATTTTTTAATCACCTTTTGCTGGTCATCATCGTCATACACAATATACCCTGGTGGCAAACCTATTTTTGTGCCTTCTCTACGCAACACACGAGCGCAAAAAGAATGAAATGTACTCATCCACACAGAATGACCATCTTTACCCGCAAGTTTTAACATTCGATTTTTCATCTCATCTGCGGCTTTATTTGTAAAGGTTACTGCAAGGATATTATGTGGAGAAATTTTATACTCGTTGATTAAATATGCAATACGATGTGTTATGACTCTTGTTTTTCCTGTTCCTGCACCTGCTAAAATCAGAAGTGGTCCATTGAAATGTACAACCGCTTCTATTTGTTTGTCATTCAACCCATTTAATAAAATATTTTTTTCCATTTTATAATATAAATATTAACATATTTTATTATTTGCCGCATCAATATAATTAATCCACCTTAGACGGATAAAAAGGGTAAAAGATGAGACACTGGATTCCAGCTAAACTTGTCCTCGTGAAAACGGGGATAACTGCGGGAGTGACAAGGAAAAAAATCAAATTGCAAAAATACTCGCTATAATTGTATTAATTTTTTCTTTAATTCGCTTATAGCTTTTACTATAATATTGACTGCATTTTTTACATCATTTTCATCTGTGAATCTGCCTGTTGAAATCCTTATTGTTCCTATTGCCCAGTCTTCTGGCACATTCATTGCTTTTAATACATAAGATATTTCGCTTTTGCCTGAATGACAGGCCGCACCTGCAGAAACAGCCAGATAATCTTCTGTTTTTTTAATAAGTTCGTTGGCTCTTATTCCCTTAAAACTTAAACTTAAAGTATTCGGCAACCTTTTATCAAGATGACCATTAAGGCGAACATCTTCTATTATGTTTTTGATTCCAATGAAAATCTTATCCCTCAGGTTTTTTAATTTTTGCATATTTGTTTTAATATCATTGACAGCAATTTCACAAGCCACACCAAGACCTGCTATCTCAATGACATTTTCGGTCCCGGCTCTTTTTCCCTGCTCCTGCCCTGCACCATGCATAAATTTTTCTAATTCTATTCCTTTTTTTATAAAAAGCACACCTATCCCTTTCGGAGCATACAGTTTATGTCCTGCTATTGACAACAAATCAACGCCGAGTTTTTTAACATCCGTAGGAATTTTTCCTGCGGACTGTGCAGCATCCGTATGAAAAATAATACTATGCTTTTTTGTAATTTTTGAAATCTCTTCAACAGGCTGAATAGTCCCAACTTCATTATTTGCATGCATCACTGAAACTAAAATTGTTTCTGGAGTAATTGCTTTCTCAAGAATTTTTATATTAAGCATACCATAGTTATCAACAGGCAAATAAGTTATCTTAAAATTAAATTTTTCTAAATATTTACACACTTCCAACACTGCAGGATGTTCAATTTGAGTTGTTATGATATGATTACCTTTATTTTTTCTTGAAAAAGCAATCCCTTTTATTGCAAAGTTATTTGACTCGGACCCGCCACTCGTAAACACTATTTCTTCCGGAGAACAATTCAATAGTTCTGCCACCTGCTCCCTTGCGTTTTTTACTGCTTCTTTTGGTTTCTTACCAGCCCAGTGACTACTAGAGGGATTCCCAAAATATTCATACATATATTTCTGCATCTTTTTTATAACCTCAGGATGCAAAGGTGTCGTAGCATTATAGTCTAAATATATTCTTCTCATAATTTTTTGTTTATGGTCTGCAACCAAAGGAAATGGTGTAACCGTATTCTTCCACCAGACCATAATTTCTTAACTATGGTTTGCATTAGCAAGGCTAAAGCCTTGCCCTACATAAAACCATAGAGATTGTTGAACAACCTTTATCCTATCACTTTTCCTTTTCAACTCTATTTTTTTCAATTGCTCCTATAGGACAATAACTTATACAAGTGTTACAGTGTTTGCATTTTTCCTGGTCAATAGTAAAATCTCCATCTATAACTATAAGAGCATTATTCAAACAAGCAAAAATACATTCCTCACATTTATTGCATTTATTTACATCAATCCATGGCATTTTTAAAATTGTCAAAATGTCAAAACTTTGTCACTTTCTTTAACTAATTGATACAAGTCTTTCAAAGTTGACAAAGGACATAATTCAGTTCCGTTTTTTTGTCTTAATTTCAAACAGGTTCCACAAGCGAGAATTTTACCGTTATTATTTATAAAATCCTGTGCCAATTTTAAAATATTATACTTATCATTGGACAAAGCTTCATATTCAACACCTTTTGCCAAAAGAAATATTTTTACCTCATCCTTTTCAACCAAAGATAAATTAGCAAGTCTAAAAGTATTTTACACCATTTCTGCATCACTTGAATAAATAATAATTCCAAGTTTCATACCTTACCACCTCCTTTAAATATTTTCTATTTTATCCCACTTAAAAGCTTATTCTTCTGCTCTATGTTTTTAATCAATACTTCCCGCATCAAATCACATGCTTTTGTAATTTTAACATCACTTAATTTATAAAATACTCTCGTCCCTTCTCTCCTGGAGATAACAACACCTTTTTGTATTAGGCTTGCCATATGCTGTGAAAGATTAGCTTTGCTTATCTTTATTTTTTTTAGTATTTCTGACGCCTGAAGTTCTTTATCCCTAAGAACATTTATTATTTCCAGCCTTTTGGGATTTGCAAATGTCTTACAGATATCTGCATGTAATTTAAATATATCATCCATTTCATACCTCCATATAATATATATTGTTTAGCTATATCATAGTTCATTAACTTGTTAACATTGTAACAAATGTTTATTATTTGTCAAGATGATTTTAGTAAAATAGTGAAAAATAGTGTGTTTCGGTTATTCAATGTTTTTTAATCGCAGTGCATCGTGGAGCAAAGAATTGCCGTCGCATTTATAACAATGGTTTTGTGTGCCGGAAGGGATTTTAGATGCAGAAACAATATCAGCAGCTTCTAATATTGTTTGGGTAAACCATTTAGATGTCGGCGCCCTATGACCTTCTAATTTCGAACCGGGATTAGGTGACCAGACAAAAGGAACAACATTTGCACCAATATTTGAAAGCTCTTTAACACCTTCTAAAAATGTATTTTTGGATTCAAGTCCCATAACAAAAACTCCATATACATTTCCAGCTCCAAAAATTTTAACTGCCAAACTTATTGAATTAACAAATGCATCATGACTCATACTTTTATATTTTCCGGGACAAATTGCCTGATACAACTTTTCATCCCAGATTTCCATACTAAAGCCAATTGCCTGAATTCCTGTATCAAAATATTGTTTTATTTCATCACTGTTTTTTGCAGGCGATGGCAAAATTGTTCCGGGAATACGATTTTTCCCTGTCCAATACCTGATAGATTTTAAAATTCCTGAAACAAGCTCTATTTCTTTTTCATGATTAAAACAACCTCCAGTAAGCAACAGGTGTTTAACACTACCTTCAGAAAAAGCTTCTTTTGCTACTTCACCAATATCTTCAGTTTCTTTCTTCTTTAATACTGAATTATATGTTTTTGAAGTTGAGACAAGATTACAAAAAAGACATTCTTCTTTTTTTGAAAAATGACTGCAATAATTTTGATAACAAAAAAACAAGCAGTCCTGTCCACCTACCTGCCCTACTTTTACCATTTTATTGTGATTGGTTGTTTCTAAATCATAAAATTTTGGCCGTGGTATCCATTTTACCTTACAAATTGCTTCTTCTGATTTATATAAAACCAACTTATTATTTTCTAAAACAACTTTATAAGGAGAAAGATTATTATTCCTAAACTGAACAGTTGTATCATCAGGCAAAAGAAAATCATCCGGCAAACTCATTCCAACATGATCTTGAAAATCCCAGCCAAAAAGCCCGTGATTTTGTTCTTTGAATTTACTTCTGACATCTTTTAAGGCTTCTTTGGTCGTATTAATTCCCTCAACAAGTAATTCAGCTTTAAGTTCAAGAAATTTGTATTTTGGATTATTAACAGACTCTTTCGATAAATTAGAATAACTAATTTATTCCTTCATTACTAACAAGAAATATACCTGTTAAAGCAATTAGATTATGGAATATCCTTATTTTTCTTTTCTTATTGATAAAAACCGCTCTCTCTATTCTTATGTTTCTTGTATAACAATATTCTGCAAAATCCAGGATACTTAAAAAATGAAGATTCGGTGTATCAAACCATTTATACGGTAACGAAGGCATAACAGGAGTTTTTCCTCTAAAAAATATCTGCATACGACCTCTGTAATATGCAAAATTTGGAAATCCTATTATAACTTTCTTTCCTACACGCAAAGCGTCTTTTAAAACTACTTCTATATGACTAATCTGCTGCAAACTCTGGTTTAAAATAACATAATCAAAAGATTTATCAGAATATTCCGCAAGCCCTGAATCAATATCTCCATGCAAAACATTAAGACCTTTGGCAATACACTCATAAATTGCATTATCATCAATTTCTATTCCCTGTCCGGAAACTTTTTTCTCCTTAATCAAAAGAGAAAGCAAATCTCCGTTCCCACATCCAAGGTCCAAAACAGATACATTTGGCATAATCATATCCAGTATAACTCTGTGATCTAATCGTATTAATTTATAATCCATAGTTTCACATCACCTGAGAAGAATAAACATTTTTTAAAAAATGAGTCATAAGGCGTTTTTCTTCTTCTGTTTCAAGAAGAAATGCATCATGCCCATAATTTGAGTTTATCTCGCAATAACTTGATTCTAAACCCGCCAGCTTACAAGCCTTGATAATTTCTTTTGATTGATATGGCGGATACAACCAGTCAGATTTAAAAGCAATTACTAACGCCTTAAAATCTGCTCCTTTTAGAACTTCATAAAACGGCTTTCCATTACCAGCATCAAAATTATCTATTGCCTCTGTAATATAGAGATACGAATTGGCATCAAAACGTTTGACAAAATTTTCACCGTGATAATGAAGATAACCTTCCACTTCAAAATCAGCTGTAAATTTAAAAGCTTCCCTAGATTTTTTTCTTTGCCTACCGAACTTCTGCATCATTGAAATATCACTCATATAAGTAATATGTCCTATCATACGTGCAAGAGCAAGCCCTTTTGCCGGCAAAGGCCCACCATAATAATTCCCGTTTTTCCAATGCCCATCAGCAATAATCGCCTGTCTTCCAACTTCGTTAAATGCAATTTGCTGAGGCGAATGTTTCATAGTGGTTGCAATAGGAATTGCGCTCCTAATTCTTTCAGGATATCGTGACATCCATGCAAGCACCTGCATTCCACCCATTGAAGCACCAACAACACATAACAATTTTTCTATTCCAAGATACTCAATCAACGATTTCTGACATTGAATCATATCAAAAATAGAAATCAAAGGAAAATTTAAAGCATACGGTTTTTTAGTTTTTGGATTTATACTTGAGGGACCAGTAGAACCTTTACAACCACCTAACACATTTGAACATATAATAAAATATTTATCTATATCAAATGCTTTTTCAGGACCAATCATTTCATCCCACCATCCAGGCTTTTTATCCGAATGATGAAACCCTGCAACATGAGCATCTCCAGAAAGAGCATGCAGAATAAGTATGGCATTGGATTTATCCTCATTCAATACACCATATGTCTCATAAGCAAGTACCACTGGCCCTAATGTATCACCGCTTTCCAAAGTAAAATCTTTACCTTTGTTAAGAACTACCTGCTGAGTTACAACCTCACCTATACTATTATATTTGTCAATTGCAGTTTTCATTTTTATTTAAATAACCACGTAGAAAGATAACGTTCACCACTATCAGGTAAAACAACAACAATTGTTTTTCCCTGGTTCTCTTTTCTCTTAGCCACTTCCAAAGCAGCCCAACAAGCTGCACCACTGGAAATTCCTACTAATAAACCTTCAAGTTGTGCCAATTTTCTAGCTGTAATTCCTGCATCTACATCTTTAACCCGAATAATCTCATCAATAATCTGACGATTTAATACACGTGGCAAAAACCCAGCTCCGATTCCCTGAATTTTATGCGGACCCGGTGTTCCACCAGACAAAACAGGTGATGAATCAGGTTCTACGGCAATTGCCTTAAAATCCTTTTTCTTCTTCTTAATTACTTCAGCAACCCCAGTAATTGTACCACCTGTTCCCACACCGGAAACCAAAATGTCTACTTTTCCATCAGTATCATTCCATATCTCTTCTGCTGTGGTACGCCGATGAATTTCAGAATTAGCAGGATTATCAAACTGCTGTAACAACACTCCATTAGGAGTTGAATGTGCCAATTCCTCAGCTTTTTTTACTGCACCAGTCATACCTTCACTTCCAGGAGTAAGCACCAATTCTGCACCAAAAATTACAAGCAGCTGCCTACGTTCAATACTCATAGTCTCAGGCATAGTGAGAATCAAGCGATACCCTTTTGCTGCAGCAACAAATGCTAATGCAATCCCGGTATTCCCACTGGTCGGCTCAATAATTACTGAATCCTTGTGAAGCACACCTCTTTTTTCTGCATCCTCAATCATTGCAACTCCTATCCTATCCTTTACACTTGACAATGGATTAAATGACTCCATTTTTGCCAGAACTGTCGCATAAGTACCTTCAATAATACGTTTCAATTTTATCAAAGGTGTATTCCCAATAGTTTTAGTTATGTCTTCATATATCTTACTCATAGTTCCTCCTCATATTTTTGCTAAAGCCTGTTCTATATCCGTAATAATATCATCAATATGTTCTATACCTATAGACAACCGAATGAAATCCGGTGTTACACCAGTAGCCAACTGCTCTTGGGCAGACAACTGCTGATGTGTAGTAGTAGCTGGATGAATTGCCAATGATTTAGCATCTCCTACATTTGCAAGATGAGAAATAAGTTGCAATGAATCAATAAATTTCTTGCCTGCTTCTAATCCACCTTTAATTCCAAAACCCAAAATCGCTCCTGCACCTTTTGGCAAATATTTTTTTACCCTTTCTTTTTCCGGACTCGAGTCTAACCCGGGATAATTCACCCAGGAAACTTTGGAATGTTTTTCCAAATATTTAGCCACTGCAAGTGCATTCTCTGAATGTCTTGGCATACGAAGATGCAATGTCTCCAACCCCTGCAAAAACAAAAAAAAATTGAATGGAGAAAGAGCGGGTCCCAAATCTCTTAAAAGCGTTACACGCGCTTTAATGATATAAGCAATATTACCCATTGACTTCAAAGCCTCAACAAAATTTATACCGTGATAACTCGCATCAGGTTCGGCAATCAACGGAAATTTGCAATTTGTCCATTCAAATTTCCCAGAATCAACAATAACTCCTCCAAGTGATGTTCCATGACCTCCGATAAATTTAGTAGCCGAATAAACAATTATATCTACTCCATAATCAATAGGCCTCAATAAATATGGTGAAACCGTATTATCCAAAACAAATGGAATTCCGTTTTTATGTGCAACTTTAGATATTCCTTCCAAATCAGCAACATCGAGTTTTGGATTACCGATAGATTCCGAATAAATTGCTTTTGTCTTTGATGTAATCGCCTTCTGAAACGCCTCTAAATTGTTGGAAGGAACAAACTTTACATTGATTCCCAACTTCGGAAACGTATAGTGAAATAAATTATACGTCCCTCCATAAAGATTATCTGCTGAAACAATTTCGTCACCTGCCTGCGCAATATTCAAAAGCCCTATAGTAATAGCTGATTGCCCACTTGCAACACCCAATGCACCGACTCCACCATCAAGAGCCGCAATTCTTTTTTCAAAAACATCTGTTGTAGGATTCATTAATCTGGTATAAATATTTCCAAATTCCTTCAAACCAAAAAGATTGGCAGCGTGCTCCGTACTTTTGAATTGATACGAAGTGGTTTGGTAAATTGGCACTGCTCTTGCACCTGTTGTTGGATCAGATTCCTGTCCACCATGTAATGCAAGTGTTTCAACTTTTAAATTTTTATCAATTTTGCTCATTGTCAAACTCCTTTTGCTGGTTTTTATACATCTGTTTCCAGCTATTTTGATTAGTCTGGTTATTGTCTACAGCTTTTTATACTAATCTATAGTAATTCTATCAATTTAGTAGAAAATATACCCCAAAACACAAATTCTGTCAAACTTTTTTATTTGTGAATTTTAGGGATTTTTGTAGCAGGCGAATTACTATTCGCCTTTTGGTTGGATAGTAATCCAACCGCTACATTTTTTAAATATATTTTTATGATGGTATTATTAGCAATTAGGCATTCGCAAAATATTAGGATTTTGCAAAATGGCGGGGCCGACGAGACTCGAACTCGCGACCTTCTGCGTGACAGGCAGACGTGCTAACCAACTGCACCACGGCCCCGATTTTTAGGAATTATAGCAATATTGATTATTTTTTGCAACCACAGAATAATTTTTGGTAAAATAATTTTTTCCCATTACGGCTTTTATATTCTTTCCACCATATTGGAATTAATTCTTTTTCCATTTTGCTACGTGATTCTTTTCCAAGTGGTTCCTTCTCTACAACAGCATCAATTTCTTTTTCTAACTGTTTTACAATATTTTTGTCCCACTTCTTTATAAATGATGGCCAGTGCCTTATTGACCAATCAGGAGTAATATCATAACCAATTTCTTTAATTGTTTTATGTTTTGAATTAAATGAAACAATTTTGCCATTTTTTATAGTTCCTTTAAGCCCCCATTTGCTTTCATACGATAAAGCTAAATTTCGTAAACGTAAAAGAATACTGCTATTTTTTTTATCATCTGATTTGAGCAAATCTTTTAATTCATTAGGATCATCTTCTAAATTATATAATTCCTCTATAGCACCTTGAAACCAATAAATATATTTCCATTTCTTATCACGCATCATAATCCATCTGTCACGACCTTCACCCCATTCTGCATATTCTACATTGCGATCACGTTTTTTGGATGGCCCCAAAAGTGATTCCCCAGGAAATTCTTTAATTGAATATTGTTTTGCTATTTGTTCAATATCAATATTTGCAGTATCCAATACAGTAGGTAAAATATCATTTAAATCAACAAAATCTTTGCATATTGTGTTTTTCTTTATAAACCCAGGATAACGAACAATAAATGGAATACGAACTGAAGTATCATACGGTAATTGTTTTGTCCTTAAACCTAAATCTCCAAGCATTTCCCCATGGTCACTTGTATAAATTATAAGTGTATCATTTGAAAGATTACATCTGTCAAGTGTTTCAAGTATTACTCCTACATTTTTATCCACCTGGCTTATTGCTGCAAAATATAATTCACGAAAACGTCTGTGTTCAGGTTTTTCTTTTCCATTCAAACCTCGAACTTCCGGAAGTTTTGCACCTTTATACAAATTAGCAAAACTATCAGAGACATTTGCTGGTGGATGTGGAGCAATCCAACTTGCCCATAAAAACCATGGTCTGTCTTTGTTGCTTTCAATAAAATTACTTGACTCTCTTCCTACCCAAGTTGAACCATGATGTTTTTCATCCAACAAACTACGTTGTGGTAATTGGTAACCTATATGCCGAACACCATGAATATGAAGCAAGTGTCCTAATCCAACTGACTTAAGATATTGCAAATAATCATCTTCTTCTATATGACCTGGATATCCTGATGTTTCTCCTGGAATTTCTTCCATCAATTTCATCACATCAAAACCGTGATGCGCACGCACAGGATTAAAATGCATCTTGCCTATTGCAGCAGTATAAAATCCATGCTCAGTTAAAATTCGCGGAAGTGTTGGAAGAAAAGGTGAAAGAAAACGTTTAACATTTGATGGCAAATTATGGTAACGAGCAGAAAGCCCTGTAAGAATATTATGTCTGGCAGAAATACATACAGGATTTGGGGTATGTGCATGCGTGTAGGTGCATCCTTCTTTTGCTAATCTGTCAAGCGAAGGTGTCAACATATAGGGTGCATTTACGCACCCTATAGTATCATACCTTTGCTGGTCTGCAGTAAGTAAAAGAATATTTGGTTTCTTCACTATTTATTTCCACAAAAATCCAATTTTAAGAGATTTATCCGGATTGTGCAAATTCAACTGATACCCTTTTTGAACATCTTTCACAGGCAAAATATGAGTAATCATTGGTCTAACAACTAACTGTTTATTTACCATCTGCTGAAAAACCTGGTCAATATGATGTGGAGTTGCTCCACAAGAACTACTCATACTTAAATTTTTGCCAAAAAGTGTCTTTTGCACTATCATAGCATAAGGCTCTAAATAAGCACCCTGTAAATGAACACGGCCATCATTACCAGCAATATCAACACATAAATCTATATTTTGGACTTCACCTGAACATTCAATTACAACATCTGCACCACTACCACCAGTATAAGATGCAACAATTTCTTTTATATCATACTTGCTTGCATTAACTGCACTCCTTATTCCACATTTTCTTGCAATCTCACAACGCAATTCATGCAAATCAAATGCTATTACTCTCGCACCAAGACTCTGGCAAAATTGAGCTGCACAATTTCCAATTACTCCTAATCCTATTATCACAACTTTATCATCTCTCTTCACTCCAACTCTTTGCACGCCGTGATACGCTACTCCACCTAAAACTCCAAAAATTCCATCTTTTTCATCTAAACTATTTGGTACTCTTGCCACTCTACGACCAGCACAAAACTCTTCGCTATACCAAAGTGGTGATGCACTACTTCTATTATATACTGCATATTCTACTGCCCCACCCCATCCAGAACAATATGACTTTGGATAACTATCTGGCAAAAGATTAAATCCAACTGCCAAATCACCTTCTTTAATATGTGTAATTTTTTTACCTACAAATATTGCTCTACCTACTGGCTCATATCCTGTAATAAGTGGAAAACTATATTCAGGCCCATGAAAATTACCGGTATACATATCAGTTTCGGTCCCTCTTGAAAGCCCTGAAATTTTTGCTTGTATAACTACTGTCTCATCATCAACTTCAGGACAAGATATATTACTTATAAGCTCTGCTTTTTCCTTTGCAGTAAATACAATTGCTCTTGTTTTAAATTTAGGATGCTTTCCCATATATGTGTTCCTCCTTTTAGTTATTCTCAGTAAATAATTCTTAAAATAGTTGTAGCTGCAAAGCGTTAGCTTTGCTTGTATTTGCAGAGCTTCGCTCTGCCGCTACAAAAACAACAATTTAAATACATTTATAACTGCTGACCTGTTTGTTACCTTTCACTTTTCTCCAAAATATTTCATTTTCATAAGTTCACCTTCTATAGCTTCAATCTGAGTCATCATTATATCCGGAGAATACAATGATTTAACTGATTCAATATTATTTTTTTTCATTGATTGTTTCACAAATTCGTTTGCATCAAACAAATCCTTTATTGATTCTTTCACATTAAATCTTCCCGGAGAAACAGGATCAGGTGGCCATCTTGAATCTGATACATAAGCTGAAATAACTTTTTTCAATGCATTTTTAAGTGCTGCATCCATAGTATCAAAATTCTTCTTCAAGTACTTATTTATTTCTTTAATCCCATCAAATATAGATTTGCATACAGGATCCATAATTCTGGAATATTTAGTATTTGCCCATGCTTTTGCAGTTCCACCATGCCATGCTACTCCATTTTCTATATTTTTAACAAATTCATTTTTTATTATATTTTTTGCGTTTTTCACAACATCAGTGGGCGTACTTAAAGTATATCCGCATTGTTTTGCTAAATCAAGGAGCTGTTTAAATCTGACAATACTTTCAGGTTCAGGCTCAAAAAAACGTGCCAAGCCAAATTGCTTAACATAAAAATATGCAGAAGTCCCAATATATTCTGAATCTTCTGCATAAGGCATTATGAAAGCTCCAGTTTCTTTAATTCTTTTCTTCCATTTTTCAAGCATCACTTTTATTTCGTCTAAAGAAACAGGTTTTTCTCTTGCCTCTTCTGTAACACCCATTAAATACCAAAGCATTAAATTAGACATCATATCCGAACGAAAAACCATAATCAAACCATTATTGAACTTCGAAGGATTAGTCAAATATCTCAAAAACTCTGGCTTGTCTTTTATATATTCTTCAATTTTAAATAAAAGATTTTTATTGCTATGTCCTTGGACATCAAATTTCAATCCTGTTGCTTCTCGTATTTTTTTGAATGACAACAGAAATGAATCTGCATCCATAACTAAAATTTTGAAACCTGCTCTTTTATAGATTTCAGGCATATAAGACGCCCAGCCACACTCTGGATTCCAGCCTGTTTCTGGGCGAACCCCTGTATATTTTTCCCATACATCAAGCCCATCTTTTAATGTAGCAAGACCTATCTCTGGGTCTATGTTAGACAACATAATATGAGTATAAGGTGAAGCAACTGGCTCTAACTTTTTATTTTTAATTAAATTTTTTAGCTTTTTCAAAACATTAGGACAATTTTTGGCAATTAAATTTATCGTTTCACCAGATGCCTCAAAAGCAATTCTGTAATCACTTTCACCAACCAAATCAAACAATTTTTCATAAGAATTTTTTATAACCCACACTCTTTTTGATGGTTGTAATTGCGAATACTGAATATTTGCATGTGGCATAAACAGTATTTTAGGGGTTACAGTCATATCTTTCCTCCTCTCAAGCTCCAGACTCATTCTGGGATAATTATTTATCTATAATTCTATTACATAAATTCTTAAAAGTCAATATTTTTAACAAAATCATTATACAACCAACAACATCTGTTACATATAGGAAGTGGCCCACTTTCTAAATATTTTTTTCTGAATACCTGTGCTCTTTTATTATTCCAAATGTCAAATAATGAATTTTGGGTCACGTTTCCTATTATATAGTCAGGAAAATCAACACAAAAATTTACATTCCCATTAGGCATGACATTTACGAGAGACCAAGGAACAAAACATTGGTTAAATCCAAATGTCTTTTCTGCATCTTTATACCATTTATCTGTTGAAACTTTTCCATATCCAGCAGCTACAACAAAATTTTTCTTTTCCTTTGATATAATATCTGATATATCACATTCTAATATCTTACCATCAACTCCTGTTTTATCTACAATCCATCCATATTGACTTGTAGGGTATTCATTAAATCTCCTAAAATATTCTTTACTATATTCGCTTGCAATCTTACTGGTAGTAAACATAAATGGATCAAAGTTTATTCTATTAGCATTAAAATTATTTGCTATCTTCAACATATTTTTAATTATCTTATAATTGTATTTTGAAATAGTAAACTTTATCTCCAAATATGGCGATTTAGTTTTCTTTTTCTTTTTTAAATCATTTAGTTTTTTAATACCATTAAAAATCTTTCTGTAAGCCCCTTTTACACCTCTGATATTATCGTGAATCACATGAGGGCCATCTATAGACATATATATCTTATCAATTCCGCTATCAATAAGTTCTCTATAATATTTCCCAATTAAAACACCATTAGTAACCATATAACATTTTAGTTTTTTAAATTTAACATATTTTATTATCTTAAAGACATCTTTTCTTAAAAGCGGCTCACCGCCCCAGATGTTAATAATACATTTCCATTTAGACACCTCATCAATTAGTCCTTTCCATACTTCAAAACCAATCTCACTGTTTTTAAGCATAGAAATATGTTTTTTGAATATACCCTTTTTGCCCCATTGCCCACACATTTTACAACGCAAATTACAGGAATAAGTTAATTGAAAATGTACAAATTCTGGTGGTTTAGTGGTTATTGTCTTGTATTTAGATAACATCATAAGTTATACATTAACGTGATAGCATAAAGGCATAAAAAAATTGCCATGCATCTTTTAATGCTCTTGAAATAGATATTTTTTCTCTGAACAGCTTAATGATTTTTTTTAATTTCTCCTGTTTGGAAGTTCCATCTATTGTAAAAAACTCCAAAGATGCTTCATTTATAAATTCGGGATAAAGTTTAAAAAAATGAGAGTTTTTTTCAAAAAGTTCTGGAATTTTTCTGTATTTTTTCAAATCTTTTAATATAAAACTTTGCTCAAGTAATTGCCTGTATAATGATAAACTATTAGATGTGAAATCAGCTTTTTCTTTTGCTTTTAAAACTGTTTCTGCTGCAAGCCTGCCTGATGTAATAGCCAAATTTGAACCTTCCCTGTGAACAGAATTAACAAGCATTCCCGCATCTCCTGCAATGAGCCATCCATCACCATATAATTTCGGAATAACATCATACCCACCTTCTGGTATAAGATGTGCCATATATTCCTTTGTTTCTCCGCCTGCAAGCAGTGGTTTAACAGCAGGATGCGATTTAAATGCTTCAATTAAATCATTTGGACTTTTATTGTTTTTTGCAAAATCAGAAAGCAATGCACCAACACCAATAGATATGGAATCTTTGTTAGTATATAAAAAACCCGTACCTATCATACCATCTGTAGATTTTCCAACAATTTCAATTGTAACTCCTTCATTACCCTGAAGATTAAATCTGTCTTCTATTTTTTCTTTTGGCAATGAAATTATTTCTTTTACAGCAAGCGCTACATTTTTTGTTTTTAAGTCTTCTCTGAATTTTGCTTTTTTTGCAATAGTAGAATTAACACCATCAGCAATTATAACAACATCTGCATAAAGGTCACCATCTTCTCTTCCTGTTTTCACACCAATAACTTTATTGCCATCAAAAATTAAATCCTCTGCAAGAGTCTCTGCAATTAAAAACGCACCTGCATCTTCTGCTTTTTTGGCAAACCATTGGTCAAACTTCGCTCTTAAAACTGTAAAACAGTTATATGGCTCCTTTGAAAACTTTTCACTTCCATAACCCACTTTAAAAGCAGAGTCATTATCTAAAATCCATAAACGCTGTTCAATAATATGTCTTTCTAATGGAGCCTCTTTCCAAAATTCTGGTATTAATTTATCAAGCGCTGACCTGTAAAACACACCACCCATAACATTCTTTGCACCCGGATATTCTCCACGTTCAAGCAAAACAACATTTAATCCTGCTTTAGCCAATACATAAGAAGCAGCACTACCAGCAGGACCAGCGCCAATAACTATAGCATCAAATTTTTCTTCAGACATATATTATTTTATTGTAATTTCTCAGTAGTGGTAGCCGCAGGCTTTAGCCTGCGTAAAATCACGCAACCTAAAGGTTGCGACTACCAACTCCCAGCAATAATTGATGAATTACATTTTATTTTAAAATTGTTTTGCCACTATATACAGCAGCTTTATCCAGAATTTCTTCTATACGTAAAAGCTGATTGTATTTTGCTATACGTTCACTTCTGCACAAACTTCCAGTTTTTATCTGACCTGCATTTGTTGCAACAGCAATATCCGCAATAGTTGTGTCTTCAGTTTCACCAGAACGATGTGAAACAATTACTCCATAGTTATTTTGCTTTGCCATTTGAATTGCATCTAATGTTTCGGTTAATGTGCCTATCTGATTTACTTTTATCAATATTGCATTTCCTATACCTTTTTCTATACCTTCTTTAAAAATTTTGGTGTTTGTAACAAATATATCATCTCCTACAAGCTGAATTTTAGAACCTAAGACTTGTGTCAGTTTCTTCCAACCATCCCAATCTTTTTCTGCAAGACCATCTTCTATTGATTTAATTGGATATTTGTTTATCCAGTTTGAATAAAGCTCAATCATCTCATCTGCATTTTTCTTTCCTTTTTTCTCTGCTTTTAAAACATATTTTCCATCTTCATAAAATGAACTTGAAGCAGAATCAATTGCTAAAAACACATCGGTTCCAGCTGTATAACCTGCTTTTTCTATTGCCTCAACAATTACTCCTAATGCATCTTCATTTGATTCTAAATCCGGTGCAAATCCACCTTCATCACCAACACTTGTATTCAACCCTCTTTTTTTAAGTATAGATTTCAAAGTATGAAAGACTTCTGCGCCTATTCGTAATGCCTCTGAAAAATTTTTGGCACCAGCTGGCATTATCATAAACTCCTGAATATCCACATTATTATCAGCATGAACTCCTCCGTTTAAAATATTCATCATAGGCACAGGCAAAGTTTTTGCATTTACACCACCCAAGTATCTAAAAAGTGGAACATTTAACAAATTCGCAGCAGCTCTAGCACAAGAAAGTGAAACACCTAACATTGCATTTGCACCAAGCCTGGTTTTGCTTTCTGTTCCATCTAATTTTATCATTGTCCCATCTATAACTGTTTGACTCGTTACATCCAACCCTTCAATTTTAGAAGCAATTATATTGTTCACATTGTCTACTGCCTTTCGGACACCTTTACCCAGATACCTTGTTTTATCCCCATCTCTTAATTCCAATGCTTCTCTCTCGCCTGTAGAAGCCCCTGACGGCACAGCAGCTCTTCCCATTATCCCATTTGCCAACACAACATCAACTTCAACTGTAGGATTCCCTCTTGAATCCAAAATCTCCCTAGCTTTAACATCCGTAATCTTTATCATTGTCCTTTTCTCCCCTTTCTATGAAACATATTAGTTTAAAGTAATATTATAGTATAATTTTTTACAACTTTTCAAGTGAAAAATTTTGAATAGTAGTAATTAATTTATAGTTTAGAGTGTAAAATTATGCTATAATATGATTAATGAATGTTGTTAAGAGTTATACTAAATTGAAGAAAATAGATAAACAAGAAGACTGTTTTATGAATGCATCACCCAAAGAACGGATTTCCTTTATGTGGGAATTAACTGCCGAATTATGGTCATTAAAATATAAACAATATCATGTTGAACAAAGATTACAAAGAAATATTACAAATCTTATTAAACAACAAGGTTAAATTTCTCATTGTGGGTGCTTATGCCATGGGTGCCTATGGATATCCACGAGCCACAGGTGATATTGATATTTGGTTAGAAGCATCCATAGAAAACTCAAAAAAAGTATATAAATCTCTTTTTGAATTTGGTGCTCCTTTATCACAAATTTCAAAAAAAACATTTTGTAAAAAAGGTGTAATTTTTCAAATTGGAATGTCTCCCAGACGAATTGATCTAATTACTAAAATTGATGGAGTTAGTTTCAAAAAAGCATACAGTGATAAAGAAAAAATAGAAATTGAAGATATTACAGTTCCTTTCCTATCCAAAACAAACCTTATTAAAAATAAGAAATCGACAAAACGCGAAAAAGATAAACTTGACGTAAAATATTTACAACAAACTTCTTTAGATTAAATATCTTGGGATAATTCCTAATTTGGGATTATTATTTATAATCTCGCATTTCAAGTTACATTTGACTGATTTTTCTCCCAACTTATTTACCATAATCAACACCAATTTTCCAAACATTCTTTTCTAAAAAAGCCTCGATAGTTTGCCTGTTAGCTTTATTGATAAGGTTTGAATGTGAGAGTTTATTATTTTTTGCGTAATCGACAAGTGTAATAATTTTCTTACCTTCTATATATGCCAATCGTTTATGGTAGCTATTAGTCAATGCTTTTCCCACTATTTCTTCCATAACAACAGTCATACCTTTTTCATCAAATTCCTTGAATGCTTCATAATATTTCTTTCTGTCAATAAATTTTATATTTATCGGAACAAATCCTTCTCGTATAAGCAAATAATTATTTATTACTCTACCAATACGACCATTACCATCAACAAAAGGATGAACATATTCAAAAGTAAGGTGTAACTTTGCTATACGCTTAATTATATTTTCATAATTGGTAGCATTGTAATCTGCAAGCATTTTTTTTAGACGATCCAGCACTTCCTTTGGATTAGGTGCAATATGATTCCCAACGCGAACATATTCATCATCTTTTCTAAATCTTCCAGCAACATCATCACGGATATTTGAAATCAACATTTTGTGCAATGATAAAATCACCTCAAGAGTAAGTTCTTGTTCTTTGGCTCTTTTATCTATATATGAAACCACCCGTGCCAGATTCTTGGTTTCAAAAATTTCTCGCTCTGTGATAAATCTATCCAAATTAATTTGCAAAAGTATTTTTTCAGTTTCTTCAAGAGTAAGTGTACTGTTTTCAATAGCATTTGAGTTATATACCTGTTCGACAACTTCTGTTTCAGCAATAAGCTGAATAATCGCCTCTTTGCCTATAACCGCTTTGTAGTACCTCTCTCGCAGAAAATTCACCTTATTAAAAACATTAAGTATCTTTGCCATATAACACTATTATATTATTTTTTCACGTTTTTGTCAACATAACCGTGAAAAACAGTAAAATTTGCTGTATTTTCACGGTTTTTACTGCATCTTTCAGCAAATTCGGTAAACAGTCCCATGTAATTCTTATTCTAAATTGCTTTTTCCAATGTTGCAGTTCAAACATAATGTTTGTAAATTTTCATAGATTGTCTTACCACCTTTACTCCAAGGCTTTATATGATCAACATGTAGTTCAACACTTCTGTCTTTAGCTGGACTGGCACCACATTGAACACAAGTAAAATTATCTCTTTTTAATACTCGAAATCTTAACCTGAGAGAGGGATCTCTATTAGTTTTCTGTGTGATATCTTTTAATTCACTATATGTTATAACAGTATTATCATTTTCATTTGCATATTCAACAAAACATCGTAATGCTTCTGACCAAGATTTGAATCGTCTATTATATGGATATTTAGAAATTTCAGAAGGTTCTAAATTTAAATCTCTCCGAACAGGTTGTTTACCTTTATGTTGCCAAATATTTAATATATTTTTAAATAATTTTTCGTCTGAATAATTAATAATATTTCCTGGTTTCAAGCCTACTTTTAATAGTGCTTTATTCCATGTTCCAAATCGTCGACAAATAGTAGTAACGTCATATTTCCCATGTTTTTTATACAATCGTTGCGGTAAAACATCTATATTGTTATCTAATGCAACTTTTTTCAAATCATTTATTAATTCCTTAGATGAAACAGAGACATTTTTAGGTGCTGTATATTTAAATTTGCCCATTATTAGTCACTTCCTGTTACAGTGGATTGTATGCCTTCTCTTAATATCTGCCTTAAAGTCGTTTTTCCTTTTGTTGTTTTAAAATAATTTTCTCTTCGCATTGCGTCGTCTTCTGAAAGATGTCCTTCAAAATAGATTAACTTCACAGGCAACCTCTTAGAAGTTGAAATATTCTTGCCTTGTTCGTGTTCTTTTAATCTGCGTTCTAATTCATTGGTAAAACCTATGTAGAACTTACTATCTTTCTGGCTTAAAAGCACGTAAACATAATAGAAGTTTTTCATAGTTCTTTATTGTCCTTAAACCGCCATGAACCATTCGCTACGCTCAGGTTCACGGCATATACCACTCACTCTATTATTATAATGACTGTATCATATACCCAAACGTTAGTGAATAATTTATTGAATAATTTATGGCGTGCCATATACCCGAACGAAGTGAGTGGTATATGGCTCCGGGGCTAGGATTCGAACCTAGAAGTCTTCTGGTTCAGAGCCAGACATCCTACCAGTTAGACGACCCCGGAATTATTTTACTTCTTCAATTTTAAAATTGTCGTAGAATGTTATGCAAGGTTTTGATCTTCTACCGTAGATTCGCAAACCAACTTTACCAGATTTATATGTATTATCCTGGCCAGTCAATAGAAGCTCATCATTGAGAAAAACCTTCATCTGATTGCCTACAAAATCTGCTTTTATATTTACCCACTGGTCTATTTTAAATTTAGTGCGTGTGCCTGCAAAATAAGTCTCTCTGCCTTTTGCTCTTTTTCCTAATGCTATACCTGAATATCCTTCATTTGCTCCTTCTGGCACAAATATCAAAAGATAACAATTTTTTGCATCACGTGCTCTTAAAATCAAACTTCCTTCTCTGGTTACAGGTTTTACTTTAACAGAACAAGTAAAATTCTCAAATTCTTGATTTTGATATAATAATATGGCATCACCTTCATCTGCAAAACCTTTCACATAAGAATCTGAATTTTCCCATTTGCCGCTTAGAATTTGCCATTTTTCATTTAAAAACTGTGCATTAACAGTATTAGTAAAAATTACTGTACAAAATATTAGAAATATTTTATTCATTTTCATAAGACACTAGATTCCCGATTTGTCAGGCAAGATGCCTGACCTATTGCTTAATGCATACGGGAATGACATTTTTTATTATATCAATTGCTTTTTGAATACGCAAACAGGATTTTCCTTTTCCAAGAACAGCCATTACTTCAAATAAACCTGCACTTATTGTTCTTCCTGTAATTGCTAATCGGACAGGATGGACTAATTGAGCAAATTTAATATTTAATTCTTCAGCTGTAGCTCTTGCAATTTTTTCTGTTTCATCTTTTGAAAAATTTTCAAGCTGTCTTAATTTTGTCAAAAGATTTTCAAGGATAATTGCTGTCTCATTATTTTTGAAATATTTTTCAAGTGCTACTTCTTCATATTTAATTTCGTCAGTAAAAAAGAAGTCTGTATAATCAGTTATCTGTGAAAGTATTTTAAGCCTATCTTTTTCCAATTTAACTATTTCCTGTAGTTTTATTTCCTCATTTTCAGATGGCACCTCGCTAATATATTTTTTCTCACGAAAATAGGGAAGTGATAATTTGTAAATTCTATCTAACTGAGCATTTCTTATATATAATCCATTTAACCAATTTAATTTTTCATTATCAAAAACAGCTGGGTTTTTTGTAACTTTTTCAAGTGAAAATTTCTGTATTACTTCCTCTATTGAAAAAATCTGCTGTTTATCATCATATCCCCATCCAAGCAACACTAAGAAATTCAACATTGCTTCAGGCAAATAGCCTTTTTTACGATATTCAGCTACAGAAGTAGCACCATGCCTTTTTGAAAGACGAGTTTTATCTATCCCAAGTATTAATGGTATATGTACAAACTTAGGCAATTCAAAACCCAATGTTTTATACAACAAAATCTGCCTTGGTGTATTTGAAAGATGATCTTCACCTCTTATAATATGCGTAATATTCATAAGTGCATCATCTACAACTACACAAAAATTATATGTTGGAATTTTATCTGAACGTACAATTACAAAATCATCTAAAAGTAAATTGTCAAATTTAACGTTTCCTCTTATTATGTCATTTACTATTGTTTCACCAACAGGTATTTTAAAACGAAGAGAAAAAGCTTTGTTTTCTTTTTCATTCTGCAGTTTTTGTTCATCAGTAAGATTTAGGCATTTTCTATCATATTTATACGGTTGTTTGAATTTTTCTGCGCTTTGTCTTTGTAGTTCAAGATCTTCAGGTTTACAATAACATTTATAAGCACTTCCCGCTTTCAAAAGTTCTTCTATATATTTATTGTAAATATCCATTCTCTCGGACTGTCTATAAGGACCTTCGTCCCAGTCTAGCCCAAGCCATTTCAAAGACTCAAGTATATCATCCTCATATTCTTTTTGTGACCGAAGTTTATCTGTATCCTCAAGCCGTAAAATAAATTTACCATTGAATTTTTTTGCAAATATCCAATTAAAAAATGCTGTCCTTGCACCACCTATATGAAGATAACCTGTAGGACTAGGTGCAAATCTAACTCTTATTTGCTGTGCTGTTATCATTTTTTATCTCAACTTTTAAAGGATTTAACCACATAACCATTGCATCCTCACCAGTATCCCCATAAAACTTTTTTCGTATAGCTATAGGCACAAACCCAAATTTCTCGTAAAGTTTTTGTGCTGGAATATTTGAAATTCTTACTTCTAAAGTAGCTAATACTGCACCGCATTTTATGGCTTCAAGAAGAAGTTCTTTAAGAATACTTTCTCCTATTTTTTTTCTGCGATATAAAGGTGCAACAGCAAAATTTATTATATTTATCTCTTTAGATATAATCCAAAAACAAGCATATCCAACAATCTTAAGTTTTTCATTTATTTCAGCTTTAGCAACAAAACAATATGCTCTATCAGGAGAATTAATATCATTTAAAAAACTTTGTCTACCCCATGGTGTTGGAAAAGAATCTAATTCTATTGCACAAATCTCATCCAAATCCTCAAATTTCATTGGTGAAAATATTACTTGCATTGGAATTTAGAGAAATAGATACAAATAATAATACAAAACAGGCGCATTAAAAAGAAAACTGTCTAATTTATCAAGTATTCCACCATGTCCCGGAATCAAAGCTGAGGAATCTTTTACACCTGCATATCTTTTTATAATTGATTCAAAAAGATCACCAATTTGCCCTGTTATGCTTAAAAGTATACTGATTATAACACAATGAAGATATGAAAACTCTATTACAGAAGTAAATGATTTAATACCCAAAATTACAATTATTGTAAGCCCAATTCCACCTATTAAACCCTCTAATGATTTTTTAGGACTAATAGTTGGAAATAATTTATGTTTTCCAAAAGCACTACCAACAAAATAAGCAAAACTATCATAAGCCCAAGTAACTGCAAAAAGCAAAAATATTGCAGAACGCGAAGCAAAATGTTCTGCAAGAAAAATCATATATCTTCCAAGCCAGAATATATAAAACACTCCAAATAAAGTAATAAAAATACTTAACAGTGATGCATAAAAATCATTAGATTTTCTATTTACCAAGTAAAACACCTGTATACTCGCAGAAGCAATAAACAACATAGTAAGAACAAAATTAGATGTATAAGGCAAAATAGAATTAACAATATTAAAATTAGAAATTATAAAAAAAACTCCACAGGTAATTCCAAGTGCAGACATAACCTGTATGCCAATTTTTTTGAATAGCTGATAAAACTCCAGTAATCCAAGCACAAGAAAAACAGTAATCAAAATACAATATGGCAATGAATTATTTAAGAGTACAAGGTATACAAAAAATGGAAGGAAAATAAATGCAATTAGTATTCGCTTAATCATTTCATATCCGTCCGAATCTACGTTCCCTTTGTTGATAATCAAGAATTGCTTTTATCAATTCGTCCTTATTAAAATCTGGCCAAAAAACATCAGTTACATATATTTCAGTATAAGCTATTTGCCATAACAAAAAATTACTAACTCTCATCTCGCCACTTGTTCTGATTAAAAGATCAGGATCAGCTAACAATCCATTATAAAGATGTTTTTTAAAAATCTCTTCGTCTACAGGTATCTGAATCTTTCCATTTAAAACCTCTTTTATTAATTTGTTAATTGCATCTATTATTTCTGCTCTTCCACCATAATTTAAAGCTAAATTCAAAACCAATCCTGTATTCTTAGATGTAGCATCACTTACTTTTTTTAATGCATTTTGAGCTGTATCCGGCAATTCATCTATTCTACCTGTTGCAATCAGCCGAATATTGTTTTTGTTTAATTCCTTAAGTTCTTTTTTTAAATATTCCTCCAAAAGCATCATTAATGCACGAACTTCTGTTTTTGGTCTATTCCAATTTTCAACTGAAAAAGCATATAATGTAAGTATTTTTATTTTTAACTCTGCACAAGCAGTCACTATTTCACGTACTGCTTTAGCCCCAGATCTATGACCTAAAATTCTTGGCAATCCCTTACTTTTCGCCCATCTACCATTGCCATCCATTATTATTGCAATATGTTTGGGCAAATTTAATTTATCAATTAATTCTTCACTCGTTTTCATCTGATAGTAATTAGAATTATGTTGTAAGGATTTCTTTTTCTTTGTTGGCAAGAATTGTATCTACTTCTTTAATATATGCATCTGTTAATTTCTGTGCTCTATCTTTTGATTTTTTGACATCATCTTCTGAAAGTTCACTTTTATCCTTTGAGACATCTAAAGACAACATCAATTCCCTGCGTATATTACGGATTGCAATTTTTCCATCTTCAGCAATTTTTTTAGCTGCTTTTACAAGTTCTTTACGACGCTCTTCTGTCAACATAGGAATACTAATTCGTATAATTTTCCCATCATTTGACGGATTTAAACCCAACTCAGATTTTATTATTGCTTTTTCAATTGCAGGTATTACAGATTTATCCCATGGTTTTATTTCAATTGTCCGTGATTCCGGAACATTTACATTTGCAACCTGATTTATAGGCACCTGTGAATTATAATACTCTACTTTTATATTATCCAACAATGCACTGGATGCTCTACCTGTTCTTATAGACATTAATTCTTTTCTTGTTGTCTCAATGCTTTTTTTCATTTTATCTTCTATCATTTCAAATATTTTCTGACTCATAGAATTTACCTCCCTTTATGTAATAGACACATTATCATAAACATTTTCTAATTAAATATGTAGTTGCTGATTTATCAACATAAAAAACTGCCGATAAATCGGCAACTACATCATAACAATGACATTTGATGAATTTACCTACTATCAGTTATTAATGTACCTATTTTTTCACCGAATATAACTCGTTTGATATTGTCTTTTTTTCCGAGATTAAATACTATTATTGGAATTTTATTATCCATACATAGTGAAAAAGCCGTAGAATCCATTACCTTCAACCTCTTTTTTAATGCTGCCATATAAGTAAGCCTTGAATATTTAATTGCGTTTGAATGAATCATAGGGTCAACATTATAAACACCATCAACTTTTGTTGCTTTAAGTATTACTTCAGCTCCTATTTCTATTGCTCTGAGTACTGCAGCAGTATCAGTAGTAAAATATGGATTGCCTGTTCCTGCAGCGAATATAACTACTCTGCCTTTTTCCAAATGTCTCATTGCTCTTCGCCTTATATAGGGTTCAGCTAATTTCTGTATTTCAATTGCAGTTTGAACTCGTGTCCAAACACCTTTTTTCTCAAGAGCATCCTGAAGTGCAAGTGAATTTATAACTGTAGCAAGCATTCCTACATAATCAGCAGATACTCTATCCATTGATTTTGCAGCTGCTCCTCTAAAAATATTTCCACCACCTATAACTATACCCATTTCTATTCCAGCTTGTTTTATTTCTTTAATTTGTAATGCTATAGAATTTATAACTGAAAAATCTACTCCATAGCCACCTTTTCCAGATAATGACTCACCACCCAGCTTCAAAAGAACTCTTTTATATTTCGGTTTATTCTGCATTTTATATTAAAGATTGCAATAATTTTATAGCTTTTTTAATATCTTCAGTCTGTTGTTCACCTGAAATTTCTCTTTCAATAGTTAATGCTCCATTGTACCCTAATTTAATCAATTTAGATATAAATACAGGAAAATTAGCTTTCCCTTCCCCAAGTGGTTTTTCAAGCCCAAGTTCTCTTCCTGTTGTAGGATATTCTCCATCTTTTGCATGCACACCTCGGACATATTTGCCAAAAACATCAAGTGAATCAACAGGATTTGCTTTACCATATAAAATTAAATTTGCAGGGTCAAGATTTATTCCTAAATTTTCTTCACCTATATCTTCAATTGTGCGAAGTAATGTAATTGGAGTTTCCTGACCTGTTTCAAAACAGAAATCTTGACCATTCATCTTGCAATATCTTGTAAGATTTATAAGTATAGGTATAAGTTCCATATAAACAGAATCATTTGGATTTTCCGGAATAAACCCTATATGTGTAGTAATACTATTAACACCAAGAGCTTTTGCAAAATCTGAACCTTTCTTAAGAACTTCAAGACGCCTATCACGAAATGCCAAAGGCACAAGCCCCAATGTAGCAGGTCCATAAATGAAATTCCATACAGCAGGACCTGGCCAACCCACCCATATTGTAGTTATCTCAATACCATTATCTTCTGCTATTTTTTTTAACTTTTTTGCATAATTTGTATTTAAAAAATTTTCATCCCAGCAAGAAATCTGACAAGTAGGCAAATTAAATTCTCTTACCCTTTTTATGGATTTTTCAGGATTATCAGTAGCTTTAACAATAACACCTAATTTAAGTTTAGCCATAATATTAATACAAATATATCAAAATCCTATTTATAATACAAGATTTTTTTAAAATTCTGCACCCTTACGGAGCATTTTGAATTCTTTTTCGTGCTAATTCTATATTTGATTTTATATTGGAATAGTTAGCATCAAGTTTCATAACAATTTCCCATTGCTTTATTGCATTTGCATAATCACCTTTTTTGAAATAATATACACCAAGATTGTGATATGCACTTGTATGTTGAGGATTTATCAAAATAGTTTCTTTATATTCTTCAGCAGCCAAATCAGGCATACCATTTGATTCATAAGCAACACCTAAATTGCAATGCGCATCAGCATAAGCTGGAAATAATTCAAGCGAACGTTTATACGAATCTATTGCCCTACTTATATTACCCTGTCTAAAATAAGCTATCCCTAAGTTAGCATACGCTTCAGCATATTGTGTATCAACTGAAATTGCATGCATATATAATTCAATTGCTTTGTTAAAAACTCCTTTTGCAAGATAAACATTGGCTAAATTATTAGCCGCACGTGAATGATTTGTATCTATGTCTAATGCTTTAATATACGATGACATTGCCTCATCATACATTCCCTTTTTGAAATATGCCAAACCAAGATTATTGTATGCATCAGCATTTTTGGAATTAACTTTTATTGCTTTTAAAGCTTCTTCCATTGCGTCATCTGCCAAGCCACGCTCTGTATATATTACGCTTAAATTATTTTTCACCCAGTCAATATCAAACCCTATTTCACTTGTGATACTATATTCAATTTTTGCTTTTCCTATATCTTTTTTTCTACTGTAGTACTCTCCCAGAAAAAAATGATATTGTGCTAAAAGATCGCGTGTCAAATAATCACTATAAATATTTCTGTCATAAAGTCTGCGAAGATTATATTTAATCCACGGATCATCCAGAACCATCTTTTCTTTGGATCTTACAACTCTATACAAAATTCCCTGAGGTATAGAATTTATACCTGTTGCATTCGCAAGACTACTACCTAAAACATGATAAACCGGTGTAGAAGAACTTTCTATGATTGCCTTTTGTATTTCAATACGTCTTATATCTCTCTCTTTTTTGGAAATTTTAAGAAAATCATCGCCATATATATTTTTAAATATACATCCGAGATCATCATAAATTGTAGTATCTTTTCGTGGGTTTTCAACACCATTTACATACGCCAGTGGAAACATCAAATCATCGCCAATAACAAAAAGCACTGAGTTTTTTTCAAGTGTATTAAGTATATTTTTTGCACAATCATATGCAAAAAAATTCTGGCTTCTGTCACAAACAAAGTAATTGGATTTAAGCGGAATTATTGGCATAAGCACACAAAATACTCCTGTTAAAGTAAAAACCCATTCATATTTAAACGTTTTCCTTACAAACTCCATAATAAACTTAATGCCAAATCCAATACATATTGCAGCAATCATATAAGAAGGAATATAAAAAACATCTGCTGATTCTAAATTCATAGGATTTATATCAAAATTAGTTAAAAATATAACGCCTACACTTGTAAAAATAAATATAAAAAATTTAAAAATAGCTGTAATTTTGTCTGATTTCAAAAATTCAAATATGCCTAATATGAATATCGGAATAACATACGGTGTCCATTGAGAACTCAAAGATTTCAAATAAGTTATTACTTGGTTCATAAACAATTGAATAGAACGCGGATCTTTTGAAAGTTTTCCGTATTGTCTCCTGAATATATGATCTAAAGTATTTGCTAGATTTTCTGGATTCCCCCAATCAAGTATAGGATTAACTAAAGAACGTAGTGGCAAATAAAAATATATTACAATCCCAAGAATAGTAAGACCAAAAACAATAATCCAGAAATTAAGTGTCATTTTTTGTTGATTTCGTTTTAGAATAAATAGGACATAGCCCCAAAATACTGGGCCAAGCAGTAAAATTGTGTGATGATTTGATAAAGCTAAAGCATAAACAAAAGTAAATAAATATAATATAATTTTTGATTGAATATAATTTCTGTTCCACAAAATCAATATATATATAAGTAAAATTATAAAAAATGAATTCAAAGCATAAACCTCAGCCTCAACAGTCTGCGTCCAAAATGTTTTTGAAAATGCAAAAAAACAGCTGGAAATTACAGCTACAGTTAAATTTATATAAGAAACATTATCCTTCAGTAGTACCAATATTGTCCAAAACATAACCAGTGCCGTGAGTGCACTAAAAAATACAGACATAAGATTTACTCTAAATGCAACATCACCAAAAGGAAATATTAGTGTAAATATTTTACCTAAAATACAAAAAATAGGATAACCTGGTGGATGAGCAATACCCAAACTATAAGATGCAAGAATCAATTCTCCACTGTCACCAACATAAACAGTAGAACAAAGTGTTCTAAGATATACAAAAAAACATAATAAAAATATACTTATACCAATTGACTTGTATTTCATTTAATATTGGCCTGTTGTGCAACAAATCTGGAATATGTTATGTTCAGATTCGTCCTTGCAATAAAATATTCAGGATTCAATCTAATTGCAATATTAAACTCCTCCATTCCCGGCTCTAACATACCTTTTGTTGCATAAGATATACCTATATTATTATGAATTTGCGGAACATCATACGCTATTGCACTTGCAGTTTTATAACATTCAATTGTTTCAGGAATATTTCCTTTAAGAAAAAAAGCTTCAGCCATTGACATATAATACTGTGCTACAACTTCTCTTGTCATATAATCTGTTTTAAGTGCAGCATAATTAATACCAGTTGTATTGTAAATTTCCCAATAATCAATATTAGCAGGTTGTTCTTTTTGCCTTAACACCTGAAAAATAAGTCCAGTAGGATGAGAAATTATTTCAGGAAAATTTCGTATATTACTACCTAATGCATGATAAACAGAAGTTGTACTTTCATTTATAATTTTTCTTTCAACACTATTTTTCCTAATTTCAATATTTTCTCTGGAAAGCATTTTAAAATCGTCCCCAAAAATATTTTCAAAAACACAACCTGTTTCATCATACACCGAAACATCTTGCCGTATTTTTTCTACAACTTTTAAATATGTCATTGCAAATTTCTGATTATCACTTGATACAAAAATTTTGCCTTTTTCTGAAATTGTCTTGAATATATTAGCACCATAATTATGGGCTATGTAATTTTTTGACAAATCATTTTCCGAATAATTTGAGTATAAAGGCAAAATTGGTATCAAAGCAAAGATTACAACAAGTTTATTTTTTGTTATATTAGACAAACATTGTAACCCAAGTGCTATAAACATTGCAATAATCATATAAGAGGGAATAAAAAATACCTGAACTAAATATAACTCCTGAGTAATAGGCAAAAAATTTAAGAGCCATACAAATCCAAAACTCATCATCACAAAAATTGCAACATAAAGAAAAATATCCGATTTATTCAACTTGTTTCTTTTACTTGCATAAATTAAATAGAATATTCCTATGACTAATAAAATAAGCACAAAAGGCGTCCATTCATCCCATAAAAATTTTAAATATGCCAATATTTGCGAAACAAAAAGTTCAAATGTATGAGGTCTGGGACTAAGTTGTCCATATTGTTTTCTAAATATATGCATCAATAATTTATTCACAGTATTTGGAGTATTCCAATTAATAAGTGGACTTGCTAAAGAACGTATTAGTATATAAAAATACGTAGATATACCTATCATTGTCAAACTGAATAAATTTACAATAGTCTTAATAGTAAATAAACTTTTACTTTTATTCACTAAAATATAAATTATATATACCGGTGCAAGTAAAAACATAGTATGATGATTTCCAACTCCAAGCCCATAAAATAACCCAAAAAGATAAATGTATCTCTTGCCAAATTTATCATCTGCATAAGTTCGCCAGCTAAGCAGAAAAAAAATTGTAATAGCAACAAAGAATAAATTCAGTGCATAGACTTCTGCCTCAACTGATTGTGACCAAAGTGTTCTGGAAAAAGCAAATAAAATCACAGAAATAAATGCCAAAATACTATCAATATGTATGAATCGGACAATTATATAATAGAGTATAAAGATACTTGCGGATGCAGAAAAAACTGAAACTAAATTCACTCTAAATGCAATATTGCCATAAGGAAAAATAATAGTCGCAATTTTACCAAGAATACAATAAACTGGATAACCAGGCGGGTGACATATTCCAAGTGTATATGCAGCAGTAATTAGTTCACCACTATCTCCTACATATACACTTGGACATAAAGTATGCAGGTATGTATAAAACGATGTTAAAAATACAATAATTCCAATACTAAAGTTTTGCACCTAAATGAGTTAAAGCCTGAATTTTATCGTCAAATACTTTAAAGATATTTATTAAACCTAAATACGTGAAAATTTTATTAAGTTTTGGAGAAAGATTCAATATAATCATATTCCCGGTCTTTAACATTAATACATCTAATATGGCAACTAATACTCCAAAACCAGCACTACTCATATATTCAAGCTCTTTGAAATCAACAATTACATTATAACATCCTTGCTCAATAATTGTGTTCAAACTTTTTTCCGCAATAGATGCAGTATATGCATCTATTGTCCCAATCATTTTTACAAGGCATATTTTCCCATTATCACCATCAAAAAACTCAAGTTCTATTTTAAGTTCAGTATCCATTCTATTATTATATTATGGTGGGCGCGACAGGAATCGAACCTGTGACCTCTTGCATGTCAAGCAAGCACTCTAACCATCTGAGCTACGCGCCCTTTACTTTATTATGGCAAGTCTACCTGTTTTTATTTCTTTATGACCTTCTATTTCAGCTTCAATCAAATAAATATACACACCACTTGCTACATCATTTCCAAAATCATTCTTTAAGTTCCACGAGTAATCATAAATCCAACTATAATCTGTTGAATTGTTACTACTAAAATTATTCCGGCTAATTAACTGAGTAAGAACTAAATCCCCGGATACTGTATAAATTTTTAACTGCCCTGATGTAAAAGGTCTGGTAAAAACCATTCGTATCGTTGAAGAACTTGCTCCTCTATTTGGATTTGGAAAAGCAAATATATTCCTTGTTTCCAAATATGTTGTTGATTTAAAATTAGTAAGTATCATAGACATAGAATCTGCTCCTGCACCTGAAAAATTGGAAATTGTTATAAATGTTGGACCCAAATTATATGAATCACTTTGTGGAGTAGTAAAAACATCGGAGGATTTAGCAAAAACATCTGTTGCGTCACCTTTTGAAGACCTCATATTATAGTTTTTATCTGCCTCTTCAACACGTATTGACAAATGTTTTGCGTCATCAACATTTATTACATTTAAATTTAATCTTGTATCAGTCCCGCTACCAGATATTGTTACTGTTTCATTCATTATATCCTCATCAATATGCCATACAAGCAATCCTTCACCTAGTATTGCCAAATCAGAGATTTGTGGAACCGAATTTTTTTTACGATATTCAATAAGGAAATACTCCTTAGTCGTTCCTGAAATATTTATTTTATAACAACTGCCTGTTTGATTGTTTTCCACGTTTTTCAAAGAAATATCTGTCGCAGTTGTTAAAGTCGGCACTATCCAACCAAGATATTTTTTGCACCATGCAGATAACTGAGATGGTTTTCTACCACTATCTATCCATGTTCCATAATCCATAAGACACCATTTACCCACTCTGGTCTGATCAGAAGCATTGGTTGTATCATATAAATCAGGTAAACCCAACTGATGCCCAAATTCATGACAGGTTACTCCAAGTGCATCTGCATTCTTTTCACGCACAGGAGCAATTGTCCCTTCTGTAAAACCATTTGTTGTTGGATATGACCTGCTGAAAGTTTGAAATGCTGACCAGCAATCACCAGTATATCCTGTGGATTCTTCTCCATATCCTGCATGTAAAACCATAACTGCATCATAATTCACAGTATTTACAGGAATAGTAACCTGAGTAGTATTTGCAAAAGTAATAGCATCACCAACTAATAGCTGAACATCATCAGAAGAACCATAATATTCCATTTGAGCAGTCAAGGTGTATATTTTATTCGTAGAAATAGCTGAAGACAACTGTGTTCTTGTTCCATCAGCTAAAATAAAATATGGTTCAACAACTAAAGCACCATAAGAATTCTCCTTATAATATTGAACAAGCCCTGATATAAGTGAACCAGCAGTTGTTATATCGTCACTTGTAATAGTATTACCACCACTTGTACTAGAACCAGCTGTTGCAAAATTAACAAGTATAACTGCTAATTTTTTTGTTCCAGAAGTTCCAAGTGCTTTTGCAATTTGTTTTTGCGTTAATCCTTGTGCACGAAGCACTCGGACATCAGGTAATTTATGAACACCATCTTTAGGATATTTTTTACCAGCAATAGGATAAAGAGGAGGCGCACAAAATGCGTATGTATATGCAAAAAATAAGCAAAAAATAATTATTGTTTGTATTTTTATTTTCATAAATGGTAGTCGCAGGCTTTAGCCTGCGGTTAAAGAACGCTCACATAGGTAAACAACTACAGAAAAAACCGCAGGCTAAAGCCTGCGGCTACCTTTGGATTCCTATTTCATAATTTAGAATTGCAAACCAAGAGAAATTGTATGTGTTCTTTCTTCTATTTGACCTGCATATTTGCCAAGCTCAACACCATACGTGGCATAATTCAGGAAAGAACCAATACCTAAGCCAAAACTTGGATATCCCTGATAAAATCCACCTCTGACTGCAAATATCTTTATAAAATCAATTTCTGCACCCATATAAACTTTGTTGAATAATGTAATATCACCGTCAAAAATATCATTTATATCAAGTGCCAAAGTTAAATCAGATAATACACCTCCCAAATAATCTCCTAAAGGCCTATAAGCATAGCCAAATCCAAAATTTGGGCTCACACCATTATCACCTATGCGAGTATACACATCACGCCAAGCAAAAGCAACATTTGAATTGATTGTAGGAACTTTCAATAAAAATCCAAGGTCAAATCCATAACCCCACATTGGCGTTTCGTTCAAAACATTAAATTGATCGACTGAAATGTCAGAAAATTCAAAAGCAAGTCTTTCATCATCTATTTTTTGTCTGCGAATTATTTTTGCTGTTATACCAGCATATAATCTGCTTCCATCTAAGTTAGCATCAAAAAAATCATTTAACTCAGATATAGATACTTCCTGCGCATAACCAACTGGCAATATAGTATCTAAATCTATCCTATATTTTAAAGTTGGAATAAACATTCCACCAATACTAATTCTTGCACCACCAACAGTAAATAATCCTATACCGAAATGTTTACCCACAAAACTTGCAGATACATTTGAGTTAAGTCTGATTTTTGCATTTGAAATTTTATCGATATCCGACTGTTTCCAGCTACTTAACTCACCCTTAAACTTATTCTGATTATCAATAAAATATTTCACTAAATCAACAGTGCTTTGATTTGTTTCAAAACCAAGATACGGCAAAGCTAAACGCCATTTGCCTAAAATTGCCAAACCTGCAGGATTATAGAATAAAGCATTCTGGTCATCTGCTACTGCAATAAATGCTCCACCCATTCCAAGTGGTCTTATGCTTGACCAAGATGCAGGTGGCTCATCAGCTGCATAAGCGAAACCTGTCCAAAGAACAATACTTAATCCGAATAAAACTTTTAGTAACTTCATTTTATTTTCCTCCATTTTTATGTAACGGTCAGCGTAAGCTGACTTTATAACATCGTCCACCTAGTCGGACAACTACATAACAACCGATACTTACGCTTTCTCTTCGTATTTTTCTATTTTAGATTTTACATCAACTAATACATCTTTTACCTTATTCCAAATCGTAAGTCCACCTTTGCTATTATCTATTGCTACTTGAATCCTCTCTACTGCTTTTGTCATATAATCCACTGTTGTAGTTTTTTCTCTAAGAATTCTTGAACCATCTGTTATTACATTACCTGCAAGATCTATCACAGTAATGGTTCCATCATCTTCTCGTCTTACTTTGTAATCTAACACATAATCATGATTGTTATCCGCAATGTTGAATATTGCTCTTAATAGATACCCAAGCGCAAGATTTAAATTCACTTCAGGATTCTTGGATGAAATCCTTCCATCGCATCTACCTGATGTTATTGGCTCAAGCATCTCCCATAATTTATCTCCCAATTCTTCAAGTTTTTTTACTCCACCAATTTTTGCAGGTAAAAATTTGTCTGGGTCAATTAATTCTGCTTTTACACTTGCTTGTCCTGAAAATGCAATAACTGGATATGCTATACTTTTGTTCTCATCACTATATGTCTTTGCCATTTCTGCTATATCAAGCCCCATATCTTTGATATAGGCTTTTATATACCCATAACGCGCTTCGCTATTTGTTGGATCAGCATTAATTGCTGCCTGATAACCCTCTAATGCTTTAGCATAATCGCCATTTGCCAACGCAGTATTACCATCTGCAACCCTGATTTCAGCATTATCACTTGAGCCTTCGTTATGCGCCCATGAAAAGATATTGCACCCGACAAGTGCAAACACCAAACCAAGGCACATAAAACCTCCGATTACACTTCTTAATTTATTCATTTTGCATCCCTCCCCTTATTTTAACGTAGTTGCTAATTTATCAACAATGCCCATAAATGGGCAACTACAGCTATTATAAATATAGTATACCTCAATTTTTCCATTCTGTCAAATAGAAAATCACAACCGATTTGATTTTTTTCTTCATATCACAATCTTTTCATAATTCATAATGATTTCAAAATTTTCCTTGCCTGTTGCAATCTCTTTCGAGTATCCACCCCAATTATTTCTTGAAAATTTTTTACTAAAAAAGTTTCGACTTTTTCATTTCTGCCAACTAAAATTTTTACCACATCTGTAAGATAATATTCGCCTTTTATGTTATCAGCTTTTATTTGTTTTAAAACAGTAAATAATTTATGTATATCAAAACAATACAGCCCTGAATTTATTTCTTTTATTGATTTTTCTTTTAAAGTAGCATCATTCTCTTCAATTATTCCTTTCACACAGCCATTAGAATCACGCAATATTCTCCCATATCCATAAGGATCATCTAACATAGCAGTTAAAACTGTTGCAACTGCATCTGTACTCCTATGTTTTAATATCAATATCTTTAAAGTTTGCGGTTGTAAAAGAGGTGCATCTCCGCATAATACCATTAAATGCCCATCAAAATCTTTCAAGTTCTCCTCAGCCTGTAAAACTGCATGACCTGTGCCAAGCTGCTCTTTTTGAAGGACATACTCAAATTTACTTCCAAGGGACTGTTTTATCATATCTGCTTTATGCCCTATTACAATCAAAATTTTCTTTACACCTGCTTCTTGGACAGAATCTATCACATATTGAACTAACGATTTGCCACAAATTTTATGTAATACTTTTGGAAGATTAGATTTCATCCGTGTTCCTTTACCTGCAGCAAGAATAAGTGCAGCTATGTCTTTCATATTTCATTTCCTCCTGTTTCGTAATAGCAAACGAATTTTGTAAACTTACATTCGCCGTTACAAAATACTTTAAATCAAACTACCTTGTTCTATATTAGTAGGAGTTATATTCAAATGTTTATATGCTAAAACTGTAGCTTTTCTACCTGATGGAGTTCGCTGAAGAAACCCTATTTGAATTAAAAATGGCTCATATACATCTTCTAAAGTATCAACTTCTTCGCTAATTGCAACTGCTAAGCTTTCAATACCTACAGGTCCACCTTCAAATTTTTCTATGATAGTTCTAATAACTTTTCTATCCATATTATCCAAACCAAAATTATCAATCTCAAGTATTTTTAATGCTTCATCTGCTATCTTTTTTGTTATTTTCCCATCAGCTTTAACCTGAGCATAATCCCTTACTCTTTTTAAAATTCTATTTGCAATACGCGGAGTCCCACGTGAACGCCTTGCTATTTCCTCTGCACCAGTTTCATCAATTTCAATTGCCAGTAAAGAAGCAGACCTATTTACTATTGTTATCAAATCAATTACAGGATAAAAATCCAACCTGTTAGTCACACCAAATCTATCTCTCAATGGAGATGAAATTAAACCAACTCTTGTTGTAGCGCCTATAAGTGTAAATTTAGGAATATCTATACGCAAAGAACGCGCACTTGGACCTTTTCCAATCATTATATCAAGCTTATAATCTTCCATAGCAGGGTATAAAATCTCTTCAACTGCAGGATTTAACCTGTGAACCTCATCTATGAATAGCACATCATTTTCCTGAAGATTTGTCAGCATTGCAGCCAAATCCCCTGCTCTCTCTATCACTGGTCCGGATGTAACTTTTATATTTGAACCCATCTCGTATGCAATTATGTGTGACAAAGTGGTTTTTCCCAAACCAGGTGGCCCATAAAATAGTATATGCTCTAACGATTCTTTACGTTTTTTTGCAGCATCTATAAAAATCTTCAAACTCTCTTTCATCTTGTCCTGACCTATGTACTCAAATAAAGATTTAGGTCTTAGACCATAGTCAATTGCAATATCCTCAGATTTTTTTAATGGTGCTACAATTTTTTCTTTCATACTTCCAGTATTCCCTTCCTGATTTGTCATGCTGAATTTATTTCAGCATCTCTTTTAGACCATGAAACAAGTTCAGAGCTTACCCTGAATTCATTTCAGGGGTGACAATGTTTAGTTATAGTTACACCATTCCCTTCAGCAGCAATATTTCCTTTGGTCATACTTCCAGTATTCCTTTCAGTCATAAACTATATAGCTAAATGACGTAATAAAATTTTTATTAATTCCTCAAGACTTGTATCTTTTGAAATTTCCTGAGATGCTGACACAATCGCTCTTCGTATAATAGGCTCTTTATAACCAAGACTATTTAGCGCAGACATAGCATCGTTTAATATATCCTGATGTATTCCTCTTGCTATTAACACTGATTCTTTTGTTTCTGAAATATTACTTATTTTATCTTTAAGTTCTATTATAAGACGTTGTGCAGTTTTTTTACCTATACCTGAAATACTTGTAAGCAATAAAATATTTTCCTGAGCAATTGCAGAAATAAGTTGCTCCACACCAATATTTGATAAAATATTTATTGCTTTTGAAGGACCAACATCAGGAACAGTTAGAAGCAATTCAAACAAAGAATGTTCCTCCTGTGTAATAAATCCATAAAGCAATTGAGCATCTTCTCTAACTATTAAATGAGTATGTATTTTTATTTCACTGCCAAGTTCAGGTAATTTTTCCAATACAGAAGATGGAATGCTTATTTTATACCCTATATTATTAACATCTATAATTATATAATCTTTACCTTTATATTCTAAATTGCCTTTTAAAAAAGCTATCATAGTTTTCTATTTATGGTCCGTCTTCTTTCACCGGACTATATTTTCCTTGTATTAGTACCACATATTGCCAAAGCAAGTGCATCAGCTGCATCATCTGGCTCTGGTATTTCTTTAAGATTCAATAAAATTTTAACCATTTCTTGAATCTGTCTTTTTTCAGCTCTGCCATAACCTACTATATTCTGTTTTACCTGTATAGGAGTATATTCCTCTACATCTATACCTGAATTTGCAGCAGCAAGCATAATTACTCCTCTTGCACAACTAACACTCATTGCAGTTTTTACATTTTGGCTAAAAAAAAGCTCTTCTATAGCCATTATTTCAGGCTTGTATTTTTTTATGAGTTTTTTAATATTGTCATAGATTTTTTTTAATCTGAGAGGCAGAGGTAAATCAGGCAAAGTTTTTATAACACCATACTCACAAAGTTTAAATTTATTATTTGTTGATTCTATTACTCCATATCCGGTAGTAGCAGTTCCAGGGTCTATTCCCAGAATAATCATGCAGCAGTTTTTTCTCTCTCCTCAAGTATTTTCTCAGAAATATCAAAATTGCCGTATACTTGTTGAACATCATCATTTGCTTCTAAAGTATCTATTAAATTTAAAAGTTGATTAGCATCTTTACCTTCAACTGTTACATAGTTTTTTGGAATCATTGTAATTTCAGATGTAGACATTTCAATCTTCTTTTCCTGTAATACTACTTTAACTTTGTCAAAATCTTCAGGTAAAGTTATTATTTCGTAAGAATCTTCCTCAATTTTCATATCTTCAGCACCTGCATCTAATACTATTGTCATCAATTCATCTTCAGCAATTTTATTCTTATCAACTGTTATATAACCTTTTCTCTCAAACATCCAGGAAACACAACCGGATTCACCCATATTACCACCATTTTTTGAAAACATAGAACGAATTTCTGAAGCAGTTCTATTTTTATTATCAGTTAAAGAATCAACCATAATTGCAATACCACCAGGACCATAGCCTTCATACCTGATTTCTTCATAATTTACTCCTTCAAGTTCTCCTGTCCCTTTTTGAATAGCTCGCTTAATATTATCAGCAGGCATATTTACTTCTTTAGCTTTAGTTATTACCACCCGTAATCTGGCATTAGAATCTGGACTTCCTCCACCATTTTTTGCAGCAACAATTAATTCACGAACAAGTTTTGTAAAAATCCTACCTCTTTGTGAATCTATTAACCCTTTTTTCCTCTTAATAGTTGACCACTTTGAATGCCCCGACATTTTTTTGCCTCCTCATAATCTTTATTTATGACTTCATACTATTTTTAGTTTGCTTCCCATCTGTAAATTTTAATGTCTACTCCTTCTCATTTCTTCCAAATCACCTTTCCAACAATTAACACCTTTTAGACTTATAATATCTTTTCTGTTTTTCCGTTTAACTAACTCTTCTAACGCAAAATTTATTAATTTCTTTTTGGTATTAAAACCTGTAATATTTAGTCCAATTTTTAATAATCTATCATCAATAACAATGTTAGTTATTCCCATACATTTACCTCCTTTAACACATTACACCAATTATTAACTTCTTTGTGTATTTTGTCAATTATTTTTTGTGTTTTTTGCCAATAAAATTATAAGAATTACAACAGTTTCAATCCACGCGCCCACGCGGGGCGCGACAGCCATCCGATGTAGCATACTCATTTTTAATAGACGTTTCAATCCACGCGCCCACGCGGGGCGCGACTAAAAAGTTGTGTAAGGCATCACCAGAGGAAATAGTTTCAATCCACGCGCCCACGCGGGGCGCGACTGAAAATATATTGCCGAAGGTGCAAAAAGCAGTTGTTTCAATCCACGCGCCCACGCGGGGCGCGACATCTGTATTTTTTATGTAATATTTTGTTGCATCAAGTTTCAATCCACGCGCCCACGCGGGGCGCGACAAGATAAGATTATTTATGATTATTTTATCGACCAGTTTCAATCCACGCGCCCACGCGGGGCGCGACAATTCTTTTTAGTTCAGTTTTTGGACTTACTTATTGTTTCAATCCACGCGCCCACGCGGGGCGCGACAGGGTAAAGTTATTAAAAACAATGAAAATAAACTTGTTTCAATCCACGCGCCCACGCGGGGCGCGACTAAAAGAGGAAATCCTGCGAAAGGATATGAGGCACGTTTCAATCCACGCGCCCACGCGGGGCGCGACATAGTATAAAACTATGCAAAATGTTATTAAAAATTGTTTCAATCCACGCGCCCACGCGGGGCGCGACCAACGCAAGCTGTTATTGACGCAGGATATAAGGTTGTTTCAATCCACGCGCCCACGCGGGGCGCGACCCTTCAGAATGTTACAATATTAATTGGCAAACGGGTTTCAATCCACGCGCCCACGCGGGGCGCGACTGTCTAAAAATTTCACCTTAATTATCGCTTACGTACAACTATATTTCTGCGATTATATCCGTTTTACAATATTAACATAGACAATAAATATAAGTCATAATAAATTATTTACAAATATCAAGCATTACAATTATTTGCGAACATCCCCAGCTATTTGTGTTAACTTATGGTTCGCAAAATGCATTAAATTATTAACGGCCCTTCTAAATCCACTATTTCTTTTGCTCCTATATGCTCTACCCTTCTTTTCCAATTTGAACCTAAAAAATAAAAACGAAGGCTGTCTTTCTTATCGTCAATTTCATCAATTAGTTTTTGCCGTAATACTGTCCATTGAGTAGGGTCAACGTTACATTCAAAAACTGAATACTGAACACGTTGCCCATAATTCAAACAAGTTTTAGCAACTCGACGTAAACGTTTCTGTCCGCCAACATCAGACGTCATAACATCATAACTTACAATAACAAGCATAATGTATACTCCTTATTTCCATATAAATACAGGATACCCATCTAAATCACCACGTAAAAATCGTGACAACAATAATGCCTGAATATAAAACAATAAACCTACTGGAACCGTTTCTTTTATAAAGGGATGCATTATTTCCTCTTGTTTCCGTTTTTGATAAGCAACTAAAACGGTTTTACGAGTATCATCATCCATTAACACAGCCCCAGATTCTGATTTTTTGAATCCCTTCTTTTGAATTTGTTCACGATTAATCAAAGATAAAACTAAACGGTCAGCTATAAATGGCCTAAATTCTTCCATTATGTCTAACGCTAATCCCGGACGTCCTGATCTATCTCTATGCATAAAACCAACATATGAATCTAAACCAACAGATTCTAATGCAGAACGTATATCATGCATTAAAAGTGTGTATAAAAAAGACAATAAACAGTTTACTTCATCTAATGGCGGTCGTCGATTTCTTTCTTCAAATTTAAAATCGTTTTTTTGGGCTACAATTAAATGGTCAAAAACATTAAAATACTTATGTGCAGCGTCTCCTTCAATTCCACGGAGGGTATCCAAATCTATTTTTCCTTCGAGCTGTCTCAAAGAAGATTTCAGAGATACAGATACGAAATTAATTTGATCTGAATTAATTTTATCGCTATGATCACGAAGTGCTCTTTCCAAAACAACCCGGCTATTTGAAATTTTCCCGATTAAAATAGCTCTTGCTATCTCTGCAGAAAAATCCATATTATCCGCCTTGCGATAATGCTCACGTCTAAGTAAAACATTCCCTGATGTTTTACCATGAACACGAGCTAAGAAATGTCCGTATTCTGTAAGAAAACTTATCGTTACATTATTTTCAGCACAAAAACCAAGTAAGAAAGGACTACACAGAACATTACCAAAACACACAATCCCGCCAAGTGTATGAACAGGAACCTGAAGCTTAACTTCTTTTTCAACTGAAACAACAACAGTCTCACCTTCTTTGGAAAGATATGCACCCTGTGTTGTTATAAATAATGTGTTGAGATATTTTTTCATTTAGATTTCTCAAATTTATTCACACCTTCTATTTGCCTAAAGGACATTTTTAATTTGGCAGACAGTGTCTGCGAAATCTCTTTAGAAGATAAAGCTTTGCTCCCCTGTGTTTTTATAATAACAATTCTCCTCATTTAATCCCCTACTAAACCTATCCACCTTCAGAATTTTCAATTATTCCCTTAAGATAGTTACCCACCATTGTTCTTTTTCCACATACTTTTGGAAGACATATATTAACAAGTGAACATGAATCGCATTTGGAAGCATATAACGGTTTTGGAGTTTTGCCTTCTTTAATAAATTCATGCAAACGTAACGCTGTATCCTTTGTTTTCTGACGTAACAATTCATTAAATTCTATATCCAATCGATGTTTGGTTTTACCATAAAAAATTGCTCCAGACGGTATTTTTACATTCAGCATTTCCTCAAGACACAATGCTTGAGCACAAAGCTGAACTTTATCACAATCATCAGATTTAGGTTTTCCTCTTTTATATTCTATAGGAAATGGTATCCATCGTCCTTTTTCATCTTTTTGGAATTCCACAACATCTGCTTTCCCATTTAATCCAAACTCATTAGAACGCAGTGGAATACCTTGTTCAATTTTTACAGCTTTCCTTATCGCAATATGCTCCTCATGAACCATATCATGCATAATCCTGCCTTCAGCTGTAAATAGATTTTCACCCCAAAGTTGCTCAATATGAATTAAAGCGCACTGCCTCCGGCAGAACACAAAATGCTGAAGCGCTGATAGTTGTAAAAAATCTTCTTCTTTAAACATTAACAATTTTAAAATTTTCATCGAGCTTTTTGCCATCAAGCTGAACCTCATAATCAGAAAATTGGCGCGCTGGACCCTTTGTAGTTCGCTTACAATCAACTCTTCCAAATAACTCATTTGCAGGTTTATTTCCTAAAGCCGTATTATGTTCAAATACAATAATATTACGAGTAGACATAAGCCCCCTCGCGGCTGAATGATCATGTTCAAACATTTCTTTTAATGCTTTCCAAAAAAGATCAAGATCATCTTTAGAAAAACCTGTTTGCGCAGCCAGATGAGCGGAAATAAACCCGTGAGAACGATAGATACCATAGGGAATGGTAAACTTGCGCCCCATAGTACGATTATCACCACTCTGCTTTTCGGCTTCGGCCTCTGTAGCTACTGCCATACGAGTAATACTATGTTCAAGAGCAACAACCGGCTCTACAGAACGCGCAAAAGTAAATTGAATGGGTCCGCGTACTTGCCCACAATTTGGTGCAGACTTCAATGACATAACTGCCCCAAATGTTCGCACGTCAAAGAAATTTTTGCACATCCAATCGCGTCCTTTTTCTACTTCATCCCCTTTAGGTTTCCTTGATTTGGCATCCTTCATTATTTTATTAATAAAATCTTTGATTTCTTTTGATGGCTTCGACTCTTTGATATAAGTTTTTACCGCAGTCTTATCAACATCTGCGGCAACAACAAGATATTTTTTTCCAGTATCATCTTCGTCTATTATTAAACCTTCCGGTAAACTCCATTCTTCAAGTAAATCCACTAATTTTGAATCTGATATTTCTGCACGCGATTCTTGCCCCAAGGCAATCTTCAAATCATTAAATGCGGTAACATGCGCCCTGCCAAGAACTGCTTTTTCTTTAATATAAATATCATAACCATTTTCTGGAATACCATCTTTAAATTTTGTTAATTGCACATAATTTCTTACTTTACGTTTTAAACATACATCAGTAACCAATCCCATACCAGTTTCCGCGTCAACACGCGGTAAATTTCCGGCATCTGGATCACCATTTGGATTTCCATCCTGAACATCAAAAAACAGAACAAAATCATAACGCTTATCAATCTTTTTATTGTCTTCCATAAAATTTCTCCTTTTTTAAAGTTAAATTATTGTTTATCTTTTTTTGTAAAATAATCCTGCCGCTCGTGATAATAACCCACAGCAAAACGAGCCTGTTCATCAAGCGTTAGATGCGACGGCAAATCATCCTTCAGGGCATCAAAAATTTCTCCGATTTCTTTTTCAAAATTCACTTTACGTCCAGGATTAAGTTTTGCCAGATGATGATTTTTCAGCTTAAGCAGTTGCGGAAAAACAGTTATAGGCGTCGCCGACACCGCGCCATAAAATCTATCGCGGATGGTCGCGTTAATCTTCGGGTTGGCTTCCTCCTGAATTTTTTCAAGCACAGCAAACAACCGCCCCAATCGATATGCCGTGTTTATGTTACTTCTGTCTAATGACATAAGCACCTCCTTTTCTGGTTTTTTATAAAATTTATTAAATCTGTTAATATAAGCTTTAAGAATCGCCGCGCGAACCCTTGTAACTTGTTGTTCAGCCCGAATACGACGGATACACTGCTGAAGCAATGTTTGCGGATACGGCGTTCCTTCAAGTATGCTGACAACAACCTGGCCAGCAAGATTTGGCGGGACATTATCCATTTTATAATCAAACGCTGTCGCGCTTAAAATTTTGAGTAACGGCATATATCTCTGATACTCTGGTTCATTATGCTCTAATTTCATCTCAAAATCTTCAAAATGTTGTTTTATTTTTTCTGCAAAATCGCGGATAGCACCGGTTTTCCAAAAACGCACAGAAATACGCGCTGAGTTTGGCGCAAGCCCCAGAACATAAAAGCGATTGCCTTCGTCAAGAGGCAGTTTGCCGGAATGTAATGCCTCATATAAATTCTTAACAGCCTTAACGCCTTTCTCAGGATCAGCTTTATCTGTTTTAAAATACCATCGGAAGTCAGCCTCAAAATCATATTTTTCAGATTGTTTTTGAGACCAGAAAAGCACTGTAGTGTCTGCAATTGATATTTTATTTTGTGAATCTTTTCCAAGTAACATATTTAAAGCAGTACTATAAGCAAATGCAACTTTTTCACTAACAGGAGAATTATAACTTTGCTTCTTACCATAGGAATTAAACGCAGGAAGATTAAAAGAAACAATAGAAGCACCTTGAGTATTTGTTCCACGCACACCTTTTATTGAAGAATGTAACCGTGCGATATTTGATATTTCCCCTGTCACACTGCAAATACTCTTTTGAACATTTTCATCAATGGAAAATTCTTTTTTTTCTTTTGGTAAAACATCGCAAATTGTTTGGAAATCGCTTCCTTCTATTTTAAAACTAACAAATGGATTAGATTCCAACATCTCTTTCCATGATTCACTTGAGCTATTTGATTTTTTTATCTGATCACTAGGTTGAGAATCAAGAAACTTAACAATAGCTTTAATATCACAATGATTAATTTTTGCATTTAAAATACGTTTTTTAAAAGCATCAAATCTTTCATGAACATCCTTACGATTTCTTGGATTGGCTCCCAATGCATACTCAATATTATCCCATAGTAAAAATGGTTTAATACCCGTTGTTCTTTTCTCTCCTTGCGGTACAAGAAATACATTTGCACGTTTCTTATTACCGTTTATTTGACGAGTGTCATTAATCCTTAAAAATTTACCCTCTTTATCAATTACAACAAGAAATGGGATTTCTTTCCATTCCCAACCTTCAGGCGCTATTTTGCCTTCAGTATTAGCCGCTTTTCTTTGATAATATTCATACAATGCCTGTAAAATCATCGCCGCACCTCCTTATCCGTCTGGGGTTTTGGAATGGGTTGGTTCTGTTCCCAATAAGCGCGGTCGTTTTCAATTAAATGCTGGATTTCTTCAGGTTTGGGAAGCACAACCATATAGCGCGATACAAAAAGCTGATGATCCAAACCGCCGACTGCGTATTCAACTTTTGTCTGATCCTTATCCGTACACAGGATTAATCCAATTGGCGGATTATCCCCTTCGGTCATCATTTGATCTTTCCAGTAATTAAGATAAAAATTCATCTGGCCGGCGTCGCCGTGCTGAAATCTTCTGATCTTCAGATCAATAAGCAGATGACAGCGAAGAATACGATGGTAAAAAACAAGGTCTATATAATCATTTTCATTACCAACTGTAATTCTCTTCTGCCGGGCTTCAAAACAAAATCCATTTCCCAGTTCAAGCAAAAATGATTGTAAGTGATTAAGAAGAGCATCTTCAAGCGTTGATTCATGATACTGTGATTTTTCCGCTAATCCGGTAAATTCCAGAACATACGGGTCGCGAATAATGTCTGCGATTGTCTGAGGCATTTCAATTGCCTGTTTTCTACCCGCTTCAATCACAGCTTTTTTATCTGTCGACAACCCCGTTCTTTCATAAAGAAGCGAACCAATTTGCCGCTGAAGCTGACGTTTGGACCAATTACCTTTTAAGCATTCATTTTCATAAAACGCGCGCTTCCATGGATCGTCAATAGATATCAGTTCTACAAAATGAGTCCATGATAAATTTATAAGAAATTTAACCGCAAGAGGTTTTGGTAATTTTAATTTTCCTGTGTCTAATTTGCTCACCGCTGGCGGGCATTTTGAAAACATATTTATATTTTTTGGCAAAACAAATAAGTTCACCGCTGGTGAGCATATTTGTTCAGCAATCTGCGGATACATCTGATAAAAAAGACGCATTCGTTGAAGCATCTGCCGGCTGCATCCGGCTATGTTCCGCTTTTGTAAATCAACGGATAAGCGTGACAACAAGCTCTCCCCATACTCAGCCCGGTCTTTACCTTTTTGTTCATACTCAATGATATATGCTCCAATAAGCCAGTTACGTAAAATAAGAAAGCGATTTACCGTTCCAGCCGCACCAGATTGAGCCTGCTTATGGACTTTGCTGATGGTATCTATCAATGCGGAATAATTCAATTTTTCAGATTTCATTTCCGCACCTCCTCGCTGTCCCATAAAGGAATAACTATTACACCATTATCTATCTTTGCCCGAAAAAATGCCGGCATTGGATTATTGATGTCTGTAAAATCCATGTCGTAAAGCATAAAACCGAGTTCTCTTGTTTCATCAATAGGCTTTTTTTCTTTTTTCGGTTCTTCAATCAGCCTGAACATACACGAAAATTCGCGGCAACCCAAATAAGGACGATTGAAACATTGCCCTTTTCGCGCGCGGCGTTCAAACATCGCGTTATATTTTCCCGGATTTTCGTCTTTTGGATCCCCTTCAAACTCAGTTTTTTCTTCTTTATCAATCAAATACTCTGGAACAGGACTATAAGTTTTACTTCTTTTACCTAACGGTATAAATACAAGTTCCGCGTGTATTCGATATTTAACATCCCTCAAAAAAAGCCCCGCGCGTTGTTGACGAACATCTTCGATGAAAAGTCCATCTGTTCGGTCGCTCATTACCGCGCCAACCTCATTGCGTCTTACAGATATCCATTTAATTGGATTTAACACTTCAATCTTTTTAACCTGCCATCTGATTGCCGGCTTCCAGAAAATCGCTTCAAAAATCGCCCGGCTGGCAGATGGCGTGATAACATCATAACTCACGCGTTCAACCTTCATCTCAGGCCGGGTAAAACAGGCGTAATCGCCCCAGACTTCAAGGCAAAAAGTTTTGTTAAAAAATGTAGACATATTTTCAATATCCTCCTTTCTAATAACCATATTTTAGTAGTTAAAAAATAAATATTTCGCTGTCCCAATCCTTCGAATCCGGCAGAAGGCCTATACCTGGTTTGTAAAGCCCGGTTGCTTTCTGTACCCAGTAGCCGTGAATGTCTTCAATATAATCTCCACGCTTTAATTTTTCAAAAACCGGCAAAGGCACATTTACAATAAATCGCTGTAACTTTCTGATTATCCAACGTTCGGGTCCTTTGTTACGAAGATAATCGATAAAAGTCAGGCTGTTATTTCCCTTTCCTTGATACCAGACAATAATGCTTCTTTGAACTGTATCGTCTATAAGCCTTACATCCTGCGCAAAAGTGCGAAACTGGAATTTGAATTCTCCAGATTCTTTTACAAGTCTTTCTTGAAATTTTGGTTTGTCAAAATTATTTACATATCCATAAAAATTTTTAAAATATTCAGTATATAGAATTGGCTGTAAATCATGTATAGGATAATTGCGTAAAACGCTTTTTGACGCATCCTCGCCCTTACGAAGAAGACCTGTAGGCGCTGACTTAGGCGGTTGAAAAACCACCATTTTACCCATACATCCCTCGTTATTTAATTTACCTTCACGATTACACCTGCCGGCCGCCTGAGCTATTGAATCCATGCCTGCTAAAGCACGATAAACAACTGGAAAATCAATATCCACACCAGCTTCAACAAGCTGAGTGCTGACAACGCGGACAGGCTCACTATTTTTAAGTTTATGTTTAACTGACGATATAATTTCGCTTCGTTCTTCTCCGCACATATTTGCTGATAAATGTATCGTATCTTTCGGCATTAAAGCATGCAGATCGCGACAATCCTGACGTGTATTGACGATGCAAAGCACTTGTTCATATTGCGCAAGCTGTTTCGCAACGTCAGGCCACTCCATACGTTCATCAAAATTTGGAGGTTCAATTTTAACTCTTTTGAATGACTTTGCAAGTTCCTCTGGATTGTCTATTATCTCAGTTACGTTTGACAGTCCTTCAAATACAGCCAGACCACTGCCGATTTTACCGCATAAAGCTGGCTGTGTAGCTGTACACAATATAACCGTAACTCCAAAATATTTAACTAAACCGCGCAAAGTTGAAAGTATCGGTTCAAGATATTCCGGCGGCAACATTTGAGCTTCATCAAGAATAATAACACTATTAACAATATTATGTAATTTCCTGCATGACGATGTACGAAAAGCAAGCAATGATTCAAAAAGCTGGACATTAGTGGTAACTATTATAGGCACATCCCAGTTTTCAGAAGCAAGCCTGCTTTTATTATCTTCCTTATCCGGGTCAATATTACTGTGATGTTCAAGCACTGAATCCTCTCCAAATAATATATTTCCACTTTTAATCGATTCAATAATTTTTTCTTCATCATCAGTTCCATATTTATAAACTTTTGCTGTTTGCTCAATTATACTTGTATATGGTATAGCCATAATAATCCGCTGTTTACCATATTTTAACGCATGTTCCAAAGCAAAGGCCATTGAAGAAAGAGTTTTTCCCCCGCCAGTTGGAACAGTAAGAGAGAAAAATCCCGGAGATAATACTGCTTTTTTGCGACAAGTATCAAGTATAATGTTACGCTGTTTATTAATCTGTTCAGAAAAATCTTTTTTATTTTCCATAAACCGGTCAAAACGTTCTTTTAAGGTTTTAATAGTTGGATAATTTCCACGAAGAGCAATTTTATTTTTATCCGATTCCATAAAAATTTCCGTATTAAGGAAATCCGCGTCTACAAGGCATGAAAATAGCATTCGTATCCAGAGATGAAAAAATTCTTTACGATTTTCCATATCCTCCGGTTGTGATATATTAAGCGGTGTGGATTTTGGTAAATTCTTATTAATAAACTCCTGCGATTGCTCAATTAAATTAATTTGGTCAAATTCTTTTTTATTTAAAATCCCTGAAAGCGGATCTGAATAAATACGATTAATTAAATCACCACCTGCATTATCAGGACTCCAATCCGGCAATCCTGCATGATGACCAGCAACAATATAAGCAATAATCCGAGCAATAGCAGGATTTTTTATGCGTGAAAATGCCAGAACTGCTCCAACGGTACTATGATTTGGACGCCATCCATAACCTTCTATATGTGCGTCTTCATCATATCCTGATGCTTTAGAAAGATGTTTTTGCCAATCAGGAAGATATTTTCCCATATCATGCCAAAACCCCACAAGTTCAGCCCAATCTTGATTGCCAAATTCAGATGCGAATTCTTTTGCCTTTTTTGCTGTTTCATCAAGATGTTCTTTTATAGTCTGAGTTTCCCATTGTCCTAGTTCGTTTTTCTTTACATGTGCAAAATCTTTCATTTTAAACCTTTTTACCCTACGATGCCGTAGGTTCTTTGTTTGAAATCTACGGCTAATTCTTTGGCTATGTTCTTGCATTGTTCTATATCTACTGATGGTGCATCAACAGCAGTAACTACAACTTTTGGGATATGTTTTTTGCATTCCAGGATAAACTTTTTCATTTCATCATAAATAGAAACAGATTGCGCAAATTGACTCTGACAAAGTTTGTCATACTTGTCAGCAGTATCTGTATTTAAACTTATTGAAATTGTATCTATATACCTCGCAAGTTCTGGAACTATATTCCTATTATGTATCATATTTCCATGACCATTAGTATTTATTCGCAAACGAATTCCTTTTGCCTTGAAAATTTTAGCGCTTTCCAAAATCAAATTCAAACGTATAAGAGGTTCTCCATATCCGCAATAAACTATTTCATCATAGTCATTTGGATTTTTCACCTCATTCATTATATCCTCAATTGTTGGTTCACGCTTTAATCTAAGATTATGACCTCGAACAAAATCACTGTTATACCTCGCGCAAAATGTACAAGTATTTGAACAACGATTTGTTATATTTAAATATAATGAATTACGAATTTTATAAGATATTTTACTTGCTTCTTCAACACCAACTCTAAATAGATATTTCGCATTTATTGTTGTCCAATGTTCAACTTCAGCTAATTCTATGTTTTTAAGTTCTGCTATTTTTTGGGCTACCTCTACAATATATGATGGCTCATTTCTCATACCTCTTTTAGATTGTGGAGGAAGATATGGAGCATCTGTTTCAAGTATTATCCTATAAATAGGTAATAGTTTTATTGTACTTTGCAATTTGACAGAATTAGGATAAGTGATTGTTCCTCCAATTGAGAAATAAAAACCCATATCCAAACATTCTTTCATCATCATCTCATTGCCTGAAAAACAATGTAAAACTCCACCTATTTCCTGCGCATTTTCTTCTTTTAAGATTCTCAAAACATCGTTATGGGCATCTCTATCATGGACAACAATTGGAAGTGCCAATTTATGCGCTAATTTTATCTGTGCCCTAAAATTTTTCTCCTGAGCTTCTTTTGAAGTAGTGCTTCTATAGTAATCCAACCCAGTTTCACCAATTGCTACAACTTTTGGATTTTTGCCAAGAGCAAAAAACTTATCATAAGTTTCCTCTGACATAGTATTGGCATAATGCGGATGCACACCTATTGTTGTATAAATATTCTCGTATTTTTCAGATAAAGCAATGGATTGAATACTACTTTCAAGACAAGTGCCTATATTTACCAAATAATCTACACCTGATTCTTTTGCCCTGCGAATAACATCCTCGCGGTCAGAATCGTATTTTTTATCTTCTAAATGTATGTGTGTATCAATCATAATTAAGATCCTGAAACAAGTTCAGGATGACCTTCTCGGGTTATTTTTGAAATTGCGTCTGTGAAAAAATCTTCTGTTCCGAAGCCTCCTGATTTTAGCACTAATAACATCTCTTTTTCCATTGCTAAACTTACAGGAACACCAGGTTGAATTTCTTTAAGAATTAAACTGCAAATTATTCCCAATTTTCTGCAAACAGTTACTGCTGTATCTCCACCTGCAATAATTAATTTTGTTATATTGATTTTTTTAGACACTTTAAATACAGTTTCAGCCAAAACTTCTGATACTTTTTCGCATATAGTTTTTATATCTGCATCCAGTTCTTTAGTTTTTTCAATAATACCTTTATCTAAAGCTGAAGTTATCAAAACATTTTTACCTGACTTAATTAAATCTATTGTAGCATCAATTATTGTATTTATCTCAATATTAAATTTGTCAGGATCAGACCATAACAGATTTGTATTTATCTGAAATACTTCTATATCATTTTTTTTTGCGAATAAAGTTTGTTTTCTACTTACTTCTGTAGCACTACCTACTACTATTAGAGTTCCTAAGGTGTCATTGCTAACTTGTTTCGGAATTTTACATATAGATTCTGAAACAAGTTCAGAATGACAAGGTAATTCTTCTGCTAATGCAGAACTACCTGCAAATACAGGCATATCAGAAACAACTTGCGCTATAATTTTCAAATCATCTTGCAACACTGTGTCTATTATTACTATCTGAAATTTATTTTTAGCAGTTTCAATTGCTTCTTTTAGTTTTGCAACTCCATCCCTTACTATATCTAATGTTATTAAACCCACTTTTAATTGTGTTTGTGAGCTTATTATTTTTGGCAAATACGAATCTTTCATTGGATGAATTATATCTTTATTTCTTTCTGTGTTTTCTAATAATATTTCATTTATATAATGATACCCGTTTTTAGTAGTTCTATTATTTTTAGGAAATGCAGGAACAAGAATAATAAATTTACAATTACATTCATTCATAACAGCTTCTATTTCTGAACCTATGTTTCCTCTGAGTGTAGAATCTATTTTTTTATAAATAAATTTGCATCCCAATGATAATAATTTATTCGCAGCTTTCTTAACTTTTTCATAAGCAAGATTTTTATCATCATATCTGCTATTTGTATCAATTATTATAACATCAGTCTTATCAGTATACTCAACTATTTTGTCCATTGCTTCAAATAAAAACACTCTGGTTATACACCCATTTTTTGCAAACATTGAACCAACATCATTTGCACCAGTTAAATCATCAGCAATAACACCAATCATAATTTTTTTATTGCCGATAAATCGGCAACTACATTACCTTTTTATTTACCTTCAAATTTTTGAATGCTTTGTATTGCAGGTGCATATTTTGGATCTATTTTTAATGTTTGTTTCCAGCAAGAAAGCGCCATATTTAAATTCCCAAGTTTTTGATATATTACTCCAAGATTATAATATCCTGCTATATACTTAGGGTTTATAGATATAACTTTTTTATACTCATTCATTGCTTCCTGAAGTCCACCTTTTATTAAATACACATTACCTAAATTAAAATGAGCTTCTACAGAATCTGGCATAATTTCTATAGCTCTTTTATATTCCTGCATTGCCTCTTCTTTCAAACCTTTATTAAAATATGTTGTGCCTAAATTTATACGCGCCTCACCTGAATTTGAATTAAGAGTAAGAGCTCTTTTATATTCTTCTATTGCAGCATCCTGCAATTGCAAATTGTCATAAGCATTTCCCAAATTTATATGTGCCTCTACAGAATTAGGATTAATAGATAACGACTTGCAATATTCTTCCACTGCTTGCTTTAGTAAACCTTTAGTCATATATGCATTTCCAAGATTGAAATATGCGCTTGAATAATTAGTTTTCAACTCTATTGCTTTTTTATATTCTGCTATTGCCTCTTCTATCATTCCTTTATTATCATAAGCAGTTCCAAGATTTAAATGCGCTTCAGCAGAACCGGGATTTATTCCAACTGCTTTCTTGCAACTTTCTATAGCCCCATCCGACATACCTTTATCCATAAGTAAAATTCCTAAATTACTCTGAACCCATTCATTATCATATCCTATTTCACCTGATATTCTAAAACTCTCATTTGCTTTATTTAATTCACCTTTCTTATAATAATAATCACCAAGTTGATATAAATATTGCGACACCATATTGCGTGTAATATAATCTTTCTGAATATTTTTATCATATATCCCACGAAATTTATATAGCTGCCAATAATCTTTTTTGTCCTTAAAATCACCTTTTTTCTCAACAACTCTATTCAGTAAACCTACAGGCTCTAAAGTTATTCCTGCCATATCATGTTTTGTATTTTCAAGAGTATAATAAGCTGGCCGATTTAATTCATAAATTTTTTGCTTTTGAATCAACACACGTTTTTTATCCTGTTCCATATCTGCCATTTTTATAAATCCATCTCCATAAATATTGGGAAATATATAACCACTATCATCATACGCTATTACATCTGGACGCATATTTTTAACCTGTAAAAGATAGGATAAAGAAAACATTGAATTATCGCCAGATGCAATAATAATTGAATTTTCAGGAAGTGCAGCCAAAAGACAACCGCCATAATCATACGCCATATAATGTTTATGCCTATCATTTTCAAAATAGTTTAATTTAAGAGGAATCAAAGGAAAAAATAGAACAATTATAGCTGCAAAATTAAATATTCGTTTGTTTGATATTTTCTCAATTAAAAATTTAAGTCCTATACCAAACCATATTGCAAAAATAATATAAGATGCGGTAAAAAATTCAGAAACTGACATAACCGATGCAGCGGTAATTTTGAAATTCAAGAGGAAAATAAAACCTACACTTAAAATTAAAAATAGTGAAACAGTCAAAATAAAATATTTTTTGTGTGTTTTATAAAGACAAATTATACCTGCTATAGAAATCAGACCCAAAAATGGTGAAAATTCTTTTCCAATAAGCTTTATGTATTCCCATATCTGTTGAAAAAATAAGCTGATTGTTCTTGAATCTTTAGAAAGTTTACCATATTGCCTACGTCGGACATGGTCTAAAAATCTTTCAAGATTATCTGGATTTCCCCAATTTACTTTTGGAGAAATAGATGCTCTTATTGGAAGATACAAATAAATCAGAAGCCCTAAAAGAAATAATACTGAAATCAATAATAAATTTTTACGTTCTTTTAATATTTGAGGTCTACACAATATTACCCAAACTACAATAACAGGTCCTAACAACATCATTGTATTGTGATTTCCCAAGCTTATGGCATAGAGAAAAGAAATAAGACAAAGGATATTGTTTTTAGATGTCTCATACCACTGAACAAGCAAATAAATTAAAATAGAAACAAAAAAAGTATTTAACGGATAAACTTCCGCTATTACTGCTTGCGACCAAAGTGTATTTGAAAAATTAAGACATAAACTTGCACATACAGCCGGTAAAACTGTAGTCATTAAACCTACTTTGCTAAACTTCAAAATTTTTAAAAGAGCAAGATAAATAAACAAACCAGACATTGAACTTAGAAATGCATTCATAAGATTAACTCTAAAAGCAATATCACCCAGTGGAATAAATGTAAAAAGTTTTCCAATAATACAAAATAATGGATAACCAGGAGGATGAGGAATACCAAGATTATACACCGCAGATATTAACTCACCTGCATCACCAACATATACAGAAGGACATATTGTCCTCAAATATACAAAAAACGAAACTAAAACAACAAAAATTCCACCTAACATAATTTTTCTTTCCTAAATTTCCACTTTCAAAACTGTGTCATAATGAGAATATTACGCGTTTTGTCATGCTGAATTCATTTCAGCATCTAATAAATTTGTTTTTAGACCCTGAAACAAGTTCAGGGTGACAAAAAACCGCTTATGACACAGTCTATTTCGTAGAAATGACATTATTTCAACATTGCTTTTGCTTTAATTATATTTTCTTTTGCGTCTTTATGGCTTGGATTAATTTGTAGCGCTTTCTCCCAGCAGGAAATTGCTGTTTTTAAATCGCCTTTTCGTCCATAGGCGCTTCCCAAATTATTATATGCATCTGGATTATTTGAATCAAGTTTAATTGTTATACTAAACTCCCTGATAGCATCTTCAACTTTTCCCTTAGAATAATATATTATACCCAAATTACTATGCGCCTTTTTATGGTTTTGATTAAGCCCAAGGACACGTATATATTTCTCTTCCGCCAAATCTAATTTCCCCTGTTCCAAATACATATCTCCAATATTGCAATGTGCATCTGCCTGTTCAGGATTTAATTTAATTGCTACATTATACTCATCATACGCTTCTTTTCTCTGTCCTGTTTTATAATAAACATTCCCTAAATTATTATGCGCATCTGCATAATCTTGTTCAAGTCCTATTGCCTTTCTAAAATTAACCATTGCTCTATCAAATTCTTCTTTTTCTAAATACGCAACTCCAAGATTATTATACGCAATTGCATTTTTAGGATTTGCTGCAACTATTCTTTCGTAGTCTTTTATAGCTTCGTCTTTATTTCCTCTTAAAACTGACAGTGAAGCTAAATTACTTTGCATCCATTCAATATTACGAGCAAGTTCCATAGCTTTCCTATAATTTTCATTGGATTTATCATTTTCTTTAGTGTAATGGTAATATTCACCTAAACCAAAATAATATCTTGCCACCATTTCTCGCGCCAAAAAATCTGACAATATTTCTGAATCATTTATGCCATTTAATTCATAATTTTTCCAGTAATTTTTATTTTTTACACTATCCTCTTCCCAAGGTCTAATAACCCTGTATAAAACACCTGCAGGCATTGTAATTAAACCCTGTATTTTTTGCATATTACTTCCTAAAGTAAAAAATATTGGCTCTTTTCTTGAATTAATTATTTCTTTCTGCTTATCTCTCATTTTTTTATCACGTTCAGATTTATCCATAAAAAGCAAACCCTCACCATAAATATTTGTAAAAATACAACCGAAGTCATCATAAATAGTAACATCATTTCGGACACCTTCTGCCAATCTAAGGTATGAAAGTAGAAATACAGGATTATCACCTCTTGAAAATAATATGGAATTTGGTTCTAAAGTCCGCAAAATATTATTTGCAAAATTATATGCCACATAATTTTTACTCTTATCATTAACCGAATAATTATGTTTAAAAGACAGTATCAACAGAACAAAAAGAATACCCATTAAACCAATCCGTATAAATTTATAGTTTGTCTTCGAAATATCCCACAAATATTTGATTCCAAATGTTATCCATATTAAAATAATAACGTATGATGGAATAAAAAATATCTGAACCAAATAAAGATCCTTTTCTATTATTTTAAAGTTCAAAAGCAATATAAAACCTATACTCAAAAAAAGAAATGCGATTACAGAAAAAATCAAATATTTTTTGTCATAAACTATCTTCAGAAAACCAAAAATAATAAATACAAGCAAAAAAGGATTAAACTGATCAAATAAAAAATTTGCATAAGCAAAGCATTGTTTTAAAAATAACGCTATAGACCTTGGCTCTTTAGCCAAAACCCCATATTGTTTCCGCAAAACGTGAAATATAAAATTATTAAATGAATCAGGATTCCCCCAATCCAATAACGGATTTGCCAAAGAACGAATTGGCAGATACATTTGTATACATATACCTAACAAAAAAAATCCGATTATTTTATAAATCCCCCTCGACCCATCTTTTAGATGGGTGCCCCGCCCTTTTTCAAAGGGGGAACTACTATTTTCTTTATTATTAAGTAAAAGATACAGCACAAGAAGAGGCGCAAATAACGTCATTGTATGATGGGCAGCTAAACTAACACCATAGACTAATGAAAGCAAATAAAGATATTTATCCCCATCTACATTTCTTACTAAACTATTCTTCCATAACATTAAAATGTACAATTCAAGAATAACAAAAAATGTAGTTATTATATATACTTCAGAAACCACTATTTGCGACCAAAAACTATTTGAAAACGCAAAATATAACGCTATTACTCCTGAAATAAAAACAATAGTATTGTCTATTGAAATTTTTAAAATTATTGTTAATGTTAGAATCAATAATTTATAGAATATAAAAACCGATACTGCTGCAAAAAATGCATTCATCAAATTGACTTGAAATGCAATACTGCCAAATGGCAAAAAAGTAAATATTTTTCCGAATATACAAAACAGTGGGTAGCCAGGAGGATGAGGAATACCGAGTGTATAAGCGCCAACAACAAGCTCACCATTATCACCAACAAAAACTGTCGGGCATATAGTTTTTAAAAACACGAAAAACGAGATGAGAAATATAAGAATTCCAAATATAAGAATTTTTGTTTTCATTTTTTATCAGAAACGGACAACATGTTTAACATCGTAGTTGCCGATTTATCGGCATTATTCAAAACAATGACCACAACGCCCATAAATGGGCAACTACATTGTCTAATTAGGCAGTCTTTTCTTCGCGGTTTTTTTCAAATACTAAAACAGGTTCTTCTCTATTCGTAATAGTACGTTCAGTAATAACACACTCTTTAACATTAGTTAAAGATGGCAATTCATACATTGCATTTAACATTACATCTTCAATTATAAAACGCAAACCTCTTGCTCCTGTTTTCCTTTTTAATGCCTCTTTAGCAACTACAGCTAATGCTTCATCAGTAATTTTAAGCTTAACGTTTTCCATAGCAAAAAACTTCTTATATTGTTTAATTAATGCATTTTTCGGTTCTACCAATATTTTAATTAAAGCTTTCTCATCTAAATTATGTAAACCTGCCATTATAGGAAGTCTGCCTACAAATTCCGGTATAAATCCAAAATTAAGTAAATCTTCAGGCTGAACATTCATTAACATTTCTTTTTGATTTTTTTCTGACTTTGATTTGAGTTTTGCTGAAAATCCAAAACTTCCCTGACCTAATCTTTTTTCTACAATATTATCAAGACCAACAAATGCACCACCACAAATAAACAAAATATTGGTTGTATTTACTTTTATATATTCCTGTTGTGGATGTTTTCGCCCACCTTGTGGAGGAACATTTGCTATTGTTCCTTCTAATATTTTTAGTAATGCCTGCTGCACTCCTTCTCCTGAAACATCCCGGGTAATTGAAGGATTTTCCGATTTTCTTGTAATCTTATCTATTTCATCTATATAAATTATGCCACGCTGGGCATATTCAACATTATAATTTGCATTCTGAAGCAAACGCAAAATTATATTTTCCACATCTTCACCAACATATCCCGCTTCTGTAAGACTTGTAGCATCTACAATTGCAAATGGAACATTTAATAATTTTGCAAGTGTTTGTGCAAGCAAGGTCTTTCCTGTACCTGTAGGACCAATTAAAAGTATATTGCTTTTCTGTAGCTCAACATCTGATTTATTAGCATTTGCGAAAATTCTTTTATAATGATTATGAACAGCTACAGCTAATATTTTTTTGGCATGTTCCTGATCAATACAATATTGATCAAGAAATTCTTTTATTTCTTTTGGCTTAGGTATATGTCCAAACTTGGAATGTTCTTCAGCTATTAAATCTTCTGCCATTATTTCATTGCATAACAAAATACATTCATTGCAGACATACACTGAAGGGCCTGCTACAAGACGCTTCACTTCCATCTGGGTTTTGCCACAGAAAGAACATCTAATTAAACCTTTAACATTCGCTGAACTTACCATAGGATTATTTTCTTGTTACTATTACCTCATCCACTATTCCATACAATTTTGCTTCGTCAGCAGTCATAAAAAAATCCCTTTCAGTATTCTTTTGTATTATTTCAAGAGTCTGACCTGTATGTTTCACAAGAAGACCATTTAATTCTGATCTCATCCTGAGTATTTCTTTTGCCTGAATATCAATATCTGTTGCCTGTCCCTGAACTCCACCAAGAGGCTGATGAATCAATATACGAGAATGTGGCAGTGAAAAACGCCTGCCTTTACACCCAGCACATAGAAGTAACGCTCCCATACTTGCTGCCTGACCAATACATATTGTAGATATAGGAGATTTTATATATTGCATTGTATCATAAATTGCAAGACCTGCAGTAACAATACCACCAGGACTATTTATATACATAGATATTTCTTTTTCTGGCTCTTCACCTTCAAGAAATAAAAGCTGAGCAATAATTAAATCTGCGATTTGGTCATCAATTGCTGTTCCAATAAATACTATTCTTTCTTTTAATAAACGAGAAAAAATATCGTACGCTCTTTCACCACGAGTAGTTTGTTCCACAACCATTGGTATAAGTGCCATTTTAAAACCCTCCCCTTTTTAAATTTTTTTGAAAACTATTTTGATGCTAACTCTTTTTGAAGTTCTGAAATTGTATTAATTTTTACACTTGAAAATAAAAGCTCTCTTACCTTTTCAATCAGCAAATCTTCTTTTACAGTTTCTCTTCCTCTGGAAGAATGCAAATATCCTGATGCATTATCTAAACGTTCTTTATTTCTTGAAAAATGCGTTAGAATATTTTCAATTTCCTTATTTATTTCATCTTCGGCAACTGTGATATTTTCAATTTTTGCAATTTCAAATAATATAAAACTTCCACGAACTCTTTTTTCTGCCATTACCTTCCATTTTTCTTTTAATTCCTCTTCAGTAGTTTTTAAAGTTTCAAATGTAAACTTTTCTCTTTCCATTCTTTCTTTCAAATTTGAAATCATATTCTCAAGTTCCTGCAAAACAAAAGGTTCTGGAATTTCAAATACATTTTCATCTATAAGAACATCCAATATTTTATTCTTTGCTTCTTGCTTAAATTTTGTCTCTTTCTCTCCAAGAATATCTTTTTCTATTTTTTTGGTAAGCTCCTCTATGCTTTTATAATCGCCTAAATCCTTAGCAAATTCATCATCTAAATTAGGCAATTTCTTTTCCCGTATCGATTTAATTTTAACCTTAAAAGTACACTGTTTTCCAGCTAACTCTTTATTTGCAAAATCCTCAGGAAATTTAGTAGAAACTTCACGTTCTTCATTTATTTTAGCGCCAATTAAACCTTCTTCAAAATCCGGCATAAATTTTCCAGTGCCGGTTTCAAGAAAATAATCTTTCGCCTGAAGATCTTTTAACTGTTTACCATCTATATAACCCGTAAAATCAATCACCACACAATCATTTAGTTTTAATTCCCTATCTTCAACTGGAACAAATTCAGCACCCTGTTGCTGTAAATATTTCAAAACATTATCTATTTCTTTAGAATCAATTTCTGCTTTTGGCATATCTATATTTATTTCTTTATATTTTTTTATCTTAAACTCTGACAAAACATATACAGTCACTGTAAAAAACAATGATTTGCCTTCTTCATATTTTAAATCGGCAATACTTGGAACCACTATAGGTGTATATTTTAACTTTTCCAATGCTTCACCACAAATTTCAGGAATAACTTTATCTAACATTTCTTGTCTTGCTGTTTCCTTAAAATGAGTCACAACCATTTCTTTAGGAACTTTTCCAGGCCTAAAACCCGGCAAAGATGCAACAGTCTGCAATTTATCAAAAGTATTTTTAAGTTCCTTCTCTACCTCTTCAGCAGGCATTTCAACTGTAAAAACCTTTTTCGTTGGCTTGTCTTCTACTACATTAGTTTTAAATTTTTCCATATATATGGTTTCACCATTCCCTTCGGTCAATTTTTAAAACATCACTATACCTGCAATAAATACCGTTGTCAACAGAAATCCCTTTGGTTATTGTAATTGTTTGAATTCACTATTTTGAAAAGTCAAGATAGTAATTTGTCTTTGCAACTCACCATTTCCAGTATATGACGTAATTCCTGTAATGCCACCAAAATCTTTAATATTACAAATTGCATTTCTAATTAGCTCTTTTTCTCTATTTCCTTCAGCAAAACATTTAATAAATATTCCTGCTGTATCATAGCCATAAGCTGAAAGTGAATCTGGTTCGTATGCATATTTTTTTATAAACATTTTAACAAATTTTTTTACATTTTCAGATTCACTATTTTCAAAAAAACTCAAGCTGAAAGTTGACCTTTCTAAAATATCCGATATCTGTTTCAGAGCAATTTTATCATACCACCTGCTACATCCAAGAAAAATTAGTTTCATATCAAAAAATACAAGTTGTGGCAAAATCAAAATTACATCTTCCGCTTTTGCAGGTATATAAATTGCCTCTACAGATTTTTCATTAACTACTTGTTTTGGCTTACGCTCAAAAAGTTTGAATTTTAAATCCTTCGTTTTGCCAGAACTAACATTTATAACAGAAATTTTTAATGAAAAATTCATACTTATGGGGACATCATTCCCTTTAGTCGTTTGCGTATCTTCAAAAACTTCACCAGAAATTATAAATTCTGAATTTTTATTATTATCTTCGACTAAATCAATAGTTTTTTCTCTACCAAGCATATATCTGAATTTTGAAAAAATATTGCGGTGTAAATCTCCTATATCATCTCCTGTTCCAACAAAATTAGCTAATAGCACTTGAATAGGTTTATCTTTAATATCTAAAATTGACAGTATATTTTTAGTAGCTTCTTCAACTTTTCCTTGTATGATATTACGCTCTTTATCAGCTTCAGACTTCATAATTTTAGGATCAATTCCACCTATTACAAGTATTTGCTCTCTAAAATCAGTAGTTCCCTGCTCATAAGTTTCTACCTGTGAATACTCTATATCCAAATTTATAGTTTCATTTATAAATGCCTGAGTAAGTCTTTTGCCTAAAAAATCATCAGGTGAAATAACTGCAACTTTTTTTACTCCCAATGTTTTAACTGCATAATCAGCTATCAGTTTCCCTTCACACTCTGGAGTCAGAGAGTTTCTAAACACATAAGCTCTATTATTTGTAAATTCTGCTAATTGAACTGTAGGAGAAATAGCTGAAATCTTTGCATTTTCAATTATTTCAGCAGCTTCAAGTGAATAAGAATTTAGAATAGGACCAATTATACCTATCACAGACTTTTCTAAAATTATTTCATTTAGCGCTTGTTTAATAGACTCTTTATCATCCTTAGTATCTTTAACAAGTAATCCTATTTTTTCCACATCAGGTAATAAATTATATTCTTCCAATGCAAGCTGAACACCTCTTAATACTCTACTACCACTTTCTCCAAAATCACCACTTAATGGCCCTATATATGCCAAATTATAATCTTGAGCAAACATTGAATCTCCAATAAAAACTATACTTAAAAATACTACTATCTTAATTTTCTCAAACATATTTAAGTTAGTTAAAACGCCGATAAATCGGCAACTACATAATTCGTTTTGCGTTTTATTCATACATGCCACATTATTGCTTCATATTCAACAGTTGGAACTAATACATCTATTACACCTTTCAACGGCCACCGTTCAATTTCATCATCACCTTTTTTAATACTCAACAAAATTCTGATTTTATCTTCAGGTTTCACAAGAAGAGCAGCAAATGGAATTTTTATTTCAATTATTTTCTTTATTGCACAATGAATAGAAGAATTTTCTATATCCTGCCAGACATCATTAACCAATCTAAAAAAACAAAACTGACAGGATTGTTCTTTTTCTGATGGAATTTTTAATCTCAATTTTTGCACAACAGGTTCAACAAAATTAATTTCAAAAACAAAATCCTGCATAAATTTATCAGATAATTTTAAATTAGTATCTATCCGTAAAAACAACATATCCAAATTAAATCCATAATAAATTCCTTTGGTAATGGTCTCTGCCCTGTGCATTGTACCACCAATTTTACTAACATCATAGAATCCTGCTGAAGACCACTCATAAAAATTAGAAATTCCACCATCAATTATTGGATTTATCAACCCCGCTGGCATTAAAGTTGGAGATATTACTTTTTCTTCAAGTATTGGAACAAATAACTGTGCTGGTATATCCAAATCTAAAAACTCATAAACATTCATAAGATGTTTTCTGTATAAGCTGTCAAACTCCTCATCATTTGCAGAACTATGATCATCGCCAAACCACCAACACCAATCACTTCCTTCTGCAATATAAATTTCCTCCCATGCAAGTTTCGACTTTTCATTTTTTTGAGTTTTCTCATATTCAACTAAAGCATCTCTTGTTTCTTTCAAATACCTCCATGCCTGCTGATCTTCATGATGCCCAATCCAAATATGAAAATTACTATTTATCCATGAACCTGGGAATAATTGAGTTAAAGTATCACGATACGGCACTGCATTTAAAAATTCACTTACTGTTACAAGTTTAAATTCCGGATTATTATTTAATTTAGAATATAATGACATAAGAAAATCCCTGCCATCATTTTTATAATATTCCCACGCGTTTTCACCATCTAAAGCAATACAAACTAAATGTTCATTTTGCTCGCCTGCAACATTATTTCTAATTTCACGAAGTTTAGAAATAAAATGTTCTGATGCCACATTTGGGTCCCATTTTGAATACACAAAACCTATTGCATCTGAAAGATTATGGTCACGAAAAATAATGTCTAATTTATTTCCATCTTTTACTATACGATATGGCTTATATAAAGGATATCCCTGTAATTTAGATTGCGAAATAGATCTAAACAATATTTCTTCATCTGTTGCAATCCATTTTATCCCTGCTTTTGCAAGAATAGGAACAATGCTATCACTTACACTTCCCTCTGAAGGCCACATTCCTTTTGGTTCAATTCCAAAATGCTCTTTATGAAAAGAAATTGCTTTTTTTACTTGCGATTGTGCATCCTCAGGATGTGAAAATTTTAAGTCATCAATATTTAAATTTGGCTGTGAAACCTTAGCAATATTTGTATCACACAAAAGCGGAAGTATCGGGTGATAAAATGGAGAAGTAGTTAATTCTATTTGTCCTATATCAGATAATTTTTTATATTCCAAAACTATTTTAGATAAAACTTCCCTTTGTTTTTGTATTACAATTTCTTTATCTTTTTCCTTGTAATTTTTTCCTTTTGTTGCCAATTCCTTAAGAGCAGAATCTGTATTTAAAAAAACTGGGTCAAACCATGCTAAATTAAACCAAACCTGCAAATCTAAAAAATCCTGAGTTGTAAAATTTTTATGTTCTCTTGCAAGTTCTTTTTCTGAAAAATAATATCCCCGTTTTTCCAATAAATCTGCATAACGTGGATGAATTTTTATCATAGTATCCCAATTTACCATAAAGAAATTTTTTAAAATAAATATTTTTTCTTCATTTGCTAAATCTTTAGCAGGTTTAATTGTTAAATCAAGAAAAATATCTGTGGCGGTATTATTTACATAATCTTCAATCTGCGAAATCAAAGATGGAACTAAATTAAAAGTTTGATGAATATTGGGAAATTCTTCAAGAATTGCCACCATATCATAATAATCTTTTATTCCATGAAGTCTAACCCATGGCATTAGTAATTTGTTGCTTAATAAATCTTTATAATATGGCTGATGCATATGCCATAAAAATGCAACATATAAAGGTTTCATTTTGGAAGTTTAACTTGTGCCTTTGTTGCCCATAGAGATTTGGGATATCTCTGTGCTATTTCACGATAAGTATCAATTGCCTCATTTTGTTTTCCTGATTTTTCAAAACAACGGGCAATATTTATTGATATTTCTCCATTTCTATACTCCATATTTTTTATTTTGGATGCTTTACGATAAAAATCTATTGCAGAATCCATGTTTCCTTTTTCTTCTTCTACAAAACCAATACCTTCCAATACATACGATTTAGTTAATCTATCAGGAGATTTTGTTAAAGATTTATTGTAACATTCCAAAGCTTTATCATATCTACCTGCCACATAGTAACAATTTCCTGCACGATATAATGCTAAAGCGTTATATTTACTTGATGGATAAGTTTCCACTAGCTTTTCATACTGTAATACTGCATCCTGAATATTGCCTGCAAGGTAATTTTGATCTGCTTGTGCAAAAACAATAAGTGATTTTTTGTTTGTATTTACTTTATTAATTAGATAAAAACCCAAACAAATAACAACTATTCCTAAAGTTATACCAACTTTTACAAGTTTGTCTTTGTTTTCTTTAAAAAATCCTTTTGAAAATTGATATACATCAGAAATAACAGCAAAAAGTCCATCCTTTTTTAAAATACTTTTTTCCATATTCACTCCAATCTTTTAATTAACTTCTGCATATTAGAAAATATTTTTTTAATTTCATTTTTTGACAATCCAGCACCGATAAATATATTATGCAAACTTAATTTTGTTACTAAATTAGAAGGCGAATGGGTATCAGAACCAAAAGACAGATTTGCTCCAATTTTTTTTGCCAATTTCGCAACATGCCCATTTGTAAGTGAATGTCCGGCTTTACCGGATATCTCCAAAAAGATATTTTTCTTTTTCGCCAATTTTACTTCTTCTTCTGTTATTAAACCTGGATGCGCCAATATATTTATATCAGATTGCAACGCACAAATATTCGTTCCTTTGGCAACTGGTTCAACAATAGTTTCACCATGAACAAGTATAATTTTCGCACCTAAATTTCTTATTTCTTTTGCTAATTTCTGTATTGCTTGTGGTGGAACATGAGTTATTTCAGCACCCGGAATTAATTTCATTCCAAAATATTTTTGGTAATTACTGCAAAATTTTATTATTGCCGGAACTACTATACTAAAATTAGACACATCCACATGGTCAGTAATCCCAAGAACTTTATACCCCAAAATATCAGCTCTTCGTGCTAACTCAGAAGGCAACAAAGCACCATCACTAAAAACCGTATGTGAATGAAAATCAATTATCTCCATAAATATCTCCTTCTTCTACTATATCATAAGTGCTACAGACTATCCACTATTATTGACAGACGAAACGTCCGTCCTACGATTTATAAATGGTGCGCCTGAGAGGAGTTGAACCTCCGGCACGCGGTTTAGGAAACCGCTGCTCTATCCAACTGAGCTACAGGCGCAAAAAATCATTACCTTTCTACAAGTATAAACGCATTTGTTTGCCTATAGTATAAAATACAATGATTTTCCTGTAAAGAAGAAAAATTTTATTAATTACCTTGTAAATTGATAAACAGAATAAATCGCTTGAATAGAATTATTAAATTTTATCTTTTTATTAGATGAATTGCTGTGGCTTTAAAAGAAATAAAAACTTCATCTTTTTCCTTTAATTTCAGGCTTTTCATAGATTGCTTGGTTATAAAGGCAAGTAGGTCAAATCCACAATCAAGTCTTACTTTATATTCCAAACCCCACGATTCAATATGAATTATTATTGCTTTAAAAACATTTCTGGCACTTGTTTTTTCTTTGTGTTTTGAAACAACTACATCCTGTGGTCGTATAAGAACAATTACTTCTTCATTAACATTTAATTCAGATATTACCTGTATTACTTTGCTTTTCACACGCACACTACAAAGATTATCTTCTTTCTTAAAAATTATACCTTCGGCAACTGTTTCAATACCTATAAAATCAGCTGCTTCCTTTGAACTCGGAGATGTAAACACCTGTTCTGGTGTACCAATTTCAAGGATTTTGCCTTCTTTCATCACAGCAATCCTATCAGACAAGCATAATGCCTCATTTTGATCCTGACTTACAAATAAAGCGGTAATTCCTCTATTCTTAATAATTTTACGAATCTCAGTCATTAGCTGTTCTTTGTAAAGCCGTTCTAAACTTAAGAACGGTTCATCCAAAAAAACTAATTCAGGCTCACTTACAAAAGCCCTAGCTAATGAAACCCTATGCATCTGCCCTTGAGAAAGTTTCAAAGCATTATTATGTTTCAAATCCTCTATCTTAAATAACTTTAACATTTCATTTACCTTTGATTCGCTATTCTTTCCACGCAAACGTAAAGGCATAGCTACATTATTTTCCACTGTATTATTAAACAAATAAGGTCTTGAAAAAACATAAGAAATCCTGCGTCTGTAAGATAAAACATCATTTTGTTTAAGAATATCCTTGCCAAAAATAATGACCCTTCCAGTTTCCGGGTTTTCAAACAAACTTAAAATATTTAAAAGAGTTGTTTTGCCTGCACCATTTGGACCAATTACTGAAAATATTTCCTTGTCCTGTATATGCAAAGATTTTATATCCAAGCAAAAACTTTTGCTAAGATTTAATGTAAGATTATTTATTTCAATCATTAGTCTCTTCTGTTTTTTTGTTGAATATATGTAAGTGTTAAATTTACAATAAAACTCATAACCAATAAGATTAAACCAATAGCTATGGCAAAATCAAAATTCCCCTTATTTGTTTCAAGCACTATTGCAGTAGTTAATACCCTTGTTTGACTCTTAATATTTCCACCAACCATCATTACAGCCCCAACTTCAGAAATTATACTACCAAACCCAGCTATAATTGCAGCTAAAACAGACAAACGAATCTCTTTAAGTAGTATAATAATAGATTGTGAAGTATTTGCGCCTAAAGCTATAATTTGCAGATACATTTTCTTGTCAACACTTTGAAAAGCAGCAACTGTTAATCCTATAATAATGGGTAATGCAATTATTACTTGCGCTAAAATCATACCTTTTACTGTATATAACCACTGCAAGAAACCAAAAGGACCGTTTCTAAACAAAAACAGACTTATAACAAGACCAATAACTACAGGCGGTAATCCCATTCCAGTATTAATCAATGAAATTAGTATCTTTTTTAGAGGGAATTTTTTAATTGCAATAATGGCTCCTGATGGCACACCTATCAAAACAGCAATAGCAGTTGCAGAAATAGAAACAAGTAAAGATACTCTAAGAATATCCAGAATATCTCTATCCAGAGAAAATATTAATTCAATAGCTTTTTTAATACCATCGAATATAAAATCCACTTATCTACTTTTTCACCTCGTAGTCATAGAAAAACAACTGCTGACCGTATTTTTCTCTTCCGAAATTTTCAACTATTTCCTTTGTTTTTGCAGAAAGCAAAAAATCAAGAAGTATTTTCGCACCCTTTTCATTTACTTTTGAAAATTTTTGCGTATTAACAGGTATTAAACTATATAAATTTAACAAATTTTTGTCGTTTTCGAACAAAATGGTTAGACTCAAATTTTTCTTCAAAGAAAGATATGAAGAACGATCAGCCAAACAGTATGCTTGTTTTTCATCTGCAATTCTTACAGTAGCCGCCATTCCCTGGCCTACTTCAACATACTTTTCTTTATTTGGAGTCCTTTCAGCAATTTTCCAGATTTTTAGTTCCTTCTTATGTGTTCCAGACTGATCACCGCGAGATACGAACAAAACTGCTTTTTCAGAAATAATTTTAAAAGCATTAGTAATACTCTTTGCAGTCTTAACTCCTGCAGGATCATTTGCAGGTCCCAAAAGCACAAAATCGTTATGCATAAAAGTTGTACGACTTATTCCATAACCTTCTTCAACAAATTTTTTTTCATCGTCAGGACTATGCACCCATAAAATATCTGCTTCTCCATTCATTCCAAGTTTTATTGCCTGTCCTGTTCCAACAGCAATAGGCTTAACTGTATAACCAGTTTCTGTAGTAAATTTTTCCAGCAAAACATCAAGTAATCCTGTATCCTGCACACTTGTAGTAGTAGCAAGAATGATTATTTTGTTCTCCTGTGCTATTAACGGTATTGCTATCAGCATTAAACCCAAAAAAAACAGCATTATTTTCTTAAGCATAGCTTTCTCCTATTCAAATCCCCCTATTTCCCCCTTTTTCAAAGGGGGACTAAAGAGGATCCTTAAATTATATAATTTATTAATAGTTTATCTGTACCATCGCGTTAAACTTATTGTTATTTAAAATATTGTCATCCTTCACAAGATAATCCACCAAAAATCTCACAGATTTGTCTGCATAAATATTTACTCCTACAGTATAATAGGATAAATATTTACCATCCCAAATATTTTCATCCCATCTTTCAAGTCTCACTACAGGAGCAATTAACGACAAATCAGAAGATAGCAATCCAAATGGCTTACCTTCCAGAGTAATTATTGCATCCATAACATCAGAAACTCCAGTTGAGTTTTTGCCTGCTATATACTCAAGAGTAAAAAACACCATATCTGTCTCATATTTCCCTGACACTCCGTAATGGGTCTCATATTTGCTTCCTGTTGCTATATAACGATTATAATCAGAAACACTAAATTCCAAATCATTCATAGGTTTTGTAATAAGATACGCGGAGAAATCCTTCATACCATCTGTTTCTGACGCATAAGTAGTACCATTTATTACCGCAATTCTCCACGAAAGAAGATTTTTGAGACTCTCTCCAGGAAGATTGCCATATAACTGAACGCCATAATCATATTTTGATGTAATCACCTTAGACATAGATTGCGGTGTATCAAAAACTTTTGATTTTGATGCAGGATAATTGTTCTCAAAACTAAACGGAATTATATATTGCCCTATCTTCACCTTTAGCAAGTTTTTATCAGCAACAAAATCTGCCCATAACTCCTTAAATGTAACTGTAGACAAAGATATTGCTGATGATGAAAATTCAGGTTGTATTTTAAATTCTGTCCATTCATTTAATTTCCAGCTAAATCCCACTCTCGCTGTTTTTATTGCAAACGGTTCCTTTCCTCCAAGAGTAGGATCACTTGTATATGAAAATTGAGAATACCCTGAAATTTTATAAACTGGGGATGATTTTTTTATTGCTTCATCAGTTTTATTCTTTTCTGCCTGAACCAAAAGTTCATTTGCAGTCTTAATATCTTTGCCCTCCAATTCAGTAAGCTGACCTTTTTCAACAAGTTTATCTACAAGAATGTCACATTGTCCTGCAAAAAGATTTGTACTACAAATTACTATTACCGCTACTAAAACCATAAACTCCTTCATATCTTACTCCTCCCACTTTTATTTTTGCGATACTATCAAAAATGCTTTTGACAGTTTTTTATGAATATGTATTACATCCTACATTTTTCAGTTGTAGTGATAGTCGCAAGCTTTAGCTTGCGGTTTTTCCCGCAGGCTAAAGCCTGCGACTACCTTTTATTTGCTTCTCCTTTCTATCTACAAAATTTCTTTATAGCGTTTATTCACAGATGCTGTTATTTTAGTCTCAATCTTTTCAAATTTTTTCAACAAACCTTTTGCATAATCAGTCAATACTGCCCCTCCACCTCCTTTCCCTCCTCTGTTTTTAACAAGCAAAATTTTCCCCAATCTTTTTTCTGCTGAATGAATATAACTCCATGTATGGCGATACGACATATTTAACTTCTCTGCAGCTTTTTTTATAGAATTTGTTTCAGAAACAGCTTTCAAGATAGCATACCTACCCGGACCAAAAACAAGATTACCGTCTTTTTCAAACCAGACTTTTACTTTTATTTGCATAGATTAATAATTCCCGATGTGCGTATTACGCATATCGGGAATTATTTTACCACGTCCTTTTATATTGGTCAAGTTTTTTTAGTAAAATAGATACTGCTTATAGATATGAAATTTTGACACGTTTCTTCTTTTTATCGGTTGGTTCATTGCTTTCTTCTACTTCTTCTGTATCTTTACCTTTATCTTTTTCTACAATTTCTTCTTCTTTCTGTGCAAGTAAAATATATGCATTGTGTAGTTTTTGCCGAATATCAGTATTCTTAGGATCTTTTTTTAGAATTGTTCTATATAATTCTATCGCTTTTTCAATAAAACCATTTTTAATGCTTTCCTCTGCTTTGAAGTGCAAAAAATCTATATCATCTGTAGAACTAATAGTTTCTTTAGGCGATTCAACTTCAGATACAACAGAAGTATTTTCTACAACAGGTGCTTTAGGAATTGTTCTCTGCACATCTTGCTTTGCTGAAGAAACTGTTTGAGTAATTCCTCCTCCTGATTCTAATGCGTATAACTTTGTTTTAGCATCTTCACAATTAGGATCTAAATTTAATATCTTTTGATATATTTGCTTTGCAGAATCAACATTCTTATTTTTAACATATATACCGGCTAATGCTAAATACTGGGTAACAGCACTATCAAGTTTGCCAAGTGTTTCATAGAAATTTGCGCATTTAGTTCTACCATCTACATTTTCTGGAGATAATTTTATAATTTTATTATATATTTCTTCTGCTTTGTCAGGACTATTCTGTTTTATAAAAATATTTATAATATTAAGATAGGCAGGAACAGCTTCCCGCATAGAACCTCTTTTTGCATAAACATCTGCCAATCCTTCCAATGCATCTATATCATCAGGTTTTGTTTTTAATATCTTCTCAAATACAGAAGTCGCATCTGGGAATTTACCAATTCTAAGATAAACCGTTCCAAGTTTTGAAAGCGCTTCTAAATGAGACGGTTTAAATTTTAAAAGATATTCAAATGCATTTATTGCTTCTTGCCATAATTCATGTTTAAATGTAACCATTCCAAGAACAAATTGAGCTTCAATACTTTTTAGTTCTATTGCTTTTTTAGCATACTCTTCTGCTTTATTTAAATCGTCTTTTTTAAGATATGCCTCTGCAATATTTAAAAATTCTATTTTAGCTTCCCGTTGCATACCCTCTTTAGCATATAAATCAACCAACTTAACTCTTGTATCCAAAGCTTCAGAATCAAACTCTAAAACCTTTTGATAAAATTTTACTGCTCCTTTGTTAAGCTTGCTATCATAATAAGCATTAGCAATAAAAAGATATTGTTCTGCTGCTTTGGAATTTAAACCTTTAGCAGCATAACATTCAGCCAATTTTAAAACTACATTAGCATTTTGTGGATCAAGTTTCAAAGCTTCTTCAAAAAGAGAAATGGCTTTATCCATATCTCCACTTTGAAAACAGGCACTTCCATCATCCAATAATTTCTTAATATCTTCCTGTGACATAATTTTTTAAATATGGTCTGTGTTTTTCCACCAGACCATATTTATCTGGTAATATATATCTTGTTTTGTGAAAAGTCAAGCTCATAAATAAATCCCCCCTTAATCCCCCTTTAACAAAGGGGGTATGGGAGATTTATTAAACCATTGAATAAATTTGCCTACTCGCTCTTTAATTATAGAATTAGCTTTTTCAAGCTCCTGCTCTCTATCAGCTATATTCTCATTCACTATTTTTTGCAAATCATCAATATTATACAAATAAACATTTTCTATTTTATTAACTTCTTCATCTATATCTCTTGGCACAGCAAGATCTATAAAAAATATTGGTCTGTATTTTCTTAAAGGCATTATGGTTTTTATATCAGATTTATGAATTATATAATTTTGGGCACTCGTAGAACTTATAACAATGTCAATCTCTCTGATCTTTACAAACTTATCTTCAAATCCAACTGATTCACCATTAAACTTTTGCGCAAGTTCATCTGCACGAGATATCGTCCTATTGGCAATATAGACTTTTTCAACTCCACGCTCCTGCAAATATTTAAGTGCTAATTCACTCATTTCGCCTGCGCCAATTACCATAACTTTTTTGCCTATTAATTCTCCAAATATACGTTCTGCCATATCAACAGCAACAGAACTAAGAGATAATGCTCCTTTATTTATACCAGTATTTGCACGAACATATTTACCCGCACCTATAGCATTCTGAAACAAAACATTCAAATATTTAGACGTAAATTTATTAGCCTGCGCTATAGAATATGCTTTTTTAACCTGACCAAGAACTTCATTTTCACCAATTACCATAGAATCAAGACCACTTGTAACTTTAAAAAGGTGTTCTACTGAATAAGGGATTGAATGATAAAAAAATATCTTTTCCAGTTCTGCAATATCTAATTTACCTACTTCAGAAAAAAATTGCTTTGTTTTTTTTATAGTGTCATTTAAATCCAAAGTTGTACAATATATCTCTGCTCTATTACATGTAGAAAGAACAACACATTCTCCCAAAGAAACTTCTGATTTAATCTTTTCAAGAAAATATATTAGTTTATCTTCCTGTATAGAAAATTTTTCTCTTATTTCTACTGGAGCCGTCTTGTGATTTACACCAAAAACCATTATATTTGGATTCATTTAATTATGAAAATTTGTAGGAAATAATAAATTTATTCCGATAAAAGAAAATATCATAAATACAAAAGATGCTATTATTATCCATGCTATTTTTTTCCCTCTAAAAAAACCAAATATATGCAAATGCAATAATATTGCATACGTAAACCATGTTATAACTGAAAAAATTTCTTTAAAACTTCCAGACCAATAAACCCCTTCCAAGTTCCCAAGCCAAAATGCACCAACTATCATTCCTCCAGTTAAAAATAAAAATCCGATTTTAATAGACTGATAACCTAAATTATCCACAATCTGAAGTGCTGGAACAGTTTTTGAAGAAAGTATGTCTGATGCATGCTTCTTGATTTTTCTTTCCTGCCATAGATATAAAATTGCACAAACAAATCCTGCTGTAAAGCCTGCGTATCCCAAAAAAGTTAAGGTTGTGTGTACCAACAACCACAAATTTGAGAAATAAATCTCTTGTGGCTGGACTTCTTTTAAAAATATCTTAACCACAAGTAAAATCATCGCTATTGGCAACAAAATAAAATTCAATGTTTTTACTTTATATTTCAGAGTTATAACTCCAGTTAAAAACACAAGCATCCACGCATAAAATGGCAATGCATTAACTATAGAATTTACTGAAAAACATCCTTCTTTGGAATACTTTAGGACAAAATAGGAAGTATGCAAAATAAATGCAATCCATAGCGTGAATTGTCCATAGAAATTCAACTCACGTTTATTTATAATTGATTTTATATAACTTGCAAAACTTGCAAGGTAAAACAGCAAACTTATTAAAATAATATTTTCCATAAAGATTTTTAAAACCCAAGAATAGAGCAGACAAGTCTGCCCCTACGGGTCCAATTTGAGTATTATAAAATACATTGAACTTTATGTAAAGAATAAAAAAACCACACCTATATAAGTGTGGTTTTTTTAAAACTCCAAACTAACGTGTAATTATCTGCGGATGTGCGGAGAGGTATATTAAACACACCGCAGAAGTATTAAAATTTCATCACTATACCGACATAAACACTAATATTTACCAGTTATATTTTAAACCGATGTAGCCAACATGTGCCGTAAAATCCCTAAGGCTGTCGCCCAAAAAAATTGCGTTGGGACTAGAAACACCGGCTGCTGTTAAACCTGCGACAACAGGGACATTCTCAACGGCAAAATCCTCAACATCAAAAATAGTCAGAATGTAACCTCCCACCAAAACCAATCCTTCACCAATCGTATATTCCGGACGAATAGCTAATTCCTGGAGTGCGCTCTTGGTATCTGCTGGATCAGTTTCAACCACAGTAGTTGTTCCTGGAATATCGCTGACTGTTATTTTTCCCTTGCCTATGGAATAATTGTATCCCACCATAAGACCTAATTTGGACAAAGGAGAAAAATTCATATCAACACCGATAGTATGAAAAATATCATTATTTGTAGCTGTCCAATCATTTGCTGCATCTTGAGTAAGCACTGCGCCTGAGACATTAGACCGTTCTGTTGACTTAACATTTTGGATGTCATAAAGTAAAGAAATATCGAAAGTTTCATCTAACATCCAATCTGCACTTACTGTTCCACCCTGAGCACTGGATTCCAGAATACCGTACATATAATTGGTATTAGTAGCAATACCACCAGTTAAATCACCTATACCTGGTTTATATTTATCATCACGGTTAAATGCAGCAAGAGAGAGTCCAATACCGCCAAGGTCTGTCCATTGAACAGTACCCTTAACTTCGTTTCGGTCCCTGTCTGCCACATCCACCCGACGCAATCCAGGAAGCTCAATCAAATCGCCTGCAGAGTTTTTATAGTCACTAATCTCAAAATCATCCATTCGCCTTAATCCCAAAATATAACCAGCTCGGACAGAAAACGAGGAAACAGGTCTATAGACCAGAGTTCCACGCAAAACACTTTCCTTTGTCTTTTCCACCTCACGTTTTGTTCTTTCCATAATCTCAAGACCACCACCAGCCGAAGCAGTCACATTGGAAAATACATCCATATCAATATCCACATCCAGATTTTGTCTATGAGGACTATAAACCTTGCTAGTATAAATGCTTGAACTCCAGTTCTGGTCAGCGGTTGCTTTTCCAGGAAAAACGATTTCCACGGTCTTGTTGCTGACTACTTCGGAACGATAACCAACCCTTGTACCCAAAGAATCCCACGGTCTACTGCTTAAAATATAGGATTGATTAAAAATTCCCCTATTACCATTTAGGCTTGAAACAGGCAATGCAGTCGGATCATAGGCATTAACCGTAGGATTGGCATAAGATCCCGGAACAATGGCTGTATTAATAGTATAAGGAAGAAAAATTGCGTTTTGTGTCAAAAGAGCATAACTCAAAGTGGTATGAAAATAACTGTTTAATGGAAGATCGAGCATATTCACGTTAAATGTAGCCATATGCTGAGTATTGTCTGGATAAAGTGAAGTCCGTCCGGATTTTGAATTCGTACCACCACTATAACCAGAGGCAGAAGCTTGATCAGTCAATCTTTTGGGATTATCCCAAGTCATTTCTGTTACCTTATTGTGAAATAAAGAATATTCGTAAGCAAGATCCACATTCCAATTTTTTTGCGTCAAAGATGTGTCCAAAGAAAACTTGGTTGTTTCATAATCAACAGGTTCAGGCAACTCAATTGTGAAAAAGCCCAAAGTTCCTCCAATTGCCTTGGTTCCGGATTTATTCTCACGATTTGCGCTAATTTTGAAGCCAACATCACCCAAACTGGGAAGACCAATATCAAACCCATAGGAATCTCTAAGCAACTTGAGGGGTACCGCATTTGTATTTTTGGCTAAATCCAACAACAGATCATTGGTTGTGGGAGACGTGGTAGTTGTGGATGCCTGTAGTTTCCGCTGTATCTCATCGGATAGAGTAAAAACTCCAGCACTGATTTCCGAAAAAGGCGTCCTTGAAATAAGACTAAGAGAATGAGGTGTCTTGTCCCACCATGCGCTAAAGGACAACCCATTTTCTCGTTTATAAAGAAACCTGGCGAACTGATCATCTCTCATCACGTTTTTAGCAGTGAAAGAAATACCATAATCTGGGCTTTCAAAATCAAGCCTGTATTTGTTAATAGAAAGCCCTTTAGGAATAACCCGGTATTCTTCAAATTTAGCTTCTTGAACGTCAAGGTTTTTATAGTTAAAACCAAACTCAATCTCCTGCTTGACGTTTTCCGCGGCAAAAAGAGACCCCGTCATAATTACGAGTGCACACAAAAACAGTATTCGCATTTGTTTTCCCCTCCTCATTAGATTTATAACTTCTTCTTCAATTTCCATTATTTATATTAGTTTTTTAAAATCTCAATTACCGCATAAAATAAACACCCGATGGATGATTTGATCCATGTATATTCACATGACAATTTTGGCAAGAACGATTAATAATGCGAGAGTTTTGTTGTTTCACAGCCGAATCATCATAAAGTGTGCTCGGGTGCCTAGTCCCCACATGACACCGCTGACATAAAAGAAACGGACTTTTGGCTATGAGCATCTTGTCCTGCAAAGAACCATGAGCATCGTGACAAGTCAAACAATTTTCCTGAACAGGAGCATGCTCCCAAAGAAAAGGACCACGCTTTTCCGCATGACAGGTAAGACAAAGCTCCCTTGTAGAAGCAGTTTTTAAATTTTTGGCATATGGGGATCCATGAGGGTCGTGGCAAGTAACACAGGAAAGTTTTCCCTCCTTAGTCGGCATATGAGAAGCTTTAGACATATGAGCCTTTTTATCTTTATGACATTGAAAACAATTTTCAGTCGACGTTTTCTTTTTCAGCAATTTCCCCTGATCCGGTCCCGGCACAGAAGATTTATGAGAATTGTGACAAGAATTACAGGTTAAACCTTGACGCGAATGTGTGCTCCCCTTCCAATTAGGATGGGTGTTGCCATGACATTGCAAACAAGAATTTGCTAATTCTTTTGGATTTGTCTTTGGTCCAAGAATAGTGGCATAACCAGCCGCATTTTTATCTCCTGCAGCTTCCGCATGAAGCGAACCTGCACCATGACAAGTTTCACAATGTTCAGCTTGATTCAATTGCTTTTCTTTAACAAACGTTTTCGCATGAAAACTTTTTTGAAATTCCTTTCCATGGTCATCATGACAAGTCATACATTTCTCAGAACCAATATGTCCAGCTTTTTCCTCTGAGTACGTAACTCGCACAAGAGTAAAAAAACATACAATGCTTACAATACAAAATATATTTACTATATATTTCATTTTACCCATATTATCCTCCATTTCTCTAATTCTATAAATTATTTCCTAATATATAAGTTTATAACTATACTTGAGTTATTATATATGCAATTTTCGTGCCAACTTTTTAAAATATTTACGATTTTTTTGTGTAGGTTTTATCAATAGATTTACAAGGACAATTTATAATCTTAAAACTTGTATAGATTTATGTGTATTTTTACACACAACTGTGTAAAAATACACAGTTTAGATTAGAGATTGTGAGATAATTCTATTTTCTAGCTTTTTTCTGTACTGGTAGTCGCAAGCTTTAGCTTGCGGTATTATAGCTTTTACCATTTTTCCGCAGGCTAAAGCCTGCGACTACCATATATAATATAACACAGTCTAAATGGCAGTTATAGAACAATCTCTTTATTCTTTTGATTCAAGAATTCCTAACTTTATTGCTCTATATCTCAAAGAATCACGACTAATTCCAAGAATTTTTGCGGCCCGCACTTGATTCCCATTCGTTTTATGCAATGCCTGCAAAATAAGTTCTTTTTCAAATTCTTTGAGTGTAGATTTTTCTTTGGCTGTTTTGTTAAATTCTGGCATTTCTCCTTCATAACTTCTTAATTCTAAAGGCAAATGAGTAAGATTAATATTCTCTACCGCTCCGATTATAATTGCACGTTCTATAATATTTTTTAATTCTCTTATATTCCCAGGCCAGTGATACCGCAAAAAAACATTTTTTACTTCCTTAGACAAAACAGGTGGATTTTTTTTCTTCAATTCATAGCTATATTGTTTCAAAAAATGCTCTGTGAGTAAAATAATATCTTCCATCCGTTCTCTAAGTGGAGATAATTTTAAAGTAAAAGCATTTAATCGATAATATAAATCATTACGGAATTCGCCTATTTTAATTGCCTTGGTTAAATCTTTATTTGTTGCTGCAATAATTCCAACATTAACTTCTATATCTGAAACAGCACCCAGTGGTCTAAAAGATTTATTTTCAATTAATTGCAAAATTTTTGCCTGAAGACTTAGACCCATATCACCTATTTCATTTAAAAATAATGTTCCTTCATCTGCACTATGCACAAGACCTTTTTTTGCTTGTTTTGCATCTGTAAACGCGCCCTTTTCATAACCAAACAATTCACTTTCAAGCAAATTATCCGGTATAGCAGCACAATTTATCTCAACGAATGGCTTCTTTATCCTTTTACTTTCGTAATGTATTGCTTTTGCAAGAATATCCTTACCTGTGCCACTCTCCCCACAAATTAAAATTGGAGATGCACTGCTATTTACTAATTTTTTTGCAAATTCCACTACTTCCAGTATTGACTTGTTTTTCCCTACAATACTAGAAAAACTATATTGCCTTAATTGTTGATTCCTTAACGATTTTGCTTCCACATAAACACTTGCATTTTCAATAACTTTATCAATAAGCAATCTTAACTCATCTAAATCAAATGGTTTATTAATATAATCATTCGCTCCTCTTTTCATAGCCTCTATAGCAGTAGAAATGTCTCCAAAAGCTGTAATCATTATCACAGGAATTTCTAAATCGGATTCTTTTATTTTTTTCAAAATTTCCAAACCATCAATTCCAGGGAGCTTAATATCACATAAAACCAAATGAGGATGAAAATTTATAAATTTTTCAAAACCATCTTCGCCAGTTTCTGCCACTACTATATCATAACCATATTTAAATAAATTTTCCTTCAAAGACCACCTTATTAATTCCTCGTCATCAATTACTAAAATTTTCTTTTTAATCATAATTTTTTCCCTTATGGTTGATATTCTTTTCACCAGACCATATTCAATTTTTATTCACAGGAAGTTTTATAACAAAACAGGTTTTTTTCACTTCCTCACTTGTAAATTCAATTATTCCATTATGCATTTTAACAATATTCTGGCTGGTAAAAAGCCCTAAACCTGTACCACCAGGCTTTGTTGTAAAAAAAGGCTGAAAAATTTTGTCTACATATTTACTTGGTATTCCTTTTCCAGTATCACAAATTGAAATTATCACAAAATCATCTAAAAGTGAAGTGTTTATAGCTAACACTCCACCTTTAGGCATTGCACTGATTGCATTCAAAAAAATATTTACAAAAACCTGAAGTATTAATTCTGCGTCTAAATTTAAATCAGGAATTTCCTTACTGTACTGTTTTTCTACTTTTATTTGATGATCAGTAATATGTTTATGGACAAAGAAAAAAGCTTTTTCAATAATCTCCTGAATGTTAACACTTTTTATTTCTAATGTTATTGGCTTAGAATAATTTAACAAATTTTCAACAGTTTTTGCTAATCTATTCACCTGAATATTTATTTTTTCATATATTTCTTTTTGTATCGGTATTTTTGCAGATTGCTCTAATGTCTGAAAAGCAGCTTTTATACCTGCCAATGGATTTTTAATCTCATGAGCTAAACTTGCGTAAAGTTTTCCTAAAGATGCAAGTCTATCTGCATGGGCAATCTGTTCCTGATGATATTTCTATATTGATTCTTTAGATTGTTTCAGATTATCCACCATTTTATTGAAATTTTCAGCTAAAACATCCAATTCATTATTTTCTTTAATATCCACATTTACATTCAAATCACCCTGACTTACTTTATTAAATGCTAAAAGCAATTTTTGTATAGGACGATTCACTACCTTTTTCATAAAAAATACAAGTACAAGTGATATAACTAATAAAATAGCAAGAGTCATTATAATATGCATTTTAGCATTATCCATTATATTATCCATAAGAGATTTCCATGAAATGGATATTTCCAAAAAACCTATTATACTTTCATTTGACTTATGACAACCATAACATTTCTTTTTATTTACAATTTGCTGTTTAAATACATAAATAGGTTCTCCATTTTTATAAGTCAGTTCTGCGGATTTATTATTTTTTGATACAGACTCAACTTTTAATATTCTAACACCAGACAAATGTTGTCCTTCATTTAAATTTTTTAGTACACTATCCAATTTTTTCTGTTTGCCAGATAACATAATATCTTCAATACTTTTAAGGATAGTATCTGCTATAACTTTTGCATGTTCTGATTCAGCTTTCAACCATTCTTTTTTTTGAAATTTTATATCAAAATAACCGGCAATTAAACTTACAATAGAAAATACCAAAATAATAACAAAAACCAATTGGAAACTTAAATTACGATGAACTTTTCGCATATTTTTTATACACCACACAAAATTCACAGGTTTTATGAGTTCCAAGCACTTCATCACACATTGTATTTTTAATTTCCCAGCATGGTAATTTATGGCCAAAGTAAGAAGGACAAGTTTTATAAACAGAACAATCTTTCATTTTCCAACAAGGTATTTTGTCTGTCCAAAAACTTTTGGTTTCATTCATAGGCAAGAGGTATTATAAAATAGAAACAACTATTATGTAAAGAATAAAAAAACCCATGCCTATAATAGACATGGGTTTTTTACAAACTACACGTATTTTGTCATACGGCACGCGGGAGGTGTAACAAACGCACCATTATCATAGTGTAATTTGAAAACAAATGTAAAACATTTTTTCCTTTTAGAACATATATTGAGCTTCTATAGAAAATTTGTTTGTGTTTTTGGCACTCGCCTGACTAAGTGTATATTCGCCTACGAATCTGCCATACATATATGGTCTCCAGACCAAACCCATTACAGGTCCCTGTGTTTCATCAACAGTTTTTTCTGTATTAGAATCAAAATAGTCATACCTCACATAAGGAGTCACTACATCTGAAAGCAGTTTATACCCTACTTCAAGATAACCACCAAGACTATACTGTTTGTCAGCACCTGCATTTTTTGTATTTCTTCCTGACAATAAAAGTCCTGTTAATGTCCAGGTTGAAGTAAAATAATTGAACATAGGGCCAACTTGATAGAAATTGTCATCAAAACCAGTCATTGGAGCTTGTCCTATGTATCCATACATTCCAACTATACTTCCATCACTATCTAATTCATAATCAGCAGTAACATATACGTCTTTAAAATTATTATTATCTACTACGTTAAAATTACTAGCACCTGTGCCATTAACTACACCCAAAGAAGCCATAACATTCCAACTACATTTATGGCTTAATTCTATGCCATAATTTCTTTGGAATGGTTTATACGGATTGCTTCCAACAACACTTGTAAGAGCTAATGATCTGTCCTTCCCTAATCTTCCACCTGTTCCATGAATATATAGAAGCTGTGAAAGAATCTGACCGAATCTAACTGTTGTATAACTCTTTTCATCTCCTGTGGTATACTGAATAAATGCTTCTGCTAATTTGCTACGGGCAAAATCATTAAAATCACTTGTTCCAGAATTTTTGCCTGAATTTTCATGAAAATACATTTCTGCAAAATATGAAAATCCACTACCCAATGCACCTCCTGTATACAAAGAAAATGCATGCTGTTCAAAGCTGCTTATTTTTTTATCTTCAGCATTAAATCTGACTTTCCCAGTAAAACTTGCATAATCACTCAAATTCTTTCCTGCTTCTTCATTTGCCATCATATGGCCCATTCTTAAAAAATCCTGACCTGTTTTGTTAAGCTTATTTACATTCCAATGACACATAGTGCAATCAGCACCATATTTTCTCGCCCATGCTGCAATTGCAAAAGAATCTTTTGCAACTACACCTAAAGCAAAAGTAATTATTGCAATTACTAACAACATTTTTGCTTTCATTTCTTTTACCCTCCTATTTTGTAATCTTTTAATACTCTCAAAACTCGCAGGCTAAAGCCTGCGTCTACAATGTAATAAATATTTCTACTTATTTACTTATCACCTCCTTTATCTATTCAACATTTTTCTATTTTACAAATTTTTATTTTGTCAGAATTGATATTTTTTTTCAAACAATTTATAAGATTTTTATTAATTATTTCTTTTATCTTAAAAATTTTCTCAGAAGTTAATGTTGCTCCTTTATCTTTCATTAATAAAAAACCGAGTAAAGACTCAGACATGTCTTTAACTAATTCGGGTATTATCTTTTTATGTTTTTCCGAAATACATTCCGCACTTAAATATTCATTAGTAGTATTTTCTATTGCTTCATCTATTAAAAATGATATTTCTCTCAGTCCACTTCCCTGATACTTAATATCTTTAAAAGATTTGTATATAGCATCTTTGAAATCACTACAAATTTTGTCCTTATCATTTAGGCATAATAACGCTTTATATTTTTTCATATATATTATATAGCTGCAGAGCAAAGCTCTGCTAAAAAACAGCAAAGCTTTCGCTTTGCTGCTACATAAACCATACAAAATCCATTAAATATTAGAATGGTTAATCTATTATACATTATTTATGCAAGAACTATGCCAATTTTTTAATGTATTATAAAATGTATTGAAATTACTGTAGTTATATTGATAAATTTAATAGTTAATAGAAGAATATTACCATAGATAATTGTATTGTTTTAGGACAATATTTGAATAGTTGTATTATTTTAAGACAAATCTTTAGATATTGAATATTGCTGGATTTTCCTATAAAGAGTATCTCTGGATATTCTTAATATTTCAGCAGCTTTTAATTTATTTCCATTTGTAGATTTAAGAACTGAAATTATAGCAGATTTTTCTGATTCCTCAAGGGAACATACTTTTACAGTATCAGAATTATTAGTTTCTAATACTCGCATATGCGAAGGTAAATCCTGTTCAACAAAAATATTTTTATTCACTTTAATTGCGAATAAACCTTCTATTAAATTTTCCAATTCACGAACATTGCCTGGCCAGTTGTATTTTACTAAAACATCCAATGCTTCACGTTCAAAACCCTCTACTTTCTTTTTGTATTTATCATTAAATTTATCAATAAAATATTTCACAAGAAGTGGAATATCTTCTTTTCTTTCTCTAAGTAGAGGAATTGTGATAGTAATAGTGCTTAATCTATAGTACAGTTCCTTTCTTATGCCACTTTTATTTCCATCAGAAATTATATTATGCGATGATGCAGCAAGAATTCTTACATTTACAGCTATTTCTTTTATATCACCTACAGGCCTTATTTTTTTGTCCTGAAGGACTCTTAAAAGTTTTGCCTGACTTTCCTTTGGCATTTCACTAATTTCATCAAGCAATATTGTCCCTCCTTCACTTGCTCTGAATATACCTATATAATCCGAATTCGCACCTGTAAAACTTCCTTTTTTATAACCAAAAAGTTCACTCTCAACAAGATTTGAAGGAATACCTCCACAATTTATCGGCATAAATGTATTATTTTTTCTATTACTTAAATTATGTATTGCTCTTGCAACAAGTTCTTTTCCAACACCAGTTTCTCCAAGTATCAAAACAGGACAATCTACAGATGCCGATGCCCTTATTCTATCAAAAACATTTTTCATTAATTTACTTTCTCCAATAATATTTTCGATGCTATATTTCGAATTAAGCTGGCTCTGTAAATGAGCAACATCAGTCTCAAGTTTCATTATTTTAAATAAGCGATTAATACAAATCATAATCTGATCTTTAGTAAAAGGTTTAATTATATAATCAGAAGCTCCCATTTTTATTGCTGTAACTGCATCCTGAATTGTTCCATAACCAGTCATCATAATAACTTCAATAGCAGGACTATGTTCTTTGATTTTTTTCAAAAGCTCAAATCCATTCATTTGACCCATTCTAATATCGGTTATAATAATTTTAACGTCCTGCTCAATCTTGATTTTCTCAATAGCTTCCTCACCAGAATATGCCTTAACAGTAGAAAATCCCTGTCTTAAAAAAAGTTTTGCGCAGGTCTCTACCATACCCTTATCATCATCAACAATTAAAATTTTTATCATATCATGTATCATGCTGAATTTATTTCAGCATCTCTTTTAGACCCTGAAACAAGTTCAGGGTGACAATTCAAAGCTTGTCCTGAATTCACTTCAATATTGGAAAACTTATTGTAAAAGTTGTATATTTATTTACTTCACTTGCAACAGTAATTGTTCCTCTGAGTTCTTCTATTAGTTTCCTACATATCGCTAAACCAAGACCTGTTCCATTCTTTGCTTCTTTTGTAGTAAAAAATGGCTCAAATATTTCGTTGAGGTTTTCTTTAGATATACCAGAACCATCATCTGTAAAATCAACCTCTATAAAATTATTATCAATAACTTTTGTTTTCACACTAATAGTTCCACCCTTTTCAATAGCATCAAAGGAATTAGAAAAAAGGTTTAAAAAAATCTGTTCAAGTTGATCACAAGATGCAAGCACTTTCACTTTATCAGTTTCAGCAACGTCTATTTTCAAAGAGACATCATTCTTTCTAAAAATGTGGCTAAGTATTTCTATTATATCAGTTAAAACTTTATTGAAGTTACATTCCTGCAATTTTTCTTTTGCTTTAGTAGAACGAGAAAAACCCAACAAATGTTCAACTATTTCTTTGCACCGTTGTAATTGATGATTTATAAATTTTAATTCTCCAAGATAACTTTTGTTTTTTATATCTTCCATCAACATTTCTGCACGTAACATTGCAGAAGCTAATGGAGTTTTCATTTGATGTGCGATTCCAGCCGCAATTTGTCCAACCAATACCATTTTATCAACCCTATTTATTTTTTCTTCCTGAAGCCTTACAATTTCTTCCTGTGAATTCTCCAAAGCATTTAACATTGAATTGAATTGTTTTGAAATAACTCCAAATTCATCATTTCTGGATACAGATAAACGTTTTTTTGTAACACCCTTTTCTACCTGCTTCATCGCATCCAATAATACTTTTATAGGCGTATTTACTATAAAAAATATTGCTAAGCCAATCAAAAGTGAAGTGATTATTACAATAGCAAAAAAAGAGTATATATGTATTTTTAACTCTTTTTTTACACGTAATAAAGCAGGAGTAATAGATTTAGAAATACGTATATATCCTAATACAGGTTTTGTATTTTTATGACATTTAAAACACTCTTTTTTGTTAAAAATTGGAACAAAATAAACAAAATTATCCCTTAAATCTATATTTACACCCTTTGCTATTATCTTAACCTCTTGATTGCTATTCAAAATCGTAATTTCATTAAAACCAATATTTAATACGAGTTTTTTTATAAATTTTTCTATTTCACCAATTTTTTTATCCAACATTGAATTTTCAATCTGTTGATGAATTGTTTTACAAAAAAGATTTAGCCGACGTGTTTCATCATCAATAACCCATTCATTTGTGTGAGATATCTCTACATATAAATATAACCCAAGCAATACAAACAGAATAAATGTTATTGCAATAATTAATTTAAAAGCTATTTTCATATTTTAATTGTTGGGATTGCTTCGCTTTCGCTCGCAATGACGTGATTCATTAATATTGATAATAGCTTATTTAATTTGGGTAGCTCGGGATAAAGCAACTGTTCCAGTTCGCACCATTTCTTTTATTCCAAATCCTTTTAAAATATTTATTAATGCATTTACTTTGTCTTCGGAACCAGTAGCTTCTATTGTGAAAGTTTTTGGACTAATATCAACTATTTTTGCCCTAAAAATATTTACTATTTGCATTATTTCAGATCTATCTGCAGATGCTGCAGTAACCTTAATTAATGCCAATTCTCTGTTTATAAAATTTTCTTTGGTTAAATCAATAACTTTTATAGTATCAATAAGTTTATTCAGCTGCTTGGTTATCTGCTCAAGTATTATATCATCACCCGCCACTACAATAGTCATTCTGGAAACAGTAGGATCTTCAGTTTCACCAACTGTTAAACTTTCAATATTAAATCCGCGACCACTAAAAAGACCAGAAACTCTGGATAATACACCTGCTTTATTTTCCACTAAAACCGAAATAGTATGTCTCATAATTTTATTGCACCCATTCAATAAACATATTTGTGTCATCCCGAACTTGTTTCGGGATCTCAAAAAGAGATGCTGAACCAAGTTCAGCATGACAATTCATTTTAGCAGAGCTTACGCCTCTGCCGCTACAATTATTTACGCTAATTCTATATCTATTGCTTCGTTAATAGGGGCACCTGCAGGAACCATTGGAAAAACATTCTCCTCTCTATCAACCTGAAAATCAATTATAACAGGTTTATCTATTGAAAACGCTTTTTCTAAAGTTTTCCTAACTTCTTGTGACTCAGTAACCCTTAAACCCACAGCTCCATAAGCTTCTGCAAGTTTAACAAAATCAGGCTGGCTACAAATATCTGAACAAGAATATCTGCGATTATAAAAAAGTTCCTGCCATTGCCTAACCATGCCAAGATACCTATTATTTAAAATTGCCACTTTAACAGGCACTTTATAAGAAACAGCAGTTATTAATTCCTGAATGTTCATCTGGAAACTACCATCCCCTGCAATATCTATAACAAGCTTATCAGGACATCCTATTTTAGCGCCTATTGCAGCAGGAAAGCCATACCCCATTGTTCCAAGACCACCTGAAGACAACAACGAGCGTGGATTGATAAATTTATAAAATTGTGCTGTCCACATTTGATTCTGACCAACTTCAGTAGTTATTATAGCATCACCTTTTGTTAATTCACAAATCTGTTCAATAACAAACTGGGGTTTTAAACTTTTACTATTTTTATTGTAAGTCAATGGATATTTTTTCTTCCATTCCTCAATTTTCTTTTTCCATTCAATATGCTTTTTGGATTCAATAAATCCATTCAATTCCTGCAATATTATCTTTGCATCACCAACTATCGGAATATCAACTCTGACGTTTTTACTTATAGCAGATGGATCTATATCTATATGAATTATTTTTGCATTAGGCGCAAATCTATCTAATTTCCCTGTAACACGGTCATCAAATCTTGCGCCAACCGCAATTATCAAATCAGAATCCATTATTGCAGCATTTGCATATCTAGTTCCATGCATACCAAACATTCCTAGATATAACGGATGATTTGCAGGAAATCCTCCAAGCCCTAATAACGTTAAACCAACCGGAATATCAGCCTTCTCAGCAAGAATTTTAATGCATTTTGAAGCGCCAGAACTAATAACACCTCCACCCGCATAAATTATTGGTTGTATCGCAGAATTAATCATTTCTGCAGCTTTTTTTATTTGAACAGGATGTCCTTCATAAACAGGCTTATAACTCCTTAACTCAACCTTTTCAGGAATATTAGCTGAAGTAGTTTCAGCTCTGCTTATATCAACCGGTATATCAACAACTACGGGCCCTTTTCTCCCTGTAGAAGCAATATAAAATGCTTCCCTTATAACTCTTCCAAGATCTTTAATGTTTTTTACAAGGTAATTGTGCTTTGTAATTGGACGTGTTATTCCAGTAAAATCTGCTTCCTGAAACGCATCATTTCCTATAAGATTTGTAGCAACCTGCGCAGTAAACGCAACCATTGGAATGGAATCCATATAAGCTGTAGCTATTCCAGTTGTCAAATTTGTTGCACCAGGACCTGAAGTTGCCAGACAAACTCCAACTTTTCCAGTAGCGCGCGCATATCCATCAGCAGCGTGTGCAGCACCTTGTTCGTGCCGTGTCAATATAACCTTTATCTTGGAATCATAAAGAGCATCAAATAAAGGTAATGCAACTCCGCCCGGTATTCCGAACATTACCTCAACACCCTCTTTAACAAGAGTATCAACAAATATTTCAGCACCTTTTTTCTTCATATGGATATTTATTCTACTATATTAATTATAATTCTGTCAATATTCTTAAACTAAATTTTAACACTGCACCCTTGCTTGCGGAACTAACCATACTTGAATATCGCGCAAGATAACCTGATTTAATTTTTGGCTGAGGCTTATGCCATTTTGAAAGTCTTGATTTAATTTCATTGTCAGACAACTTAACATTTAATTTTCTATTTGGAATATCAATTTCAATAATATCACCATCTTTTAAAATAGCAATTGGTCCACCATCTGCTGCCTCAGGACATATATGGCCAATTGCAGCACCTCTTGTGCCTCCTGAAAATCTTCCATCTGTAATTAGTGCAACATCTTTTATTCCCATACCGGAAACTGCAGCTGTAAGACTTAACATTTCCTGCATTCCAGGACCACCTTTTGGTCCTTCGTATCTAACTACAATCACATCACCCTTTTTAATTTTTCCACCAAGAATAGCTTTTATCGTTTCTCCTTCAGAATCAAAAACTTTTGCAGCACCTGAATGTTTTAGCATATTCTGAGCAATTGCAGATTGTTTTACAACTGCACCATCTTTTACTAAATTTCCATAAAGTATTGCCAGACCACCTTGTTTTGCATAAGGACTATTCCAAGGTTTTATTACATCTTCTCGTTTCACAAATACACCTTTAAGATTATCTCTAACTTTTTTTCCGGTAACTGTTAATTCATTTAAATTAATCTTACCATTCTTACTTAAAACACTCATCAATGCCTGAATACCACCTGCCCAATATAAATCTTCAAGAAAATGTGGACCACCAGGGCTTAAACTACAAAGGTAATGAGTCCCTCTGCTTATTTTCTCAAAGTCATCTAAAGTTAGTTTCACTTTTGTTTCATTAGCAATTGCAAGAAAATGCAATGTAGTATTTGAAGAACCTCCAAAAGCCATATCTACAGTTATAGCATTTTCAAATGCAGATTTTGTCATTATGTTATGAGGCCTTATATTTTTTTTAACTAATTCCATTATTTTCATTCCTGTGTGTTTTGCAAGACGAATTCTTTCAGCATACACAGCAGGAATTGTTCCACATCCCGGTAATCCCATTCCAAGCGCTTCTGTCATACAATTCATTGAATTTGCAGTAAACATTCCAGCACAAGAACCACAACTAGGACACGCAACATCTTCCATTTCATTTAATTCTTTTAAAGTAAGTGTCCCAGCTTTAACTTTTCCAACTCCTTCAAACATACCAGTTACTAAATCCATTTTTTTGCCATTATATTCACCTGTAAGCATAGGACCACCAGAAACAAATATAGAAGGAATATCAAGCCTTGCAGATGCCATAAGCATTCCCGGCACGATTTTGTCACAACTTGGGATTAACACTAACCCATCAAATGGATGCGCATTTGCCATAGACTCCACAGAATCAGCAATAAGCTCACGACTTGGCAAAGAAAATTTCATACCATTATGATTCATAGCTATACCATCACATATTCCAATTGTAGAAAATTCCACAGGTGTTCCACCAGCCATTCGAACTCCAGCTTTTACAGCCTCTGCAATTTTATCTAAATGGATATGTCCAGGAACTATCTCATTCTGAGAATTTACAATACCAATAATGGGCCTGGCTAATTCTTCATTTATATACCCCATTGCCTTAAAAAGTGAACGATGAGGTGCTTTTTCCAAACCTTTTTTCATAGCATCACTACGCATAATATCTCCTTTAATTGACAGACGAGACGTCTGTCCTACAATAAATAATGGTGGGTCCCAGAGGGTTCGGACCTCTGACCTCTGCCTTGTAAGGGCAGCGCTCTAACCAGCTGAGCTAGGGACCCCAAAAACTATGGCAATTATACAATTTTTATTTATTAACCTCAAGAACAATTTAATTATTTGGCGACTAAGATTACTTTTGGGCCGGAATTTTCTATCTGATTTTTTATTTTTACAGGAAGCATATCATCGGATATTAAACACTTTAATGCTGATATTGGAGAAACATAGGCAAACAATTCTTTTCCAAATTTAGATGAATCTGCAAGACCAATTGTCTCTTTACTGTTTTCAATTACAATTTGTTTCAATTTAGCTATTTCTATTTCTCCTACAGTTATATCTTTAGCTGTAAAACTACTCAAACCAATAAATGCTTTATCTAATTTTAGCTTCTTTAAATCTTCCTCTGCTATTTGTCCATAACTTTCTCTTATTTCTTTTTTCCACTTTCCACCAATTATATACAATTCAACTGTTGGATGATTTGTGTATTCATACTTTTTTACCAATTGTTCAAATGAAGCATCATCGCCATTTACAACATTTGCAATTAAAACTTCATCAGGAGTATTTTCTAAATCCATCAATTCTCCCAGCTGTAGGGAACAAAAATTTTTGTTCCCTACTTACAATAACAACTGTCTAAAATGGCTCACTTATTATTTTAATTAATATTGCGAATTAAAGTTATTTGCTGTTTTTTTGCAGAAAATCCTCTACGAATTGGACAAAATCTATATCCAACTTATTTTCCTGTGCTTCTTTTTTTAATATAAAAATTGCTTCTGTATTAGTTTTGGACACACGATAAGGTCTATCAGTTGTCAATGCATCAAAAATATCCGCTATAGTAACAATTCTAACTAATCTACTAATTTCTTCTGCTGGCAAACCATCAGGATAACCGCTACCATCTAATTTCTCATGATGATGATGAATTATATCAAGTATCTGTGGCACAAGTCTAAGATTACTACATATATCTACACCCAAAACAGGATGCTTTTTAATAAAATCAAATTCTTCATTTGTCAACGAACCTTGTTTATTAAGGATTTGATCTGGAATTCCCATTTTACCAATATCATGTAATAAAGAACTCTTATTAAGTATTTCTACTTCCTCTTCAGAAACTCCAATTTCTTTACCAATATTTACAGACATATCCGCTACTCTACGGGAATGACCTGCAGTATAAAAATCTCTGGCTTCAATTGATTTAACTAAAGAAAAAACCGTGTTTTCCAATGTTTCAACTTGTGCTATTAATTTTTTTATTTTTAGCAAATTAGTAATCCTGGTCAATAATTCAAGTGGCTCAAAAGGTTTGCGTATATAATCATCAGCGCCTAATTCTAATCCTGCTATCACACTCTCTTCTAATAACAGTCCACTCAAAAATATTATAGGAATATAGTGGACACCACTTCGTTTTTCCCTGATAATCTGACATGCTTTAAAACCATTCATAACAGGCATTTCAACATCTAAAATAACTAAATCAGGCCGCAAATTTTCTTCTGTTTCTACTGCTTCCTGACCATTTGAAGCAGTTATCACTTCAAATCCATAAGTTTTACAATATCTCGCTATAGTATCTCTAATTAATTTGTCATCATCCGCAATAAGTATTCTTGATTTACTCATACACCCTCCTAAAAACAAACATCAGACAAAAATTCAGACTATAATTATATCATATTCTCATATTTACTTTATGTTTTCTAAGATAAGATTTTACCTGTCGTACAGTAAATTGTCTGTAATGAAATACTGATGCTGCTAAAGCGGCATCTGCACAACCGTATGTGAGAATGTTGTAAAAATGAATTAATTCACCGGCACCACCTGATGCAATTATAGGAATTGAAACTTCTTTCGCAATTTTCTTAGTAAGTTCTATATCATATCCATTTTTTGTGCCATCAGCATCCATGCTCGTTAATAAAATTTCACCGGCACCAGATTTTTCAACTCTTTTTGCCCATTTTACTGCATCTATACTTGTTGGAGTTCTGCCACCATGTATATATACTTCCCAACTTCTTCCTTTTCTCTTTGCATCAATAGCAACAACTATACACTGGCTTCCAAATTTTTTAGATGCTTTAATAATCAAATCCGGATTTTTTACTGCTGATGTATTTATTGAAATTTTGTCTGCACCTGCTTTAAGCAAATTTCTAATATCATCCAGATTTCGTATACCACCGCCAACTGTGAGAGGAATAAAAACTTTTTCCGCAGTTCTTTTTACAACATCAATCATTATGTTTCTTTTTTCATAGGAGGCAGTTATATCAAGAAAAATCAATTCATCAGCTCCTTCCCTGTCATAAAAAGATGCTGATTTAACAGGGTCTCCCGCATCTTTCAAATTGAGAAATTTTATTCCTTTTACAACTCTTCCCTCTTTAACATCAAGACAGGGAATTATTCTTTTGGAAAGCATTATTTTTTATCCTTAGGACTTTTATTCTTTTTGTATTTTCGTTTACGATGTTTTTTATTAGCCGGCACTGGAGAAGCAGAAGTTTTAATTGCCTCTTTTAAATCAATTGCACCTGTATATATTGCTTTTCCAATTATCATACCTGTGACTCCATATTTTTCCATTGCATTTATGTTTTCCACATTAGCAAGAGTTGATATACCTCCAGCTGCTATTATATTTATATCTACAGCAGTTGCTATATCTTTTATACTCTTAAAATTAGGGCCACAAAGCATTCCATCACGTTTTATATCTGTAAAAATTATAGTCTTAATACCAATCTCTATAATTTCTTTAGCCAAAGTTATTGCCTTTTTATTCGTTACATCTCTCCATCCTTTAATAGCAACATATCCATCTTTTGCATCAATACTTACCAAAATTTTATCTTTATAAGATTTATAAGCCTCTTTTACCAATTCAATTGAATTATATGCAGATGTACCAAGGATAATTTTATCGACACCTTTTTTGAAAACTTCTTCTATGATTTCAAGAGAACGCACACCACCACCAAATTGTATAGGGATACGAACAGCTTTAACAATCTGTGAAACTACATCTAAATTTTTAGGTTTACCGGTAATTGCCCCATCTAAATCAACTATGTGTAAAAGTTTAGCACCTCTTAGCTGCCACAATTTAGCTATAGAAACAGGCTCACGTGAATAAACCGTTTCATCACGAGTATTTCCCTGTGCTAAACGCACACAACGACCTTTCCGTAAATCAATAGCAGGAATAATTAACATTGATATATGTTTATCACAACAAAACAACTCAAGTCAATAAAAATTAAGATTGTGAAACTTCACATTTTAAATTGCATTTCATAAAGTTTTTTATAAAGGCCACCTTTTGTCATCAACTCTTCATGTTTTCCAACATCTGCTATTTTACCATCGTCAATCACAACTATTTTATCTGCCTTCATAACAGTAGAAAGTCTGTGAGCAATTACAAATGTAGTCCTATTTTTCATCAAATTATTCAAAGCGTCTTGAACTAACTTCTCTGATTCATTATCAAGGGCTGATGTAGCTTCATCTAAAATTAATATTGGAGGATTTTTTAATATTGCACGTGCAATTGCTATTCTCTGTTTTTCTCCACCTGAAATTTTAGCTCCACGTTCACCAATAAATGTATCATATCCATAAGTTGTTTCTATTATGAAATCATGCGCATTAGCAGCACAAGCTGCAAACTCTACAGCTGAATCAGTAGTTATAGGATTACCATAAGCAATATTATTCCTAAAAGTATCATTAAATAAAATAGTCTCCTGTGTTACAATACCCATTTGTGCACGCAAACTTTTCAATGTAACTTTCTGGACATCAATATCATCAATTTTTATACTACCTTTGGTTGGATTATAGAACCTAAGCAATAAATTCACCAAAGTGGTTTTGCCAGAGCCACTTGGGCCTACAATTGCTATTACTTCCCCTGCATTTATTGATAAATTTATACTTTCAAGCACATCTTTTTTACCGTCATAAGAAAAATTCACATTTTCAAAAATTATGCTATTTTTCACTGGCTCTATATTAATTGTTCCGTTATCTTCTTCAGGTGGAACATCCATTAAATTAAAAACTCTTTCAGCAGCAGCAAGTGACTGTTGAAGTGTTTGATTTATTCCATTTAGATTATGAAGTGGTTTATATAATGATAGTAATGTAGCAACAAAAGCTGTAAACCCTCCTATTGAAAGTTGTCCACTTACAACCTGTCTTCCTGAAAAAGCTATTAAAAAAGAAATTCCAAGCCCTCCAATAAATTCCATTATCGGGCTGGACATAGCTGTTATTTTTAATGATTTCATAGATATATCAAAAAAATTTCTGTTTTCTTTTTTGAATTTATCAATCTCTGCTTTTTCCATACCAAAACCTTTAACCACTCTTATACCACTTATCGTTTCATATAAAATAGCAGAAATATCTGCAGTTTTGGCCTGACTTTTAGAACTTATCTTGCGTATTTTTGCTCCAAATTTATATAGAGGATAAATGGCTATAGGAAATACAAATAAAGCTATTATTGCCATTTGCCAGTTCAATTTAAATATCAAAATAATAAGCCCTATTAGAGTCAAGCCATTGCTTGCTACACTACCTACAATTCCACTAACAGCATTTTGCATAATAGAAACATCATTTGTTATTCTGGATATCAAATGGCCTGTTTTCTGATTATGATAAAAACTAATACTCATATATTGCAAATGTTCATACAGCAGATTTCTTATATCCATTATTACTCTCTGTCCTGTATTATTTATCAGATAATCCTGTGCATAATATGCAAGCCCTTTTATAAAAAAAAGTCCTAATAACGCAAGCGGTATTATTTTGATAAACATTAACGCTTCTTCTTTATTGGGATTAGCAAATATTTTGTCAAAAACAGGTTTTAATATATACATTAGTCCAACTGTACAACTGGAAACTATTGTCATACAAACTAATGCAATAATTATTCTTTTAGTATAAGGTCGGACATATTTTAATAATCTCAAATATAATTTCATAATTTCACCATAGACAGAACTGCCTTTGCAGCTTTTTGCGCTGCACCAACACTACCTAACATTAATTTAACTCCTGCAAGTTCCTGTTTGATTTCTGCAATTTTTTTATCATTGTTAAAGATTTTTATTGTTTCTTCTGCTAATCTTTCCGCAGTAACATTACTTTGTAATAATTCCGTAACAATTTCTTTTTTAGCAAGTATATTCGGCAAACCTATATATTTAATTCTAACAAGCAAACGCGCAATTATATACGTTAATATAGATGTCTTATAAACTATAATCATTGGCGTATTTAAACAAGTTGCTTCCAAAGTAACAGTTCCTGAAGCAACTAATGCAAGAGTTGAAATATTCAAAATATCATAATTTTTATCTTCAACAATATCTATCAGATTTTCACAACCCTGTTGAATTAAAATATCCTGCACTTGCTTTTTAGAAATAGAAGGCGCCAGTGCCAGCAAAAACCTCATATTACTTTTTAGTTTTTCGTTTTGAGATCCTTCGCTATCGCTCAGAGCTTGCCCTGAATTTATTTCAGGGATGACCCTTTGGGTCATTTTACATGCCTTTGCCATTACAGGAAGAAGTCTTTTTATTTCCTGCTCACGACTTCCGGGAAACAGACTTAAAACTTTTTCGCCTGTCTTTATTCCAAAATGCAAATATGCATCATTAACTGACATACTCGGTTTAACAATATCCAAAACAGGATGCCCTACAAATTCTACAGGTATATTATAGTCTTTATAGAGCTTCTCTTCAAATGAAAAAATAACGAGCATTTTATCAACATATTTCTGTATTTTTTTTATTCGCCCTTTACCCCACACCCATACCTGCGGACTTATATAGTATATCACAGTAATGCCCAAACTTTTAGCATACTCAGCAATACGCAAATTAAACCCGGGATAATCAATCAAAATTACAGCATCAGGTTTTTCATCTCTCAAAATCTCTTTACACCTGTTTAATGCCTGTTTCAAAATAAAATAATTCTTAAGTATACCTGTAAACCCCATTATCGGTATTTTTGCAAGTTCAAATCTAATATCAACCCCAGCTTCTGCCATTTCATTTCCACCATACCCTAAAAATTGAACAAACGAATTGATTTTCTTGATTTCTCTAACTAAATTTGCCCCATGCAAATCCCCAGATAATTCCCCAGCAATAACAAAAATTTTCATACTCTACCCTTCCAAAATATGCTTTTTATGTTTTACTAAAGTTAATTTGTTGCCCTCACCAGTATTAATTTCATATTTAACCTCATCCATAAGCTGATATATTATATATCTGCCTCTCCCTCTGCGTTTTAATTGTGCAAGATCATCATCATTAGGCATTACTGATAAATCAGGAGACAATGACTCACCTGTATCTATCATAATTATCACAAATTTATCTTCATCTGACCAAACAGATATGTTGATATCATTTTCAGGAATAAAACTATACGCATGTTCTATTATATTTGCCACAGCCTCATCAGATGCAAGTGTTATATTTGAAATTGTCTCTTCATCAAATCCCTCTTTATGTGCAATATCTCCGATAAACTGACGCACAGCTCCTAAATACATAGCATTACTTTTTATTTTTAACTCCAATTTCTGCCCCAAAATATCCTTTCGTTCTTCCTGCAATATTTTCAACTTCTGATTTTTTGTTAAATCTAAACATTTAAAAGCCACAACAGTAATATCATCATTCTGAGAAGAATCGCCTGCCCACTTTTTAATTTCAGATTCAAGTTTTTCTATAATATCAGATATTTTATTTCCCCTCTCTTTTATTAACAATTCTATTAATCTATCCTGACCGAATTCTTCTTTAATTTTATTCATTGCCTCATGGACACCATCTGTATAAAAAACCAAAATATCATCGGGTTTCAGTGTAATTGTCCAATCTTTTATTGCTTTATCAAAAAGCGGCCCCCTGTCAAATCCCAATGCGAGTCCGCTTTTGCCAATTTCTTTGCATTCACCATTACTATTTAACAAAAGCACAGGATAATGACCTGCATTTGCAAAAGTAAGCGTCATCTTTGCGACATCTAATATCGCATATAACATTGTTACAAACATCCCTCTTCGGACATCATCATAAAAAATCGTGTTAGTTTTGGATAAAACTTTTGAAGGATTAACAGAATACCTGACATTAGATCTTAAAATGCTTCTTGCAGTTGCCATAACTAAAGAACCTGGAATTCCTTTACCTGCAACGTCAGCAATTACAATTGCTATCCTATTACTATCTAAAAAAATAAAATCATAATAATCTCCCCCTACTTCTTTAGCACTTTTATATAAGGTTTTAAATTCATATCCATCTATTTGTGGACATTCTTTCGGAAGTAATGTGGTCTGGATTCCTCTTGCGATTTGTATTTCTTTACCCAGTATCTCTTTTTCAATCATATCCAATTGTGCTTTCTTTAATTTAACTATCATATCATTAAAAACATTAGATAAATCCTCTATTTCATCGCCTGATGAAATAGAAATTTTTGCATCTAAATTACCTTCCCCAATTTTTTTTACACCATTTGCCAACATCTTAAGTGGATGCATAATATAAGTAACAGCACCTAATGATACTACTATGCCTAAAATTAATACTGCACAAGTCACAGTTATTATTAAATCCTGTATATATTCGATTGTCCAATTTATTTCCTTGTCAGAGAAACCAACTCTTGCAATTCCCAATTTTTTATTCTCCACATAAATAGGCATTGACATATCATATATTCCTTCTTTTTCTTTTTTGAAGTATTGAACCAACAATTTATTTGAATTTTTTATATTTTCCGAAATTAAATCCGACAAAATTTTACCCTTTTTAATACTTTGGTCAGAATGAACTATAATTTCTCCATTTTTACCGATAAGCATTGCATATATGACTGACTTGTCCTGAAGCAATTTATCAATATGTATTGACATTAACATCTCATCACCTGTTAAAATAGCTTCTTCTGAATTTGCAGCTAAATTTATTGTTAAAGCTTCACCTTTCTTTTTTAATGCCTCAATTAAAGGTTCTTTAATTTTGGTATTTAATATCAAAACCAATACGACAATTAAAATACACATCAATATACTTACTAATATCATAATTTTAAATTTTATTGATAATTTCATTTATTGTTTTCAACTCCTGCAAATATTATTTCTACACGCCTATTTTTAGCTCTGCCTTCTTCAGTATCATTACTTGCAATAGGCTTTGTATCTCCATAACCTTCTACAGTTAATTTATCTGTAGATATTCCATTTTTAACAAAATAATAATAAACATTTTTGGCTCTTTCTTTTGAGAGTTCCATATTTGAAGTAAAAGGAGAATTAGATGACACAGGAGTATTATCTGTATGGCCTTCTATCTTAACTACTGCATCCGGATATTTTTTAAATAGCCCTATTATTTTCTCTAACATAGCAAATGCTTCCGTCTTAATATCAGCACTTCCTGAACTAAAAAGCATTTTGTCTCCAAGTGTTACACGACTTGAAATTGTTCCATCCTTTTCCTTTTGAATAGTAATAGCAGGTTCAAGTTCCGTTGATTTCGCATAAAATCTTCCAGTAGTCTGCGTCTTTCTTCCAGCCATATCAAAAACAATTGCTGTTATGAAATTTTCTCCTTCTTTTAAATTAACAGTTGCATAATAAGTCCGTTTATCTTTATTTAACACTGCTAATACATTACCGGGCTCAATAATTATTTTGTCTATGTTGGATTTGTTATATGTTCCTCCAATAGTTTGCATACCAATATTCATTATACTATCTAACGTAGTAATAGTTATTTCAGGTTTAATAGTATCTACTGTTATTGTCTGCCTAATCTCATTTGAATTACCATCAGAATCTATTGCCTGAAATTTAAGATTGTAAACATTATTTTGGCTCTGCAACTGCGAGAAATTCCATTGCACACAAAATTCCCCTTTAGATATTTCATTAATCTGAACCCCTTTTGATGTCCATATATCTGAAAATGTAGCAGTGCTGTATTCAAATTTAACGTCTTTTATAGAAGTTTTACCTTTTGCGAAACAAGTTATTTTCAAATCAGATGATATATCCGTAACATAACTTTTTGGTAAAATCAATTTTACTTCAGGAATAATCTTATCATAACGTCCAATTCCATTATCTGTTCCAAGCCATATATAATTTCCATCTACTTGAAGTGCAGCAACAGAACTATCTATTAACCCATCAGAAGAAGTATACTGCTTCCAAAGTTTATTTCTGTTATCAAACATACTTATTCCAGCAAATGTTCCACACCACATATAATTTCCATCTACTATTATAGATTGCAAAAAATCATCACCAAGACCATCTTTACCTGAATACTGCTTCCATATTTTATCTATTTTATTATAAATTCGTACACCACCTCCATTTGTCCCTGCCCATATATTTCCACTTTCTATAGCCAATACTATATTCGTATACATACTGGTCGATGGCACATACAATTCCCATTTGTCTCTTATTCTATCATAAACATTCACAGCAGCACCAACTGTTCCCACAAAAACATTGTCACCTTCAAAAACTATTGCCTTAATAACATTATGAAAAAGTCCATCTTTAGTAAAGTAATTTTTAAATGCTTTTTTTGATTTATCAAATACACTTACTCCATTATTTGTCCCCATCCATAATTCATTACCTATAAGCACCATTGTATTAATATTGTTATCCGACAAGCCATCTTTTTGTGTATAACTAAACCAAGTGTTCGTAGTTTTGTAAAAACCAGATAATCCTAAAGATGTTCCAAACCAAACAATATCTTTATCTACTATTATGCTTCTTATATCATCTGAAACCAATCCATCTCTCATAGTAAAATTCTTAAATACCTTTTTTTCTTTTATAAAACAACTTACACCTTTAGATGTCCCAATCCATACATTATCAGAATCCACAGCTATTGTCTTAATAGAATTATGTATTATTCCATCTTTTAATGTCCAATTTTCCCATGTTTGCGTATGAACCAGTGAAGGCATCAACAAAACCAATAAGATAATTCCACTTCTATAAAAACTATTCATACTTGCCCCTCCAAATTACTCATTTCCCTGTAAAATCCTAATCTTGTTTTTTGCACGTTTTAAATATAAAAGTGCTTTTTCTTCTTCTGGGTTTAATTCAAGAATACGCTCCCATATATCTATAGCATCCTTTAAATTGTTCTGCCTGTAATAAAAAATACCCTGAGCCAAATCAGCTTTAATTATATATTCCTTAATTTCAGAATTATCTGGATCATATTTTAATGCAGTTTGCCATTCATTTATTGCTTTAAGATAATTACCTTCATTATATTCACTTATACCTTTTTGATAATATTTATTTATTTTTTCCTCATATTTATCTTTCGCTTCTTTTATATAATATTTTGCTTTTTCATTTATAGGGTCAATATTCAATACATTTTTCCATTCATTTATAGCTTTTGCATACTGATTTTGTTCATAATATTTCATTCCTTCTTTAAAATATCCATCAACTATCATATTGAAAAATTTTAAAGTGTCTTCATGTTTTGGATTAAGATTTAAAATTTTTCGACAGTTTTCTATTGCTAATTGCAAATTGCCAGATTTATAACCACTCATTGCATCATTATAATAAGTCAATATTATATCTTTTGTCTGCATCTGTGATTTTAATTCCTGATTTGCAGTAGAAATCAATTTCACAAGATTAGGATAATCAGGAACTTTTGCAAGTAAAAACTGCCATTCTTCAATTGCTTTAATATAATTTCGTTTCTCATAGTAATTTGAACCAATATTATACAAGCGTATAATCTCAGCTTTTATATTTATTATTTTATCCTGTGCATTTTTATTGTCAATATCCACTGCCAATATTGCATTCAATTCTTCTAATGCCTCTTTCCATTTATCATCTTTATAATAATCCTCAGCAAACTTAGTATGTTTTATAATTAGTTCATTCAATTTTTCAGTTGCAATATTTATATATTTGCCGGCAAATTCATCTGTAGAATCCAGAATTAATATTTCCTTCCATTCCAATATTGCATCTTTAAATCTACCACTTTGATAATAATCCATTGCTACAGAATGCCGTCTTGAAATACTTTCTTTTAATGAAAATAATAATGTTTTCTCTTTTCCCATAGCAACAGAAAAACTATGTATAATTAAAATAACTATACAATAGATATATACAATAAATTTTTTGTTGATTTTCATCTTGTTTGTTTTACATCATTAAACGCATATAACAAATTATAAAATATATTTATAACTTTCCGGGCCACAATTAAAAAGTAAATCTATTGCAGACATATATGGTTCAAATCCATCATAAGCCTGCGGATACTCAGGATAGGTAAAATTCTGATATACAAGTTGTAATTTATTATTTTTTAATGCTTCTTCATCTAAGTAATCTCTCGCACCTATACCAGATAAATATGTGTCAGCATTTAGTTTCTTACATATTTTAATTATCCTATCCGTTTTTGTTCCATCTATATCAAGTTTTGACTCATAATAAATAGGAATATCGATTTTGAAATTCTTTAACAAATAAAATATTATTTTTAGATTTAAATCGCATAATCTATTCCAATCCCGAGAATAAACCTCTTCAAAGAAAACATTGTGTTCTGAAAAATATTTTGTTTTTGAATATGCCATACAAATACTTTTATAATGACTTTTTGCCCAACTCTCTGTATTGTCTATTTCAACCTCACTTATTTTTTGTTCAAATTTTCCCTTAGTAACAACTGGAACAGTCAACCATATTCCTCCATCTTTGGTCCTTATTTTATTTCTATTCTGGAATTCTCTCTTTTTATACTGAACATTGTCCAAAAATACAAACATATCACTTTTGGCAATTTTGTTAAAATATCCAAGCCAAGGTAAATATTGCGGTTGATGAACAGAAATAATCATAATCTTATCACTTGTCAGGCAAGATGCCTGACCTATTAATGTCTATAAATTCTCTCTTATGGTTTATGTTTTTAAGACAAACCATAAAATTATTCCTATAATTTAAAATAGGTCAGGCATCTTGCCTGACAGCGAGAAACTATATGCAAAAATAAAAAAAGCGGGAGACGGGGTTCGAACCCGCGACAATCAGCTTGGAAGGCTGACACTCTACCAACTGAGTTACTCCCGCATACTTAAATTATAGCAATTCCAAATACTTTTTCAAGCACTAATTTTTTCTAATTCTGCAGATTTTCCATTTGTGTCATTTTTGTGACATGAAATTTCTCCAAGATGTGTTTCAAACTTCTCCATCGCCTGTCTTTTATGCTTTGGTGCTAAATGAGAGTAGATTAGTGTTGTCTTAACATCCTTGTGTCCCATTAGTTCCTTAACTGTAAGTATATCAACTCCAGCCATTACAAGTTGCGAAGCACAAGTATGCCTTAAATCGTGAAATACAAAATCTTTTACATCTGCAGATTTCAAAGCTTTATTAAATACTTTACCCACATCACGATAAGGTTGTCCATTTGCTTTTGCAAATACATATTCATCATCATTTTTACCTTTTTCTATGTATTTAGCAAAAAACATTTGATATACCGCATTACTCATTGGGATTTCTCTTATTTCATCATTTTTTGTCTTATCCAAAATTATAAGCTTATTGGATAAATCAACATTGCCCCATTTTAACCCCAAAATTTCACCTTTTCGCATTCCTGTATGTAATGCTGTTAATACAATTTCTCTCAAATAACCACTACACCAACTTAACAAGCAATTGATTTCTTCTAAACTCAAATACCTAATTCTACCTCTTGGCTGTTTGTAAAACTCTATACCTTTGACAGGATTAGTTTTAGTTAAACCCCATTGAATTGCAAGGTTAAAAGCTCTTTTTAAAACTCTCATAGCCCTATTAGCATAACTGATTGAAATCTCTTCTTTTTTCATCTTTTGATATTGCTCAATCATAGTTGAGGTAATTTCAGAAATATATTTTTGTCCAAAGAATTCAATCATAGGCTTCATCATTGGCACATACACTTTTTTATAACACCTTTTCCTATCTTTTGCATATTCTAAAACCTTTGTTGCTAATTCTGAAAAAAGAATTTTTATAGTTCTTTTTATCTCAAAATAACCTTTCTCATAGGCTTCAGTTTGCATTTTCATTAACCTTTGCTGTGCCAATTTCAAATTCTTTGTTTTAAGAGCTTCTCTAATTCTCCTGCCAGAAGAATCAATAAAATCACAATAGAACCAACCATTTCTTATATCAAGGTTAGGCATTTTTGCCCCAGCATCTTTATTCATTTTCCTCACCACCTTTTTGATGCTGTTCCCTTGTCTCCCAACAGAAAACATTATACAGCTCTATAAAACTATAATCAATTATTTTGTAATAAATCTGCATTTATATTTTCTCTCTCAAAATTATTCATCCACTCATCAATTTTAACTTTATCAAATCTAAGCAAATTGCTTATTTTGCAAACAGGAATTTTCCCTTCTCTACTCCACCTGTATAAAGTATTTTCACTTAACCCAGTATACCCTGCAACCTCTGTTAATTTTAAATATCTCTTTTCCATTTTTTACCTAACTTAACTTCCTCTATGTAAATTATCTATACCTCTATCCAGAAAATGCAAATTTCAGCAAAAAAACCCAACTCAGCTACCCTTTTTCAAAATTAGAATTGACATCACTAACCCCATCTCTACCAATTCCTTTTCTATTTGGATTATGTCCAAATCTAAAGTGGTATAAGCAACAAGTAGTAACACTTGGGCATAAATTCACTTCCTGCCTTTGACCATTCATACAATACAAACAGTGTTCCTTAATGGCTTCCAATGATGTCCGTTTCCTTTTAACAGGACGTAACCCAAATTTATATTCCAGAAGCGAACATTCCCAATAGGGTGATCCTTTGTAGTGATTAGTAATCATTGGGTCACAATCTATATTCCGTCCTTCTCCACAAGTTTTACAGAACAAATTTATTGCCATAATCGGTGTTAATTTTCTCATTGTTATTCCTCAAAGTCAGTATGCTTTAAACATACAAGGTGTATGTTTTTTTCATACAGTGAAGCCTTTGAACAATCTCTCTGTATGTTAAAACCATACACTGTTTAAGTCCTGAATTTAACTTTTCCACTTATAGTATCAGCAGTTTTAAAATATATGCCTCAAATATCTTAATTAAACTTACTGTTGGTTTAAAACCTAAACCCATATAATTATATATAACCATATCTATGTAGTATTAATTAACTGCTTTAACTCTTCTTGTTTCTTTTTATTCTGGTATTCAATATTTCCCATTTGTGTTCCTTCATATCTTTTTGTTTCATCTATAATCCAATTATCATGTTTTCCTGTAAGTTTGTATGAATTGAGATTGTTAAAAAGTCCACCATATTCAGTTTTTTCAATCCATTCTTTTTGAATTAATTCTTTGATTGCTCTATTTACGGTAGTAGGATCTAAATTTATTTCTTTGGCTAAAGTTCGCATTGAAACAGCTATTTTTCCATTATTCCTACCATTAAAATGATATTTTAGTTGAAAATATACTAATTTAGCAGAAGCGCTTAATTCTATCCATTCTCTTGTTTTCATTGTTAGCCTTCCTATTGCTACAAATGGAGGTAATTTTTTCTTTTTTCTTGACATCTCATTCTCCTAATTTTTCCAGCACTCAAAGTTTTAAAATTGGTCTTTGATAAAATTCCTTATTTGTTTTAAAAGTTTACTGAATTGATAAGCATCAACTTTAAGTTTATGATTACTAAAATCATCAGCAAGCTTTTCACATTTATTTTTATTATCAAAAACAAAGAATACTTCTTTCCCATTTCGATAAGTTTTACTAACAGGATTACCATTAATCATTAATGCACAAATCAACGGTAAATCTTTAGTGTGGAATTCATTCTCAAAATTATTATTCATATTTTCATCACCTTAATTTTTTGAAATAAAATAAATTTTTATTTCTGATATAAATATATGACAAAATGGAATATTCGTCAATTTTTGAAAAGGTCAAAAGAGGTATACACCTTATTTGGTTATAAAACAATTTGAAAGTAATGCAATAAAACTGTAGGAAATATTACTACAAAATTTTAGATATTTTAAAAAGGCGTGATAATTTAAACGAGGTTTTTAATCAATTCTACACAAGTATCATATCCATTTTTTACTCTACGTGTAACAACTTCTAAACCATCTTCTTCCAGTTCCGCATTAGAATAAATAATTCCTGCTATCTCTTTAAAAGTTTTACCTTTTTTCCTTAAATCATATATTTTTAGGTATTTATCATAACTGTCAAATCGCTTCTTTGTATTAATATTTTCTGGTGATAATTTTTTATATTCCTTCTTTGCTTTATCTATAATATTCTCTACCGTATTTAATATCTGGTCTTTCCGAAAGGATAAAAATACTGTAATCCTTAAGATTTCTGGATTTTGACCGTATTGATGCGATTCAAGAAGTAAAGCAGGAACAGGACGACTAATATGAACCCCAACCAAACCTGCGAAAGGAAACATAATTGAAGGATTTTGTTCATTTAAAGATTTACGTTTATATTCATCATAAGATAATGAAGGATCAACAAAAGAAAGCAATGACCATTTTCCGCAAACTAATCTTTTTATTTCTTTATCATTATCTTTAGCTTTTCTTTCCATATTTTTAAGTTTTGTGTAAATCAAAGGTTGTCTTTTTCTCATTTCTCTAAGATTTTTCAAAGGAGTAAATTTTTTAAAACACCCACCAAACTCTTTGAAATCTCTTTGGTATTCAGAATTTCTTCTTGTAAATTCCCATCTATATTTTTTTATATATTCATACTCATTTTCTATTTCTTTTTTTGTTTTTCTCGCCACATTTTCCTCACTTTTTCTGAAATCAAATAAAAATTATTGACTGTTTGGTAATTCCTTTACTTCTTCTGGTTTAATCGTTTCCACCAATTGATTTTCATTTGCCACCGCCAAAACACTTTCTCCGATAATTGTATCCTCTCTCATCCCGACAGGCTCAGGAATTTTATAAGCAAATTCAATTCTTATCGATTCTTTTTCCTCTCGTCTCAGTTCACCAATTCGCTGATAAAACAATTTGATTAGTTCAGGCTTTTCTTTCAACGCTCCATTCACCATAGCTCTATCTATATGACCAGCTACTGACTTCAAAACGTGTTCCCTTCGTTCTTGATACGCTTGCAGAAAAACTGAATCTTTCATCCAGCGATAAAAAGTTGTGCGTGGAACACTCATTTTTCTACACTTTTCTTGAATATTTAATAAATCGCTATAATCACAAAGACACTCAATCATTGCCATTTGTTTTGGTTTTAGTTGTTCTGTTTCATTTTGCCCCATAATTGATACCCCAGACTCATTTAAATTATATTTACTCACTCGTTTTTTCCTCTGTATCCTTTAAATATTTCTCCATTAATTCTGCTAAATCCTCTCCAGAAATTACCGCTTCCCTTAAACACTCATTTTTACCACTCTTTCCAACATACCTAATTACAATATATTCTGTTTTTGTTTCTACATCTCGTATGATTTTTATAGTTTCAATAATTCTTTTATCCACTCTGTAATAGCTCTTATTTTCTGGACTTTTAACACACCTTCCACTTTTCAAGTATTTATTTTCACCATAATTTATTGCTTTTTCTCTTACCTGCATAGTTCTTATATTCAGACTATCTTTATTTATAATCTTTTCATTTAATAACTTTTTTATATGATAAGCTTGTGTCTCATTCGGTTTTGTCTTCCCATTAAACCATCTATTAACAGTAGCAAATGCCACTTTAAGCTTTTTAGCAAGTATTTCCTGCGTAATCTTATTCTCTAAACAATATGTTTTTAAATCCTTAACTATTTCCATATTTGCATTATATAACTTCTTGTAATATTATATAATACATCACTAATTTTGTCAAATATTATATTCTTATCAGACTTCCGAAATACAATGCGTCGATGACTTGAATTTATTGGATTGAATTTATTGAATTTGAGTATTACTGCAAATTCTGTTAATCTCAAGTAATTTGGATTAGAATTGTATAGATTGAATGTAATATATTAAAAATATACGTTTATTCCACCGTCAAATTTTACTCCTCTTAACTCATCGCTTACTTCTGTACGCCATAACCCACCGCTACTGGCATAGGGAATAAATTGATTTATATTAAGATAGCTTATATCTATATTGATTGAAATTGGAAAATATTGTGGGGCCACAAATATTTCAGTACCTCCGCTAATTTCCAATCCAAATTTAACTTCAAAAATTTCTTTTGAAAAACGATGGCCGTTATCTAAAATTGCCGATTGTATTTCTTTTATTATAACAGGACCTAATCCAAATTTAATGTAAGGAATTACCGACGTATTCTGAGTGATGTTCCTTTGCAAAGTAAGAAGAATTGGAATAACTGATATTTTACCAGAATATTCCACATAATTTCCACCCTCATAAAGCCCTCTCTTGATCTGATTATTATAAATCAAAACATCTAACCCAAGAAAAGTTACTCCATTCCCACTATATTTCAAACTACCACCCCAAATTATATCGTCCTCTGGAGATGAATCCCTAAACCAATAACTTCTATAGACACTTATTCCAGTTTTTCCACTAAAATCTTCTGTAATTCTATCTTTAACTTCACTTTTATAAAATTCCCTTTTTTCTCTTTCCTCAATTACCCATTTGTAGTTATCCTCAAGGTCTTTATCCTTCATACGAGACACATTAAAATCCATTGTTATATTATTTCTCTTTATCGTAAGTTTAGCAATAGAATCTATTTTCCCTCTACATAAACGAGTTATTTCTGTCTGACTACAATTTTCAATATTAATATTATCAATTGCAATTATTTCATCACCTTTTAATAATCCAGATTTTTCTGCTGGAGAATCTTTAAGTATATTTTGTATTATAGTTTTTCTCTCTGTATTTTTTATAGTTCTAATTCCCACCATGCCAGGATAATTTTCCCATAAATTAATATCATATAAGTCAAATTGTTTTCTTATAGACCACCCTATTTCATTTGCAATATCAGAAAAAGTAAAATTAGATGGTTTCTCAGCCTGAATACTTAATACAACTTCTCCAGTTTCAATCTCAATCATTTTTACATTTATATTATTAACGCTATCAAACCGTTTACCATAATATTTCTCCGTACTTGAACCTACAGAACAAAATACAATAAAATCTACATTTGATATCTTTCCAAGTTTTTTATAATCGCTTTTTTCTAAAATTCCAGTAAGACTTAATTTTTGTTCTCCTAAAATTTTGTCAATGTTTGTTCTTTCAATAACTTTTTTACCAAAGTGTATAAATACTGTAACTAATGCATCTGCAAGCGATTTATCATCAGAACTATGTTCCCTGTCTGGAAGTAATGCTATTAACTCTGAATAGAAAAAGCTATTGTTAGTAGCAGGAATAGTTGCTACTGACCATTCCTTCTTAATATATGACTGACTATAATCCTCTTCCTGCGTTGCCTTTTCCGTCTCCACTTCTTTTCTTATTTTAAGTTCTTCTCTTAAATTTCTTTTTCTTGTTTCTTCGTTTAAGTAATCAGTTATTCCTTTAAGTATTCCTGACCCTACTGCTTCTCCTTCTGTCATTCTTGCTATATTATAATCCTCTGCTTTTACTTGTTTTGAATAAAACAAGAATAAAAATATACCAACAAAAATTATTATTTTTTTCATTTTCAGTCCGTAGTTCTTTTCCAATATATTCTTAAGAAGCCTAAACAAACAAGGGAAATTCCCAGAGAAAAAAATAGTATTGCTTCTTCTTTATCAACAACAAATCCATAGAAATATGGTCGTTCTACGTGTAATGAACTAAAGAAGTCCTTCTTGGTTTCCGAATCTTTAGCTCTAAACCAAACATCTCCAGTTATAGTATCTAATAAATGAAAATATACAATATTGTTTGGTGTATGGGGATCAGCAACAAGCTGATATCTTCCAATATCTGTACCCTTATTAATATTAGGATTAAGAGTAAAACTTAAAAAACCATATGCAATCAAGAATGAACCAATAACAAAACAAATAACATCAAAAGCCCTATTAAAAAATTTTCTCATATTTTCTTATGGTCTACATACTTTACAAGGAACATATCTATTCTTTTTTGCTTCTTCTTTGGTTTTAAATATTATCCTATTTTCATATTTAATTTTCCCAGCCCAATAGCAAGAAGGATAATGATATTTATCAGATTTTCTCGAACCCACATAATATGTCTCTGCATTTACAGAAATTGTTAATCCTACAAGAAATACAACTAATAGTAATGTTGTAACAATCTTTTTCATATTCTCAGTTTAACAATTACTTCATTTTACTCCAGGCAATATCCCTAACGGGTCTTTCGAGTTTGGAACTTCTGTTAAAATTACTGTATTAGCATTGTTGATTTCTACAAATTTCCCGTTAACATAAAAATTATAAATCCTTTCACTTTCATATAAAGTATACGAAACCCTGTTTGCATTTTCATATATTTCCACTTTGCCCCCGTTATCTTCCGTATATATTACTTTGATATCAAATGTTTTACCAAAATATTTTTGCCGATTATTAATATAATCTTTAATTTCAGAACACCCAGTAATAATCGTTAATGTGCTAAAAATAAACACTAATATAAATAGTTTTTTAATATTACTCATTTGTTTTTATCCCAATACTTTCTTATGCAATATTTTAAAATTTCTAAATTAAACACTTACTAATATATAAATAATTTATACTGCAAGTCAAGTATAAATTGTAGGTGGAGTTTCCCCAAAATTTCAAAAAACCTCTATTTTTAAGTTTCCAGCACAAA